>JAOZLL010000027.1 GCA_029934835.1 Flavobacteriaceae bacterium | reverse complement strand
TTGATGCCAAAGGTTTATCCTTACGTTTAGATATTCAAATAGAAAATGACGAACTCTATATTATTAAAAATGATGGGTTGTTATTTGATTACAAGCCTACAGATAAAGAAAGTGTACGCATACAACACACCTTATTTCACGAAAAGCAAACACTCATAGAAAATTGTTTGTTTGGAGTAGATATAAACCCCAATTCAGTAAAAATATGTAGGCTACGTTTGTGGATAGAGTTATTAAAAAATGCTTATTACACAAATGAAAACCAACTTAAAACCTTACCTAATATTGATATTAATATCAAATGTGGTAATTCGCTAATTAGTCGTTTTGATTTAACTGATAATCTTTCAGATGCCTTTAAAGGCAAAGAGGTTAAATATAGTTTTAAAGACTATAAACAAGCGGTTTCAGACTATAAAACGACTAATAGTAAAGAAACAAAACGTGAGGTTTTAGCCATAATTGATGAAGTAAAAAACAATTTTACAAGTAGTCTTAATACAAGTTCAATTATTGAAGCTCAAAAGTTACAAGGTCTATATAATCAAGAAAAAGATAGACTCAATAATTTAGAACAGTTTGGTGAAAAGATAAAAAAAGCGGATAAGGTCAATCTTAAAAAATTAAAAAGTGATGCAGATATAACAACAAAAGAAAATGACGAAATAGTAAATAATGTAATATACAATAATGCTTTTGAATGGCGTTTTGAGTTTCCTGAAGTATTGGGTGATAAGGGAGATTATATTGGTTTTGATGTGGTGATTGGTAATCCACCGTACTTTAGTTTGAGTAGCGATTCAATTTTTAAAAGCAAGTATTTTATTAAAAGATATTCTACAATTAAAAGTGGTGACATTTATGCATTGTTTTGTGAGTTAGCTTATAACGTATTAGCACCTAATGGAAACAATACATTTATAATTTCAAACAAATGGTTAAGAGCAGGTTATGGAGAATCATTAAGATTGTTTTTTACGACTAAAATGAATTCGATTTTTCTAATGGATTTTGGTCAAAATTTAATTTTTGATAGTGCAATCGTTCATACAAATATAATAAGTTCACAAAAAACTAATAATACTAATTCTATAGAAGCTGTTAGATTTAAGGATAAAGATAACCCTGAGGATGTATTGTTAAAAGATTATTTTAAAGAAAATTCAGTAAATAATTTAGAGCTTTCAAGTGATATTTGGAATATTATAAGTAATGAGTTTCTTGAGATAAAACAAAAGGTGTCGAAATATAGAAAACTTCAAGATTATAATATTAATATTAACAGAGGTTTATTAACGGGTTATAATGATGCTTTTATTATTAATCGCAAAGAGTTTGATGATTTAGTTAATTTAGAATATAAAAACAAAGAGATATTAAAACCAATATTAAGAGGAAGAGATACACGTAGGTATTTTTGTAATTTTAGTGATTTCTATATTATAAACTCCCATAATGGTATAAAAAACAAAGAGATACAAAGAATTAGTGTAAAAGATGATTACCCATTTATATATAAACATTTATTAAAATTTGAGCAGAAAGCAAGAAAAAGATATGATAAAGGTGATGATTGGACTAATTTAAGAAATTGCGCATATATAGATGAATTTGAAAAACCTAAAGTAATTTTTTCAGAAATTGTAAGTGAACCTCAGTTTTATTATGATGAACTAAATTATTATCCAGAGGCTATAGTCTTTTTTATAACAGGTAAGAATTTAAAATATATAACAGCTTTACTTAATTCAAAGGCAGTCACTTTTATATTTAAAAATTTCTATATGGGTGGTGAATTAGTTGGTAAAATAAGATATAAAAAAGTATTTTTAGAACAAGTTCCGTTACCATTCCCCAATGAACAACAAGAACAAGATATTAATAAAATAGTCAATCAAATTCTTGCTCTAAAAAAAGACAACCCAACCTCTGACACCTCACAATTAGAAAAAGAAATAGACCAAATGGTATATAAGCTATATGGTTTAACAAAGGAGGAGATAAAAATTATTGAGGAGAGTTAATATGCAAAATCAAAAATGAGTAAAAAGTTAATACGAAATAGCACAGTAGAGTTTTTAACCTTTACGGCACAAGCTGGCGAAAACAGTATAGAAGCACGATACCAAGACGAAACGGTATGGCTCACTCAAAAATTAATGGGGTTGCTTTTTGAAGTAAAAGTAAATACAATTAACTACCATTTAAAAGAAATTTTTACTAGTGGCGAAGTAGCTAAAATAGCAACTATTCGAAAATTTCGAATAGTTCAAACCGAAGGAAAAAGAGATGTAGAGCGAAATGTAGAATTTTACAATCTCGATGTTATCATATCAGTTGGTTATCGCGTTAATTCAGTAAGAGCAACCCAATTCAGGCAATGGGCAACAAGAGTATTACGAGATTTTGCCATAAAAGGTTTTGTGCTCGATAAAAAACGATTAGAAAACGGCGCTTTTTTAGATAAAAATTACTTTGAAGAACTACTTGCTGAGATTAGAGAAATACGACTCAGCGAACGAAATTTTTATCAAAAAGTAACCGATATTTATGCCACCAGTTTAGATTATGATAAAAGTGCCGTAAGCACCCATAACTTTTTTGCAAAAGTGCAAAACAAGTTTCATTATGGCATACATGGGCACACCGCAGCAGAGTTAATTTATAAAAGAGTAGCTGCAGACAAACAAAATATGGGATTAACCAGTTGGAAAAACAGCCCAGATGGTAAAGTACTAAAGACAGATGTTTCCATTGCCAAAAATTACCTAACAAAGGACGAGTTAGCTTCTCTAGGGCGTATTGTCAATGCCTATTTAGATTTAGCCGAAGAACGAGCCAAGCGAAACATACCCATGAGCATGCAAGATTGGGCAAAACGTTTGGATTTATTTTTAGAATACGACGACAGAAAAGTACTACAAGACACAGGAAAAATAACCGCAAAAATAGCCAAAGACAAAGCCGAAACCGAATTTGAAAAATACCGTATTATACAAGACCGTTTGTTTGAAAGTGATTTTGATAAAGAAGTAAAAAAGATGTTGGATAAAGATATTAATTTAAAGGGGTTGATAGATGAAAACTGATTTGTTAAAAAATTTGTGTTTTGAAAATTCTTGTGGCATTTATGGAATACCCGCAATTGCGGAGGAATTTTCTTTATCAAAAACAAGATATTTACGAATTACAGATATATCAGAGGATGGGAAATTACTAAATTCTAATAAAAAAAGCTAAGAATATCATACCAAAAAATAAACAAAATACCGCTTTACAATTAGTCAATAACTTTGTGTTGTTTAAAACAGAAACAGGCAAAGTAAATATAGATGTATTTTTTAAAGAAGATACTTTGTGGCTTACTCAAAAGTTGATGAGTGAACTTTTTGAAAAAGGAAGAAGTACGATTGCAGAACACCTTAAAAATATTTTTGAGACCAATGAGCTAGATGAAAAAGTGGTTTGTCGGGATTTCTGACATACCACAATACACGGAGCAATTGAAGGTAAAACGCAAACAAAACAAGTAAAATACTACAACCTTAAAGCTATAACAGCAGTTGGTTATAGAGTAAATTCATCAAGAGCAACTCAATTTAGAAAATGGGCTACCGAGATACTGCATGAATACATTATCAAAACCTGAGTTCGACCTAAGGTTTGATCTACAGAATTAAAAGAAAAGGTAAGGTTTGAAGTGTAAAATAAGAAGGAATATCTAGATATTTTGATTGTTTTACGCAAAAAAGATTGCCTTTTCTTTTATTTCCCTTTGGGCTTGATAAATTTTACCATATTCTTATCAAATTAACCAGTTAGTCCTTCAAAAATTTAACAAGAATATGAAAAAATTTATCTAAGCTGTAAAGAAACCTTAGGTCGAACTCAGGTTCAAAGGTTTTGCTATGGATGATGAACGCTTAAAACAAGTCGGCAAGTGTCACTGATCCTTTTGGGGAAACCTTAGCACAAACCTAAAGCCAAATATGCTATCGCATATTGCTTGTCTTTTTCTTTTTCAGTTAACAGGATTAGCTCCCTACGGTCGCTGATCCTTTAGGGGAAACCTTAGCACAAATTTAAAGTCAAATATGCTATCGCATATTGGTTGTCTTTTTCTTTTAGTTACAGGATTAGCTCCCTACGGTCGCTGATCCTTTAGGGGAAACCTTAGCACAAATTTAAAGTCAAATATGCTATCGCATATTGGTTGTCTTTTTCTTTTAGTTACAGGATTAGCTCCCTACGGTCGCTGATCCTTTAGGGGAAACCTTAGCACAAATTTAAAGTCAAATATGCTATCGCATATTGGTTGTCTTTTTCTTTTTTTAATTTCGTTCAAGCGAGCTTGACTCATTAAAAAAAGAAAAAGCCAAAAAAAACTATGTTTTTTTGACTTTAATTTTGTGGGCAATGAGGGATTCGAACCCCCGACCCCCTCGGTGTAAACGAGGTGCTCTGAACCAACTGAGCTAATTGCCCGAATTAAGGATTGCAAATATAGAATCCTTTTTGAAATTGACAAAGGATTTTATAAAAAAATTACACTAATTTTTACTTTCTAATTTACTAAAAAACTCCTGAGCTTTCTCAATAAAAGAATTATCTATAATTGATGCTTTAACAGCATATTTTTTTTCTCCTTTTTTTATAATAGTAATTTCTTGATTTGCCGAAATATAAGGGCAATCTATTGCATATTGATAAATTGCTTCTGAATTTAAATTGCTTCTCGTTTTTACTCTGAACAAATGTGTTTCTATGGTGTTTTTCTTAAAGTGATGTTTTAAAACAGCTAAATTTAATTTGTAATTAGGAATACTAACTAATTCGCCTTCATCATTTATCAATTCTGTTTCATCTAAATAAATATTTTTTAATATTCCAGATGTAAAGTCCGTTGAGATGCGATCACCTACTTTAAATTGATTGTTAAATTTTATTAAAATACCCGAAAATATATTACGCCAATAATTCCATCCTAAACCTAATATGATTAAGGTGAAAATTGAAGTAATAAACATATTGGCTTGAAATAAGGTAGCGTAAAACATAGTGAAATAAACCACCCAAAGTGTTATCTTTAAACGCTGCCATGATTTTGCAACGGAATGTTGTTTTTCTTTTAAAAGCGGAATTACATAGCCATTAAAGATGCGTATCCCAAAGAACAAAAAGATACCTATTAGCGTATAGAATACAATATAGGAATAGGGTATTTTATCAATATAATTTTCCATATCTGCTTTCTTTTATTTTATAATTTTCAATTCTTTTAACCAATTTTCAATATGAGGGATGGCCTTGTCATCTAACTCATATACATTATTTTGAAGCTTATTAACTAAACCAGATTTTTGTATTTCTTGTAGTGTATCCATTACCCAATCAGATTCATTTGTTGCTAATATTCTTTTTAATTGCTCCATTCCTAATCTGTTATGAATCAATAATTGGTAGAGTATTAATTTCCAATTAGCATTTTGCACATTAGGAAAGACAGGTTTCTTAATAGTAGCAATAAACAAGTTTTGATCAGTATCTAGGTCAATACTACTAATCCAAGTGTTTAAAGCTACCCCAATATTACCTTTAGATGAGTTGTGTATTTCGGTAAATAGTCGATCTGTTTTTTTTGAATCACTAATTAAATCCTCCTCAAACCATATTTCAGCACCTGCAATTTTATGTCTGTTTAGGATAATTTCTTTTAGTTCAAATTTGCTAGATGGTGCCATAATAATATTTGATACTAGTTGTCTTTCAAGTTCTGATGTTTTTCTAATGATGTGGTAACTATGAATATTACAATTTAATATGAAATAGTGTTTACCACCATATTTTTCAATCATTTTGGCAAGATAGTTTATAACTGCACTACCGTTTTCTCCCTTGATCCACCATTTTTCAAGGTCATTAAAAATAAAGATAGATTTTGCTTCCAGTTGTCTTATTATGGCATCTGTTGTACCACTTTTATTAAAAGCTTTTTGGAATGCCTGATGCATATCATTGGTGTCAAATTTCTGTTTGGCTGGTGGATTGATTTGATGTTTTTTTGCTGATTTAAGTGATTTAGCAAGACTTTCAGTAAAAAATGATTTTCCAGATAAAGATTCTCCCAAGACTAAGATAGCCCCATTTATCCCATTGTCTATCCTTTTAATAGCCTTGTGTGCCGTGTGCATTTGTTTTGCTCTATTTGTTGTATTAGAGTTTGTAATATGACTTCCTGTAAATAGTTTTTTATAATAAAAAGGTAATCGTTTATATACGCTCGGATTTATCTTTAAAGAATTCATGAAATTATTTACTTGTTCAATAATACTGAGGTATTGATTGTGCTTTTTATCAAAGTTAAGAGTATCAATATCTTGTTGACGTTGGATAATAAAACTGATGATGGTTTGATAGCCTTCGTTAAGCGTTTTAAGCTTAGTTTCATACCAACTACGTAATTTTGTTTTACGAGCTATTGCATGACCACTTTTGGCTAATGAGTCGGCTTTTTCAATGATATTTCTAAGTCTAAGATCACTTAAGGTATTGTGTAAATTGGTTGTCAAGTCATGCTTAAAAGAAAGCGAAATCTCATCTAAACCACTTAACATAGATTTTATTCGTGTTTGAATATTTAGAAGTGTTTCTTCATTAGATTCTGCCTTAGTTGTTTTCTTAGCATCATGTATCAATTGCTTAATTAAATTAGCCGTGTTGAAAATCTCTTCGGAAATTTGATTATACACCTTTTCTAATTTTTGAGTATTCTCTTGTAACGGTTCTAGATAAGTTGTTTGAATCAAATGATCTTGAATTATTGGGATAAATAGCTCAATACTTTCTACACTATCATTTTGATGTTCAAATAATACATTAAATGATTTAGCACTCATCAATTCAGTTGAGGAAGAATTAGGATGTGAAATTGATAAGATATTTTCTTCTTCAATTTCTATAAGGCCAGCAAAATTTAGATGAATACTATTTTCGGCAAGTTTACCTATTTCTTTATTCAAGGTGTCATTTTCTATTTTATTTGCCCCATTATCTAGTAGGCAATTCGTGGCTTCAGTAAGAATTTTTATCTTATTATATTGAGGTGTAATACTACTAGAAGTAACGCTGTTTTTTATCTTTTCGTTGGTTTTAAAAACAGATAATCCACTATTAAATAAACTCAGTTCAGTATTTATTTGATTATGCGCAAGACCTTGATTCTTTTTCCAATCAGAGGCATAACTTGATATATTTGTCTTATGGTTTTCAGTATGTTTTTTGTTTATTTTTTTAGCTAATTTTTTAATATGATTGAGATTATCTGGACTTTCTAAAGTCTTTATTAAATCAATACAAAGGTCTCTTTCAAAAGAATTTAAGTTGTTAATAGTATTCTTTTCTAGTGCTAAACTCTCTTTTTTGAGTTTACTCAGAAGGGCTGTAATGGTAGCTTTAAATTCAGAGAATGGCTTTTTATTAGAAGAATCATTTAAAACCAAACTTTCTAAATATACTTGTGTTTCGTTTATGATATTCTCAGCTAAATTATTGAGTAACATAAAGTTCTGCACTCCAAAATCATATAAACTTTTTTGCGTATTGGGCAGTATCTTAGCAGTATAATAATAGTCTAGAATAGATCGCCAACGAATATTCTTTGACTTTTTTGTATTAGATAAATAAGATTTTACACGACGAGGTGCATTTACAATAAATTCATTTCTACTGTTTACTAATTTATGAATACCCTTATCAAGTAGTTCTCGGCTATTCGATATTTTTTTGCTGTTAAGATCATCAGAAAGTTGGTTTACCTCTCCTAAAAATAACTGAATCTTTGATATGATATAATTTATGGCATTTTGTTCATCAATATTTTTAAATATACTGCTGTGTGCCGTCTCTATATTCTCAAAAAATTTGTGATAATTAGATGCTATTGAAGATAATGCCGGTTTTGATAACAAGTTTGCTGTTTCAAATAAATGAGAATCAAACGTGGACACTAAGTTGTTGATGACTTTGTTTTCTGAAACAGGAAGTGTGTTAAGCTTTGTCGCTTTTGTAGTAGGTATAAAAGTATCATCAGTAAGATTTAAATCAACTTCATTAAAATTATTAGATGCTTTTACTAAGAGTGTTGAACCGATACTTTCAAATAAATGATTGGTGTTTAGGATAAATTCGGCTTGTTTTTCTGTTTTAATGTCTGGAATTCCAAGTATAGTTAAATCAGTATTTACAGATTGAATAGCAATAATCTCATAGAATGGTTTTTGCTCTACACCATTATTAATAATTTTAATTTCGACATTAACTCTAATGTTATCAACTAGTTTTAGAATTTTAGATTTAATGATATTGTTATCAATATTATTATGATTAACAAATAAGACTCTAATTTTTGCATTTTGCCATTTGGATGATTGCAAGATAAAACGAGCAATATTGAGCATCATTTCAGCATTCTTATTGTCTGTCTCACGCCACCAAAAATCTACCGTTTGGTAGTTGCCAAATTTTGCTTTTCTATCGAAATCTAAATAGAGTAAGTTGTAATCAAGGTGTAATAACTTCTGAGTCATCACCGAATAGTCAGATGAATCATTGAGCTGTTTAGGCCAACCCATCATAATACTGTTGGGTTCTACACCAGAAAAGCCAAATGTGCTAGCAATATTTTCAATACCTCTATAAATGTTATCGACTTTAACCTGTCTTGCAAAAATGCCTAAGTTTTCAAAATCAGCTTCTTTTACAATTTGTTTTGATCGTGTTAAAGGCTTGCTATTTTCTTTATCTATAATTAATTTAAAATTGGTAACAATACCAGTATGTCCAGATATTGTTTTACTTAAATCTAATAAATACTGACGGTGTTTACTTTCTCCACTAAATAAGATAATATTAGGATTCCAGTTATTACTGGTGTCAGCAACTTTTGCATCTAATTTTTTTAATCCTTTGGAAACAATATTTTCCCAAACACTTTGCCAAACATCACCAGTTTCTAAAGCTAATTGTTTTCGTTGTAACCAAAAATAAATACCAAATATAATTACAATAGAACCAAACATGGCAAGCATATCGAGTTTAAACATGACGGCAAAACTGGCAATAAAGCCAATAAGACCAATCCAACGTTTTACTTTAAAAGTAGGTTGAAAATCAGGATTTGCCCAACTTTCTAAGAAAAAAGACAGGTTAATTACACCATAGGCAGCTAGATAAAACATAGAAACTACACGTGCAATAACATCTAACTTACCAATCAGAATTCCTGCTAAAGCAATAATAAAAACCAGAATTAAGGCATTAACGGGTTCGTTGTTTTTCCCTTTTCCTCTTCCAAAAATTCTAGGAGTCACTTTATCTAATGACATAGCTTGCAGGATTCTAGGACCACCTAAAATACCACCTAAAGCAGATGATAATGTTGCGCCCCAAATACCCGCAACAACTGCAGGTGCATAAAGGGCAATTTTCATCAAAATATTATAATCACTTTTTAAGACATCTGAATTGATATAATTAGCAAGGAAAAAGGCTAACCCGATATAAACCACAAAACCTACAGAAATTGCAGTAATTGTTCCATAAGGTATATCCTTTTTAGGATTTTTTAAATCGCCACTCATAGCGATTCCTGCCGTAAAACCAGTTACAGCTGGAAAGAATATGGCAAAAACAATTTCTAGAGGAACAGTACCTTCAGTAGCAAACATAGCCACTGATTCAGGCATGAATTCATGCGTTCCAAAAGCGATAGAAACCAAGGAGATTACGATGGCAGCAAGAATAAAAAATTGTGTTTTTAAAGCAAATGAAGTGCTGATTAAGGCAATGGCAGTGAGTATAAGAAGCGCGACAGCTCCAGAAATGCGTAAGCCATTAATACCTGTATCAAATCCAAAATAGCCATTAAAACTTTCTGCAAAACCGATAAGATATAAGGCAATAGAAAAGGCAGTACCTACATATAAAGTGAGCCCGATTGCACCGCCGATAGGGATTCCCATACTTCGGGAAAGGATGTAATAGATACCACCAGCTCCAACTTTTTTGTCTGTGGCAATTGAAGAAATACTTAAACCAGTTGAAATGGAAATTACATGGGCAATTACAATTATGATAATTGTACCAATGAGTCCTGCATTACCAACAACCCAACCCATTCTCATATACATGATAACACCAAGTATGGTTAGTATAGATGGTGTAAATACGCCTGCAAATGCGCCAAATTTCTTTTTTCCTGCCATAAGTTTCCTATAAAGTAGAGACTATTAGCAACAAAGATAACAAAATGAGGATTAAGAATTGTTGAAATAAGAAATCATTAAACAACCTCAGCTACCACAAAAGTACTTCCACCAATATAAATTAAATCGGATGAATTGGTTGATTTTCTTGCTTGTCTAAATGCTTCTTTTACTGATGTGTAGGATTGACCAATTAATTGATATTCAAACGCTGTTATTTTTAATATTTCTGAATCTAGTGCTCTTGGAACTTGAGCTTTACAAAAATAATAAATAGCCTCTTTTGGAAATAAAGGCAAAATAGTATCGAGGTTTTTATCATCAACCACGCCTATAACAATATGAAGCTTTTGGTAATTTTCGGTAGTGAGTTGTTTTAAAGTATATTGAAGTCCTTCTTTGTTATGAGCGGTATCACAGATGATTTTTGGTTTTGAACCTAAGATATGCCATCGACCTTGCAAGCCCGTATTTTCTACGACCTTTAACAAGCCAGATTTGATATGGTTAAGACTAATTTTCCAACCCTTATTTTGAAGTACTTCTATTGTTTGTAAAACTGTTTTAATATTGTGTTGTTGGTAACTTCCCTTTAAATCGGATGGGTAAATATTCTTGATTAAGGCTTCGGCAAGGAATAATTCACTACTATTTTTACTAGCTATTTCTTTAAAAACAGGAAGTGTTTCTGGATGAGACTCTCCTATAACAACCGGTATTGATCTTTTTATTATACCCGCTTTTTCAAAGGCAATTTCAGCTAATGTAGTCCCTAAAAATTGAGTATGATCTAGCCCTATATTGGTAATAACAGAAATTTCAGGAGTAATAATATTTGTGGAATCTAAGCGTCCGCCTAAACCTACTTCAATAATAGCGATATCTACCTGTTGTTTGGCAAAATATTCAAATGCCATACCAACGGTCATTTCAAAGAATGATAGACCTTGTTGTTCTAAAAAAACTTTATTTCTTTTGACAAAATTGATAATACAATTCTTACGAATACAGGTTCCGTTTACTTTTATTCGTTCTCTAAAATCTTTAAGGTGAGGCGAAGTATATAAACCAACTTTATAACCTGCTTCTTGAAAAATGGAAGCCAACATGTGGCTGCTTGATCCTTTGCCATTAGTGCCTGCAACATGAATACTTTTAAATTGTCTCTCTGGGTGATTTAGGTATTCAGAAAGTGCTAAAATATTGGTTAGATCTTTTTTAAATGCGGTTTTACCTTGACGTTGATACATTGGTAATTGTGAAAAAAGCCAATGAAGAGTTTCAGAGTAGGTCATTCAAAATTTAGCATTTAAAATTTGACATTACTTATTGTCCCAAAGTAAAATTGATAATGATAAATCCAATCTGTTTTGTTGGTGCTTTTGAATCTGAATTAAAACGATAAGAAAGTGCTGTTTTTTTAGCAGGATCTAATAGGCAAGGAGCAGTATTAGTAGAGCCTTTAACGCCTGGAATGGCTTTAGTTACTTTACCATTTCTATCCACTTCAATTTTTACCACCACACGACCTTCTTCGTTACAATCTTGCGTAAATTTTTTATTAGAGGTTTTATTTCTACCATTTAATCCATAGCCACTACCATTTCCACTTCCACCACCATAATAAGAGTTGGCATAAGGATTACCATCAATTTGCCCTTTATCACCACCTGTTTGATCATCGCCTTCACCTTGTGAGGCAGTTCCGTCATTACTAGGCCCATTTAAAATATTATTTAAAGCATTTGAGGTTGAAGCATCGGGTTTCGGTTCTGGTTTTGGTTTGGGTTTGGGTTTTGGCTTTGGCTTTGGAGTTACTACTGGAGCTTCTTCTGTATCTTGGGTTACTACTTCTTCAATGGTTTCAGTAGCAGTTTCTTGTGGAGTTTCCTCAGGAGTAACTTCTTGAGGAGTTTCAGGTTGAGGTTCAGATTTAATAGGCTCCATAGGTTGAGTGTCACCACTACCCATATCTGAAGTCCCAAAATTTATTTCAATACCCATTTCCTCAGGAGGATCTAAATATTGCATCCCAACAAAGAAAAAAGACAGAATTAATAACGCCATCACAACAGCCGTTTTTACAGCTGATTTTTTTTTATGTATGGTGTTGAATAATGACATTTATTTACTATTTTACTAACGACTAACGACTAACGACTAACGACTATTTCGGTCTCACAGCCAAAATTACTTTATATTTATTACGATTGGCAATATCCATTACAAGTACTGCTTTTTCAATAGGAACACTTTCCTCAACGCGTAACATTATCGTTGGTTTTTCTTTATTGATAAGTGCAGTTTTTAATTTACTTTCAATCTGATTAGCTCTTAATTTTTTACCATTGACATAGTAAGTTAAGTTCTTTTTGATACTAACCGAAACATTTTGCGTATTGGTAGATTTACCTTTAGCTTTAGGTAAAATCATATCTAAGGCATTGGGCGCATTTGAAGTTAACATAAAGAATATTAGTAATAAAAACACAATATCCGTCATAGATGACATACTAAATTCGGGACTTACTTTATTTCTGTTTTTAAAATTCATATTTTAAAATGTTTTTTGTTTATTTGTTAAGGTGTTATAAGAAACAAATCAACAACTGCACAAATCAACTTTATTATACAGGTTCATTTAATAAATCTAAGAACTCAACCGATTTAGCTTCCATTTGATGCACTACTTTATTGGTCTTTACAACTAAGTGGTTATAGGCAATGTAAGCTATAATACCAACAATCAGTCCGGCAACAGTTGTTGTCATTGCTGTATAAATACCACCTGCTAAAGAACCCATTTCGGCTTGTCCGCTACTACTTGCCATTTCGTGAAAGGCTAAAATCATACCAATAACAGTTCCTAAAAATCCGATCATAGGCGCTGCACCAGCAACAGTTGCTAGGACACTTACATTTTTCTCTAATTTATAAATCTCTAAACTACCTGCATTTTCAATGGCTTTATTGATATCTTCTAAAGGCTTTCCAATTCTAGAAATACCTTTTTCGATTAGTCTAGCGGCAGGTGATTTTACTTGAGCACATAATATTTTGGCAGCGTCGAGTTTACCATTACTTACATGATCTTTAATTTGATTCATAAAATTTTCATCAATTTTGGAGGCTGCTTTTATGGCAGAAATTCGTTCAAAATAGATAAAAAGGGCTACTGCCAACATCACCAATAAGACGGCGATGACCACTTGACCACCTATACCTGCATTTTTAATGAGCTCAATAATAGAAAGTGTTTTCTCTTCAGATATGAGTTCTTCTGCAACTACTTGAGCTACTTTTGCTGTTTGTTGTAATGCTAAAAACATAAATAATTTTATAATTTACCTTGGTATAACGGCTTGTTCTTAAATTAATTGTTTTTTATAAAAAGAATATCACTCCTAATAAACCAACTAGTGTAAGAACAATAGTGTAGGGTAGTGCCATTTTTACCATTCTACCGTACGATAAATCTATAAGTGGAGCTAATGTTGATGTTAATAAAAATAAGAAAGCAGCTTGTCCATTTGGTGTTGCCACAGATGGTAAGTTTGTCCCAGTATTAATAGCAACAGCTAGTTTTTCAAAGTGCTCTCTAGATATTTCACCTGCCTCAAAAGCAGCTTTTACTTCATTTATATAAACAGTAGCTACAAAAACATTATCACTGATTGCAGATAAGAAACCATTTGCTATATAAAACATGGTGGGTTGTTTGTCTAAATCCATTGCTAAAACGGATTCAATGATCGGTTTAAATAAATGCTGATCATGGATCATGGCAACAATTACAAAGAAAACTACTAATAGACCTGTAAAAGGTAAAGCTTCCTCAAAAGCATGACCCAATTGGTGTTCTTCAATAATACCCATAAAGGCAGTTTGCAAAATAATAAGACCCAAACCAATCATACCAACAGGAGCAATGTGTAGTGCTAGAGCTATAATTAATAGAACAGCTGCAACACCTTGTATAATGAGTGCTGTCTTTTGTTTATCCGTACGGTTTTTATCTTCTATTTCGGTATAATTTTCTATGATGGTTCGAGCTACTTCTGGCAGTTGAGCACCAAATCCAAAAAGTTTAAACTTTTCAATAATGACTGTGGTTAATAAACCTGCAAATAGTACAGGCACTGTTACATGATACATTTTTAGAAAGAATTCAATAAAGTTCCAACCCATTTTTTCACCAATCAATAAGTTTTGAGGTTCTCCAACTAAAGTCATCACACCACCTAAAGCTGTCCCGACTATACCGTGCATAATTAAACTACGTAAAAAACTACGAAATTGTTCTAATGTTTCTCCACTTAATTGTGTTCTATCTAAATGTCCTTCATGATCGTAATCTGCATCACTTGAATGTATTTTATGATAAACACCATAGAAACCAGTTGCCACACTAATAAGTACAGCTGTAACTGTTAATGCATCTAAAAATGCAGAAAGTATGGCCGAAATAAATACAAAGAGTAAGGATAGAATTAATTTTGATTTAATCTTAGTGAAAATCTTACTAAAAATAAACATCAGCAATGGCTTCATAAAATATATGGCAGCCACCATAAATACTAATAAAAGAATTACTTCTAAGTTAGCGTTGACTTCATGATAGGCATTGTGAGGAGTCGTCAAATTTAAGACTAAAATTTGTATGGCCAATAGTCCACCACTTTGTAATGGATAACACTTTAACGCCATAGCTAGAGTGAAAATAAATTCAAAGATAAAAATCCATGAAGTAATGGTTTTACCTAGTGTATAAAAAGAAATGACATTAAAGATTAAAAAACCAATTATGGTTAATTTGAACCATTTTGGGCTACTTCCTAAAAAACTTTTGAACATTTTGTTTTGATTTTAAATTTACAACAGGCAAATGTAAGAAAAATCATGGTGTGAATATAGCACCACTAGAATGATTTTTTGATGCTTTTGTTACAGAGGAAAGACAATTAATTTCATTTTCAACTCTTAATAAACCTAACAGACCAAAAATTAAGGCTTCTTTGTAATCAATTAGCTCTTTGTTAGGTATGATTAATTGTGATTGAGAGTGGTGTTTTATCCGTTCGATTAAGTAATCATTAAAGGCACCTCCACCAGTAATAAGTGTTGTTGTGTTAGGTTTTAATTCGTTGGCAATTTTCTGGGAAAAGTGTTCTATAAAGGTATGTAGAACATCTTCTAAAGGAAGCTTAAAAGAATCAATAAGAGGAATAAACTCTGATACGACTATTTCGTTTCCTAGTGAATTTTTTGAAAGATAATTTGGATGAGAATCTAAAGCAGTAAGTAATTTCTGATCTAGTTTTCCTGATTTTGCAATTTTACCCTGATCATCATATTCAAGACCTATTTTTCGAGTATAATGATTTAAAACGATATTAGCAGGACAGATATCAAAGGCTTTTCGAATTCCATTTTCATCAAATGATATATTGGCAAATCCACCAATATTAAGACAGTAATCATATTCAGAAAACAAGAGTTGATCTCCAATGGGAACTAAAGGAGCTCCTTGTCCACCTAAAGCTACATCTTGTGATCTAAAGTCGCAAACAACTGTATTTTTACATGTTTTAGCAATAATGGCACCATCTCCAATTTGCAAAGTATATCCTTCATTTGGTTTGTGAAAGATGGTGTGCCCATGTGAAGCGACAAAGTCTATTTCTTGAATGTTATTTTCTATGATAAAATCATTCACTAAAGAGCCTAAAAATTCACCATAAGAAATGTCTAAATCAGCAAGTTCTGTTTTAGATGCTGTAAAAGCATTTGTGAGTTTATTATTCCATTGTTTAGAATACGGGATAGCTGAAGTGTGTATGAGTTTATAACTTAACTTTTCATTATTGCTAAATTTAATATAAGCTAAATCAACTCCATCAAGTGAAGTTCCACTCATTAAACCTATGATATGCCAAGTTTTTTTTCTCATTTTATAAAAAAAGCGTTTCATTTAATGAAACGCTTTTAAATATTTAATTGGTTATATTATTTTTGATAAGATTCAGGATTTACAATTTCAAACATTGTTCGTCTGTTCATTTGATGCTCTTCTTCTTTACATTTTACTGTACCATTACATTGATTAGTCAATTGAGATTCGCCCAGTCCTTTTACACCAACAATTCTATTTTCAGCAATACCTTTTTTGACCATATAATCTTTAGTTTGCTGTGCTCTGTTTTGGGATAAGAAATCATTATAGAGAGCATCTCCTCTAGAATCGGTATGAGATTCAATAGCTACAATCATTTCTGGATAGGATTGCATAATGGCAATTATTCTATCTAATTCTTCATCTGCATCAATTGATTTACGAATAGCATATTTGTCAAAGTTAAAATATATAGGACCTAAGTATATTTTAGGTACTTCTTTTACAATTACCTCTGGTTTTGGAATAGGAGTAAGACCAATTTCTAATTCATTAGTATACTCTGGTCTTTCAGAAGTTGTTAAAGCTTCTTCTGTAGGATTATAACCATCCATCTTAACTTTAAAACTAAATTCTTCTTTACAATCAACATCCATTTTATAAGTAGCTTCTTTATCTAATACTACTTCATCCTCCATTTTTCCGTTATGGAAAACGTATAGTGTTGCGCCTTCAAGAGGTTGAGTTGTTTTAGCATCAATGATTTTAGCAACAATGTATTGGTTACAATCAAATACAATTGGAGTTTCTTCTGTAAAAGAGTAGATGTCATCATTTCCTTTTCCACCACTACGATTAGAGGAGAAATAACCAGTTTTCTTTTCTGAATCTATTATTAAAGCAAAATCGTCTCTCTTACCGTTTAATGGGCTTACTAAATGTACGGGTTCGCTTGGAACAGTAGTTTCAAAGTTACTGGCATAAATATCTAATCCACCTAAACCATTTCTACCGTTAGAAGAAAAGTAAAGAATATTGTCTTTACTCATAAAAGGAAACATTTCTCGTTTAGGAGTATTCAATTCTTCTAAATTTACGGGAGTACTATAGGTGTTATTGTCTAAAATATCTACGCTGTAAATATCAGTCTTCCCTAAAGAACCTGGCATATCAGATATAAAATATAATTTTTTATTATCATTTGATAGCGCTGGATGTCCAGTAGAATATTCAGTGCTATTAAAAGGTAAAGGCTCAATGTTTGTCCATGTTCCCTCTTCACTAACATCAGCTTTAAATAGGGCTAAATAAGCAACTCCATCAGAGGCTCTATTTAATTCAGCATTTGTATAGTTATCACGAGTAAAATAAACAGTTTTAAAATCCTTAGTAAAAACAAGATCGGCATCGTGAAACTTAGAATTTTTATTGCTATTTAATTGTGCCTTATCTATTAGTTGGTTATCTATATCCATCTGAGCGGAGTAAAGATCATAATATTGTTTTTCAGGATCTCCGATGTTTTTTATAACATAAGACATAATAGTTCTCTTTTTTAGGCTAGAGAAAACCACTTGTTTATTCTTATAAAAAGCAGTTCCATAATCAGAATATTCTGTATTAATATCGATATTGTCAATACTATATTTTCCTGATGTTTGTGCCGTACTGTAGAAGGTAACAGCTACTAATATAATAAATACTATTTTTTTCATTGTAATGGAAAAGTTTGGTTAAAAGAAACGAGGGTTTTTTACAACATTATTTGTAAGTATATCCCATAATAAGATAACTTCATGTGAACCAGAATTATAAGTTCCAAATTCAGACAGCGTATGATCATAAGCATACCCAACTCTAAAGTTTTTAGAGGCATTAATCAAAAAAGTACCTGATACAGAGTCTTCAAAACGGTAATTGGCACCTAATTCAAATTTTTCGTTGATTAGAAAGCTTCCCGAAACATCAAATGAAAGTGGAGCTCCTTTGGCAACTTTTACCAAGGCAGCGGGTTTGAACTTTAATTTATCATTTATATCAAAAACATAACCAGCCGTAAGGAAACCATGCATAACTTCTGAAGCTTTATTATCTAAAGAGCTATTGGAATCTATATATAAAGATTCTAAAATATTTGGAACAGAAAGTCCAGCATAAAATTTATTAGAATAAAAGTATAAACCTGCTCCAAAGTTTGGGTAAAAATTATTTACATCACTTTCAAAGGAAGGATCTGTTGAGATCATGTTTACAGTCTCTAACATTTCAGGAGTTACAAGCACATCTGAAGCCAGATTTAAGATACTGAACCCACCTTTTACCCCAAAAGCTAATTTTGTATTTTCTGAAGTGTTTATTGTATAGGATACATCTGCGTATACATTGTTCTCCTTAACGGGACCTAATCCGTCACTGATTACTGAGAATCCTAGCCCTAATTTATTACCAACAGGTGCATGAATGGCTGCTGTAAATGTTTTAGGTGCATCATCAAAGCCAGACCATTGTGTTCTACCGAGGATTCCAATGCTAAGTGTTTCACGAGATCCTGCATAAGCCGGATTAACAACATTCATATTATTAGTGTAATGTGTATATTGAGCATCTTGTTGCGCATATACGTTGTACATTGAGAGCGTTGTCAATATTAAAAAGAAATAAGTAAATCTATTCATCATAAATAATGATTTATATTATAAAGGGTAAAAATACTAAAAAAAATAAAAAGACTTTTCTTTTCACTAAAAAAATTAGTAACCTAGCTAATTTATATTTTGAGTTGCTGAGAATACTAAGCTTAATTTGACCTAAGGTTTAATCTACAGAAGTAAAAGAAATAGTAAAATTTTACACAAAAAAGAGATGTCATTGATTAGTATTTGTTGTTTGTTTATCAAAAATAGTGCGTCGTCCTATGCTTTTGTAAAAACACCTTTCAGGTATTCCCGTATAATCATTAATTAATCACATCCTTACAAAAAATAGTAGACTGAATTGAGGTTCTGAAAAATAATAATTCTCCATCTCTAGTATCTCGATTGATGTTTACAATTCGTTGAGTTCTAGATTCTTAATTTCTAACTGCTTTTACCAACTCTATTTTATCAATACTAGCTTTTGTGATAAATAGTCCATAATTTATATGAAGTATCTTTTTCTCTACTTTTTCTATAATACCTTGTGCTCTTCCATCAATTAAACGTACGATATCTCCAATTTGATACTTGTATTCAGCAATTTTTTTAGCTTCGACTTTAGCTTCTTTTTTCTTTTTTTCTCGTACTACTTTTACAGCTTGTAACACCTCTTTTTCAGTTTGTGCTAATTGCTTTTTCTCTTTTTGATTTTTAATTTTTACTTCTTGTTTCTTTTTTCTTGTTTGCTTTTTTGGTGGGTTTTTTTTGGTGTGTTTCACTCTTTCCGTTTGTACCCATTTGAGAAAATCAACAATTAATTGCTTTTTATTATTGGTTTGGAAGTAGATATTGGTTAATTCATTGATATTTCGTCCGTATTGTAACATCTTTTGATTGACATCGTATAAGGTCTGAAATTGTGCTAATTTATCTTGAATTCTATCTTTTTTATCTGCTAACAAGCCAGCTTCTTCATTAGCTTTTCCTTGCTCTTTTTCTAATGAAATGGATTGACGTTGTAATCTGTTACGTTCCCCTTGTAATTTTGATATTGTTTTGTCTAATCTTATTTTACTTCGTGAAACTCTTTTTTTTGCTCTATTTATCAAGCTATAAGGTATTCCGTTTTGTTGTGCCACTTCAAAAGTAAATGAACTTCCTGCTTGCCCTGTAACCAACTCAAATAAAGGTTCTAGACTACGCTTATCAAATTGCATATTAGCATTTGCAGCAAACTCTAATTCATCTGCTAATGCTTTTAAATTTGCATAGTGTGTTGTGATTACTCCAAAGGCTTTTTTGTTATAGAATTCCTCCAAGAACACTTCTGCCAAAGCTCCACCTAATTCAGGATCTGTTCCCGTTCCAAATTCATCTATTAAAAACAAGGTGTTTTCGTTGCACTTTCGTAAAAAAGAACGCATGTTTTTGAGACGATAGCTATAGGTACTTAGTTGATTTTCTATAGATTGATTATCACCAATATCTGTTAGAATGGTAGTAAAAAAGGAGAGTTCACTTTTCTCATGAACAGGAATTAACAAACCACTTTGTACCATTACTTGTAATAATCCTATCGTTTTTAAGGTGATACTTTTTCCTCCAGCATTTGGACCAGAAATAACAATAATTTGTTGCTTCTCATCTAGTTTAATGCTTTGAGGGATTATCGGAATTCCTTTTTCTATATTCTGTTGCCATAGTAAAGGATGATATGCCTCTCTCAGGTAAATCTTTTTTTCTTTTACTATTCTTGGTAGCAAAGCATTTATTGATTTTGCATATTTTGCTTTGGCTGCAACTACGTCTATAGCGGTAAGATAGTGTTGGTGCTGAATAAATAAATCACGATAAGGTCGCAATTCATTTGTCAATTCTTTAAGAATGCGAATAACCTCTTCCTTTTCCTCTAACTCTAAATGTTCTAATTCTCTTGAATACTTTAAAGTTGCTTGTGGTGCAATAAAAATGATACTTCCTGTTTTGGATGTTCCTAACAAGGTACCATTAACCTTTTTTCGATACATGGCTTGTACCGCTAAAACACGTCTACTTTCTACGACAGATTCTTTGATGGGATCTAAATAATCTAATTTTTGGTAGCGTTGTAAAGCTCTTTCAAAACTAGCACCTATTTGCGACCGAATGCCATTAATCTCTTTTCGAATACTTTTTAATAATGATGAAGCATTATCTGCTACTGCTCCATATTTAGTTATTTTAGAATTGATTAATTCAGGAATTGATTTATCAAACAAAACTTCTTGAGAATCTTCATATAAGACAGGATAGATCTCTTTAAATTTTTTTAAAAACCGAAGTAAACTACTTAATGTTTGTTCGTTAGCTTCTATTTCTAACAAATCTTTTGCTTCAACAAATGTGTTTTCAATGCCTAAAAGATGGATGGCTTTTGCATTATTATAAAAAGAATGATTGGGGATTCTATTCTCATTGACAAATGATGACAAATACTCATCTACTTTGTGTAAGGCTGCTAGTCGTATCTTTTCATCAGAAATTGGGTGAATTTTTTGTACTTCAATTGCTCCCAACTCTGAAATAGCATAAGGAACTACCTGGTTTAAAACCTGATCAAATTCTAAATCGTCTAATGTTTTAGTTGTTATCATTATATTTTCACCGGTAAGGCACAAAGACGCAAAGATATGAATCTAGTATAAATTATCGTATTTTCGTGTCTTAATTATCAACATACTCCATGGATATAAAAATAGAAGCTCGTTGGAAAAAAGCCCTTGCTGAAGAGTTTACCAAACCCTATTTTACACAACTCATCCGTTTTGTCAAAGATGAATATCAGAAATACACTTGCTATCCTAATGGAAAAGACATATTTGCAGCCTTTGATTCTTGTCCTTTAGATAAATTAAAAGTGGTTATCATCGGACAAGATCCTTACCATGGAGTAGGGCAGGCAAATGGTTTGTGTTTTTCTGTTCATGATGGAATTACACATCCACCTTCGTTGCGAAATATTTTTAAAGAACAAGAAACGGATCTTAACAAACTTTATCCGACAAGTGGTGACTTATCGCATTGGGCAAAACAAGGCGTCTTATTAATCAATGCTACATTAACAGTCAGAGCACATGAAGCGGCTTCACATCAAAAACAAGGTTGGGAGATTTTTACAGATGCTGTTATCAAAGAAATCTCTGATAAAAAAGAAAATATTGTCTTTTTACTTTGGGGTGGATTTGCTAAAAATAAAAGCAAATTGATTGATACTACAAAACATCATATTTTGACTAGTGGTCATCCTTCACCACTTAGCGCAAATAGAGGATATTGGTTTGGAAACAAGCATTTTAGTAAGGCGAATAACTTTCTTGTTTCTAAAGAGATTAGTGTTGTTGAGTGGTAGAAATAAAAGCGAAAGACATAAATAACGGGTATTGAAGAGGAACTTTATCAACATTCTAAATATGGTTAGTGCTGGATAAAAGTACAATATAATTTTGGGTTAGCATTTACTTTTTAAACACAAAACTACCATTTGAATTAAGCAATTAGCCAGCATTAACTATATTTTTGTTGTGTAGTGTTTTATTTACTATTCATTTAATTATTTGCATTGATTATAGAATTTTATTACTTCTTTAATATGTCTTTTTTTAAATTCTTTTATTTTTATTTTTTCAACTAATTCTGGACAGTCATTAAAATATTTCATAGCAATTTTTTTAAAAGATTTTCCTATGTTTAATGTATTAAGATATGCAATTACAGTTACTATATCGCTGTCTTCTCGACTTACATAATAAGTATATGATGTTGATGTACCAGTCATCATTCCATTTGCACCCATATTAGTATGAGTATTCTCTTTTAGGTATAAATTCACCTTACCTTTAATAATTACTTCTAATAAATATGGGATATATATGGGCTTAGAATTTTGTTCAGAAGTTACATAGTCATCATCATCGATATAGAAATCATTTTTTTTGTGTTTGATTTCATAAGTAATTTCACCGTCATACTCTTCAATCGTGATTGATTTAATATCATTAAATTTAATAATTTCTTTTTTACCTTTCTTTTCCTTTCTATATTTTACAGATGAACTCATTTCTCTAATTTTGGCAAGTCCAATTTTAACAGTTCTATCATTTAATATAATAGTCGCTTTTTGTTTTTGAGCATTTATAGAAATACTTATAAAAAAAACAACAAGTAATAATAATTTTTTCATTTAATCCTATTTTTTATTTTTAGTTAAGATATTAAAAATACCATTCAATCTTTTTTAATACTACACAACGCAAATATATCTGCAGTTTCTTTAAAAAGACATTGACATATATATTATGTTATAAAGTTCGACTAAAAAATAAATAAATTCAAGTAAAACATATAACTTCTAATAAATACTTCCTAACTATTATAACCGTCTCTATATTTATCCTTAGTGAAATTTTTACGCAATTTAGCGTAACAAATAATTATCATATCAATCACCAAAACTTTTTCAACTTTCTAGCAGTCATTTTTTGGTCGAATATTTCTTCTAGTAATTTATACAATTCGGGATGTTTTCGTGCTAGTAATTGTGGTCTTTCAAAAAAATATTCGCTAATAACTGCAAAGAATTCCGCAGAGTTCGTTGCACCATAGGGATTAATATCAGACTTGTTTTTATAGATTAAATCAATTTTCTTATTCATTAAATCTAACCATGGAATGGTATATTGTTTCTCTAAGAGAATTTCAGGGATTCCATCAATCACATTATCTGACTTATCTATTAAATGGACAAATTCGTGAATGGCAGTGTTCTTCTTATCTGATTCATTAGAAAACCCATGATGTAATGCTGGTTTTGATAAAATCATTTTACCTTCCATAAAACCATTGCCAACCATTCCTAAAGTACGTCTACCTTTGCCTTCTGTTTCAAAATCGGCATTAAACATATCAGGATACAATTGAATTATAGTAAGATTAGTATAGCGCCAGTTTGGAAAAGCAAAAATGGGGATAATGGCACTTGAAGCGACAAGAAGTTTGTCAGTTGTATCTAATTCTACATCTATCCCAATAATCTTATAATTCAATATAAATTCTTGGACTCTGTATTCAAAATTGGCTTTGTCTTTTAAAGAAAGTGACTTATAAAAAACTACCTTATTCTCAAGAATTATACGCCATTCTGTTGAAAAGGATTGATCAGGTACTTGCCACTTTTTTTCAAGTGTCGATTTGTAAACTACCGAAAAAGATGCAATCAATATAACAATTGCTAATAAACTAATTATCATAAGCTATAAAAATCAATAAGGTGGCTCTTCATCATCATCAAAATAATAATTATCTAAAAAATCATCGATGTCATTGTCTAAGTATTCTTCATTAATCATTTCATCATCAGGTGTTTCCATAATACTATTAAAAGCATCAGGTAGCAATTTTAAAATATCAGATGCAATAAATGTTTCTAAGCTATTGGCTAACATGATAGCAAAATCTGCCGTTCTACCATGTAAAAACACACCTAAGATTGCAGCCTCCAAAGCTGAATAGTTCTGAGCAATTAAACCGGTAATCATACCTGTTAGCACATCTCCCGTTCCAGCAGTTGCTAAGGCAGGATTTCCTGTTGAATTGAAATAAAACTGATCATTTTGCACAACAACAGTATGTGCACCTTTTAACACAATAATACATTTATATTTTGTTGAAAAAGCTTTGATTTTATCTAATTTTTCATAATCATCAGACCAAGTACCTAGCAAACGTTCCAATTCTTTTGGATGTGGTGTTAAAACAGTATTTTTAGGTAGAAATTTAAGATATTCTTTATTATTTGATATGATATTTAAACCATCTGCATCAATCACTAAAGGAAGTCTGTTTTGCTTTAGAAATTCGCCTAAAGCTTTTGTAGTTTTATCAGAAGTTCCTAAGCCCATTCCCAAACCAATTACTGTAGGACTTGTTTTATAGTTAATAAATTCTATGATATTTTCTGAATCTACTTCAACCATTACTTCAGGGATACTGATTTGCATAATCTGATACCCACATTTTGGAATATAGGCTGTTACCAAACCACTACCAATTCTAAGAGCTGCCTTAGATGCCAAAACTGCTGCTCCTATTTTCCCAAAACTACCACCAATAAGCATGGCATGTCCATAACTGCCTTTGTGGGAATATTTTTCTCTTTCTTTATAAAAAGATTGGATATCACTATTTAAAATAAAATGATAATTGCTTGGAATAGTATTGAGTGATTCGCTGTCTAAACCAATATCCAATAGTGTAAAACTATCTAAATAATCCTGATTATCAGGTAGTAAGAAAGCAAGTTTAGGTGTTTGGAAAGTTAAGGTCGTTGTTGATTTAATGATGGTTTCACTATTTTGTACAGCTTTAGTGATAAACAAACCAGAAGGTACATCAATAGAGTAAACTATGGCACCTGATTTATTGATATGTTGAATTAGCTTTTTGGTAAACCCTCTTGGTTCCTTGTTTAGTCCTATTCCAAAAATGGCATCAATAACAATATCATCTTTATCAATCTCAGGGAAATCATCTTCAGCATGAATACTTTGAGGAAAAACACCAGTTTCTTCGGCTCTTTGATAATTGGTAACAAAGTTCTCTGACATATTTTCAGAAAAATGTACAATACAAGTTCCTGTCATATAATCCTCAAGATATAAAAGTCGTGCTATTGCCAAACCATCACCACCATTGTTTCCCATACCGCAGAAAATATGTATTTGTTTGTCTTCAATATCTTGATTGATAATCCATTGATAGCATTGCATTGCTGCACGTTCCATTAAATCAATAGAGGCAATGGGCTCATTTTCTATTGTTTTTTGGTCGATAATTCTGATCTGTTGGGCATTGAGTATTTTCATTTTTAAAAGTTTTACTGCTATGGCGCAGAGACGCTAAGCTGTTTTAATATTTATTTAAAAATAGTAACAAAGGTAAATGATAATATCTTTACGCTATATGTATTATCGTAACGCATTTTTTAAAAATTGTTGTAATGGATGACTAATCTTATAATATTTCATTACCACTTCTAATAAATTGTCTTGTAAAATTATTTTGGGAGGAAGTAAAAATTCATAATACCATTGTTTGTTATACAATAATGACTGTTTCTCTGCATCATGTTGAATCTCTTTAGGTAATCGCTTATATTTTGTGCCTTGAATGTTTTTGAAACTTGCAGCAAATTCTTTTTCAGAGAGAATTGATTTTAACTGTTGGTTATTATTAATGATATAAGCACGCATTTTTTGAATTTGTTCTTTATCGGGTCTATACAATCCTCTATAAATACCTAATTGTTCGGGGTTGAGCTCAAGGTACAAACCTGGATAGGATTTATCTTTACGACCCGTTTTAGAAATGATGGCAGAATTAAAAAGTTTATAAGATGTTTTATCTTTTGAAAAACGTACATCTCGATTGATACGAAATATGGCATTTTTTGTTTCTAAAACAACCTCAGAATCTATCTTGTTTACGGCTGCAATAACATCAGTTATAAATATTTTAAAAGGTTCACGCACCACAGTTTCATATCTTTTTCTATTTTCATCAAACCAATTTTTATGATTGTTTGCTGCAAGGTCTTTAAAAAACTTAAGATATTCTTTATCGAAATAGGTCATAGTAGTAGTTTTAGATCTTAAAGATAAAGAGAATTATTCGAAAAATGATTTGTAGAATTGGATTTATTAAAACCTGTAAAAAACAAAATTCTTTTATGGAATTCAAACTCTCAAAGTTATCAATATTTCTGCCTATAGAAACTTTAAGAGCTTCCTAAAAAATATAAGACACCGAACTCATATAGTTTGCTTTAGGCATAGGAACTAAATTGGTTTCTGTGTATTCTACATTAAAAAGATTATTTGCTATAATATTTAGTTCCCATTTTTTAATTGAAAGGTTTACAGATACGTCAACGAGATGATAGTTTGTCTTATCTATTCGTTCTGCATAACGATATGAAATATGCTGTTTTAAAAATGGAACAAATTGTGTTGTAAATTGGGTGTTTAATTGATGTTTAAAACTATTTAAACTATAGCGTGAAAAGGCAAAAGTATCATCTAAAATAGTATCTTCTATATATGTGTATCCTATACCAAATCTCTGATTGTAATTTTTAATTTTATAATCAAAATTTGCTTGAAACTCAATTCCGTTTGTTTGTGTTTTATTAAAATTTTTTGCACGCCATATATCTTCTTCGGTATTTTTAGTCCAATCAATTAAATCAGTAGATATTCTACTAAAATAAACTAGATTAAGGTGTAGATTAGGTTGGTTGAAATATAATCCTCCTTCATAAGTTAAGGCTTTTTCTGGTTTCAAGCTTGGATTTCCTTGTTCTATTGGGCTTTGATAAAACAAATTTGTATAAGTTGGTATACGGCTGGTATATCCTGCATTAGCATAGATTTTTAAATTTTTAAAGAATCTGAATCCGATATCAAGTCCAGGATAAACAAATGTCTTAAAATCAGAATAATAAGCCAAAGCTAGACCTGGCGTAACATCTAAATGATTGTCAAATAATTGAAAACGATGTTCAATAAATAGGCTTGATGAAAACCGATTATGATTGCCCAAGTTATTACTAACTAAATAACCCTGATTGAGATCTAAACCAATTGCGGTTTTACCCATTTTATTGTTTAATGTTACATCAACTGTAAATCCAATTTTATTATTAATATGTAAATTACGATAATAATTTGGGTCATGTCTTAGAAACAGATACATATCTTGATTACGACGCCAATGTAAATTAGTATTAATCTTTAAATTTGATGTAGTATGCTTTCTTTTTAAAGATATTAAATGTGTTTCAGTTTCTTCGTATTGATCTTTATAATCAGGATTTGCATAAAATCCATTGGCTCCAAAATCACGTTGACCATAGGAAAACAACAATTCATAATCCCTCCAATTGGTTTTAAAAAAAGCATTCCAATTTTTAAAATCTGTATTATAACGATAGCCTTCAGATTGTTGTTTATTAACATGAAATTGAACGGATCCTTTTTTTAATACTTTTTGAAAACTAATACTACCTCCTATATTTTCGTAAGAACCGAGAGTCATTGAAAATTTGGTTTGATTTTCATCAATTACTTTAGTTACAATATTTACGGCACCATTCATAGCATTTTGTCCATAAATACGGGCTGCTGCACCTTTTATGATTTGAATACGTTCAATATTTTCAAGAGGAATTATTCCATTCATGGTGTGGTGTCCTGTTTGCATATCATCCATTTTTACACCATCAATTAATAGTAAAACCTGATTAAAATTGCCACCTCTAATATACAAGTCAGATTGCATACCTTTTATTCCACGACGGCGTACGTCTATACCAACAACTTGTTGTAATACTTCTTCTAGTTTAGTAACAGGCATTTGGTTGATTTCTTTAGCTGAAATTATAGCTATAGTATGTGATTTTTGAGAATATGGTAAAGCAAGACGTTGAGTTTCAATAACAATTTCGTCGATTTTTTGAATAGAATCAATTGTATTCTGAGCAACAATACTGGCTTGAAATAAACTTACAACTAGAAGTAAAAGGCTTGATTTAATCATGAAAATACGTTAGTTGCAAAATTATCAAAAAGGCTTGTATTACAATAAAAAAAACACCAAATATATTTGGTGTTTTTTTAATTTTAAGATTAACTATCTAAAGATTATTGTTAAATAATCTTGAAACACATTCACAATTTATGCTTGTCCTGCTGGACCAAAATTCATTGGAATATGAGGTTGTTTGTCATAATCTTTAATCTCTCCATGCTGTTGCTCAAATTTTTTAACATTTTCAGCTAAAGCTTTTGCTAAACGTTTTGCATGTTGTGGCGTTAACACAATCCTAGACTTAACTTTTGCCTTAGGTCTCCCAGGCATAATACTAACAAAATCAAGAACAAATTCAGAAGCAGAATGGTTAATAATTGCTAAAT
>JAOZLL010000157.1 GCA_029934835.1 Flavobacteriaceae bacterium | reverse complement strand
TAATTACAATATTTTGTCGAATTTAGAGGTGTCCTAAAAAGGGGAAGGCTACATTCCCAATAGTTGTTCTCTCCTTTCAGTTGGATAAAAGTTTCTCCTTTATAAGTTGCATGTTCGACAATTTCCCCATTTAGTTTAGAATCATAATTAATCAATTTTATATTTTTGACTTTCCTTAAATTAGTTGAGGCAAACATTATGAAAAGTATGAGAGAAACTAATACAAATATGCTAAAAGCAATTTCCACTATTACTTTTTTCTTACTTTTTATTCCTTTTTCATATTTCATTCTTTTACTTATTTCTCTGATAACATTGACATATATATATTATTGTAAAGTTCGACTAATAAATTCAAGTAAAACTCATAACTATTGATAAATACTTCCCAACTTTTATAACTGATCCATAAGTGGTGACATTTTTTACTAACTTTACCCTGTCAGATAATTCTAAATGTCACATTGAGCGTGTCGAAATGTTACATTCCTAATTCTTAATTAACCATGTACGCCCTAGTTGATTGTAACAACTTTTTTGCCTCATGTGAACGTGTTTTTCGTCCTGATTTAAATGGAAAACCAGTTGTTGTTTTGTCTAATAATGACGGCTGTGTCATTGCACGTAGTAACGAAGCTAAGGCTTTAGGGATTCCTATGGCTGCACCTGCATTCAAGTACAAAACTCTTTTTGAAAAGAATCAAGTGCATGTTTTTTCTACCAATTTTGTGTTATATGGCGATATGAGTATGCGCGTCATGACCATACTTGCTGAAATGGCTCCTGAAATAGAAATTTACAGTATTGATGAAGCCTTTTTGCGATTTAAGGGCTTTGAATTATTCGATATAGAAAAGTATGGAAAAGAAATAGAGCAAAGAGTCTATAAATCTACAGGAATACCAGTTAGTGTTGGCTTTGCACCAACCAAAGCATTAGCAAAAGTTGCCAATCGAATAGCAAAAAAGTTTCCTGAACGTACGCAAAGTGTCTATGTTATAGATACTGATGAAAAACGTAAAAAAGCACTAAAATGGCTAAAAGTAGAAGATGTTTGGGGAATAGGTAGGCGTTTTAGTAAACGATTACAAGCAAAGAAAGTATTTACAGCATTTGAATTTATTACTTTATCAGATGCTTATGTACGCAGTGAAATGAGTGTAGTGGGTTTACGCTTAAAAAAAGAGTTAGAAGGAGAAGAAACCCTAGGTTTAGAGAAACCAACAGCTAAAAAATCAATAGCTACTACAAGAACTTTTGAAATGAAGTACGTTGATTTTGAGGATGTAAAAGAGCGTGTAGCTACTTTTGCTGTAAGTTGTGCTGAAAAACTGCGGAAACAACAAACCCATTGTAATAGTATTATGGTTTTTGTACATTCTAACTATCACCGTAAAGATTTACCACAGTATCGTAAAAGTATCCTCATAAAAACCGAATACCCAACACATGCTAGTAACGATTTAATTCGGTATGCTGTAATGGGCTTAAAAACTATTTTTAAACAAGGATATCAGTATAAAAAAGCAGGAGTAATAGTAGGAAATTTTACGCCTGAAAATCAAAAGCAGTTTAGTTTGTTTACTAGTGAAAACCCTAAACACCAACCTTTAATGGAACGAATTGATGCCATTAACCAAAGTATCGGACAAAATAAGGTAAAATTTGCCTGCCAAGATTTAGGACGTACTTGGAAAATGCGCCAAGAAAAACTATCTCCAAGATATACCACACAATTAGCTGAAATAATTGAGGTTCGAGTAGAATAATAAATTATTAGAATTAGGTAACAATTTAGCCATTTTAAAACCTACTTCGATGGTAAGGCAGATTATAGGTCAGTAAAACTATTCAAAATGGTAAATAATGTAAAGACACAAAAAATGAATGCAAAGCATTAATAAAACTTTGCGACCTTTACGTTTATTATAATTTCTATGATTTCTTTGCGACCGACCTTTGCGAGAAAAATGACGTAGATGAATAGTTTCAGAATTAGAAGTATTTTTATACATTAGCTGATATTAAAAAAAGATAAATGAGTTTTTTAAAAGAACTTTCTGAATTACTTAAAGCTGGAGTCATCTCGAAGGAGACAGCAGACAGAATACAAGGCTATTACAAGGATAAGGAAGCACAATCACACGCTAAACTATTTATAGTTTTTGGTGTATTGGGAGCTATTCTCATAGGCTTAGGGATAATTCTAATTATCAGTCATAATTGGGATGAACTTTCTCGAACAACCAAAACTATATTTGCCTTTTTGCCATTAGTTATAGGTCAAATTTTAGGACTTTTTGTTTTACTTAAAAAACAAGAAAGTATAGCTTGGCGAGAAGCGGTGTCTGCCTTTCTGTTTTTTGCCGTAGGAGCAAGCATTGCCATGGTTAGCCAAATCTATAATATTCCAGGTGATTTAAGTGCTTTTATGTTGACTTGGATGTTACTTTGTTTACCTATAGTTTATGTAATGAGATCGTCTATTAGTTCATTGCTCTACATCGCAGGAATCACATTTTACGCCAGTCAAGCAGGTTATTGGTCTTATCCTAAAACAGACTCCTATTTGTACTGGTTATTATTAGTAGCTATTTTGCCTTACTACTATATTCTTTACAAAAAAAGGCCAACAAGTAACTTTATGACTTTTCATAATTGGCTTATTCCTTTATCAATCACAGCAATATTAGGAACTATTGCCGGTAACACCGAAATATTGTTGCCTGTTACTTATTTTGGTCTCTTTGGATTATTCTATTTAATAGGTAATTTATCATTTCTTAGAGAACAAAAATTGAGAAATAACGGCTACTTAATAATAGGATCTTTAGGAAGTGTTATCATTTTATTGATACTGAGTTTTAATGGCTATTGGGAAGAGTTGAGAAGCGATAATTTAGTAGTAGCAGAAATAATTAGAAGTCCAGAGTTTATGGTGACTAGTGTGATAACAGTATTAGCCATCATACTGCTTTACTTTCAATGGAAAGGAAAGTCAATCAAAGATATTAACCCAATAGGTGGGCTTTTTCTCTTATTTATAATCATATTTTTTATAGGATTAGTTTCACCAATAGCCGTAATACTTATCAATTTATTACTGTTTGCAATTGGTGTTTTAACGATAAGAAACGGCGCAAAACACAATCATTTGGGTATATTGAATTATGGTTTATTGATTATTACTGCTTTGGTGATAAGTCGATTTTTTGATACAGATATAAGTTTTGTA
>JAOZLL010000156.1 GCA_029934835.1 Flavobacteriaceae bacterium | reverse complement strand
TATTGCGGTAACAAACAATCACCAACAAGCCGATACTGGTACTAAAATGATTCATTTAGGGAATAATACTAAAAGTACTATCATTTCAAAAGGTGTCTCTGCTGGAAAATCACAAAACTCTTATCGTGGTTTGGTTCGTATTGGTAAAAATGCCAAAAATGCACGTAATTTTTCGCAATGTGATTCCCTTTTAATGGGTAACGAATGTGGTGCACATACCTTTCCTTATATCGAAACAAAAAATTCAACCGCACAAGTAGAACACGAAGCAACTACCAGCAAAATTGGTGAAGACCAACTATTTTATTGTAATCAACGTGGTATAGATACCGAAAAAGCCATTGCTTTAATCGTAAACGGATTTAGCAAAGAAGTTTTAAACAAGTTACCAATGGAATTTGCCGTTGAAGCACAAAAATTATTAGAAATTTCTTTAGAAGGAAGTGTAGGATAATTCAAAATATAAAATTCAACATTTAAAATTATTTTAAAAATGTTATCAATAAAAAATTTACATGCCAACATAGGCGACAAAGAAATCTTAAAAGGAATTAACCTAAACATAAAAGCTGGTGAAGTCCACGCTATTATGGGACCAAACGGATCAGGAAAAACAACACTCTCATCTGTTATTGCAGGTCGCGAAGATTATGAAGTAACCGAAGGTAGTATTAGCCTTGATGGTGATGATCTATTAGAGTTAGCACCTGAATATCGTGCTCACAAGGGAATATTTATGTCATTTCAATATCCTGTAGCCATTCCTGGCGTTACTGTGACCAACTTTATCAAAACAGCCATTAATGCAAAAAGAAAAGCAGAAGGAAAAGAAGATATGCCTGCTGCCGAATTATTGAAAATGATTCGTGAAAAAGCAAAACTAATCGGTATAGATCGTTCCTTTTTATCACGTTCATTAAACGATGGCTTCTCTGGTGGAGAAAAAAAACGGAATGAAATTTTTCAAATGGCGATGTTAGAACCAAAAATGGCAATTTTAGATGAAACAGATTCTGGTTTAGATATTGATGCCTTAAAAACGGTGGCAAATGGTGTTAATAAATTAAAAAACAAAGACAATGCTGTAATTGTTATAACACACTACCAACGATTATTAGACTATATTGTTCCTGATTTTGTACATGTACTATCAGATGGTAAAATTGTAAAAACTGGCGGTAAAGATTTAGCTTTAGAATTAGAAGCAAAAGGATATGAATGGATTAAATAATTTACTTTGCAAATTATTTAGTTCAAAGTTAAAAGTTCGAAAATTTTCATAAGACCAACTTTTAACTTTCAAACTTTTAACTTTAAACTTTAAACTAAGAAAAATGAAAGACAAATTAATAGCATCCTTTATGGCTTTTGAAAATAAAGGCTCTGTACAAACAGATACCAAATTTCATAAGGTGCGTTCCACTGCCATGCAGCAATTTGAAAAAGTAGGATTTCCCACTAAAAAAGTAGAGGATTGGAAGTATACTTCATTGAAAAAGTTACTAAAGAATGATTATACGCTATTTCCCCAATTACCCAAACACGAAATTCAACTTACTGAAGTAGATACCTATTTCTTAAAAGGAATTGAGAGTTATAAAATTGTTTTTGTTGATGGCGTTTACAGTCCGTTTTTATCTGAAACAACCCATGAAGGAATGGATATTTGTTTGCTGTCATCTATCATCAACAAACCTAAGTATAAAATTATCAGGGAGCATTTTTTTAATAAAGCAGCTTCTAAATCTGATGGTTTAACATCTCTAAATACAGCATTTGCTAGTGAAGGTGCATTTATTCATATTCCTAAAAATACTGTATTACAAAAACCTATACAGATTGTTTATTTCACTACAGAATGTGAGAAAGATGTATTATTACAACCTCGTAACCTAATTATTGTTGATGAAAATTCACAAGTACAAATTGTAGAACGTCATCAAAGTTTGTCTAATAAAAATGTACTAAACAATACTGTTACTGAAATATTTGCCAACAAAAGAGCGCATATTGATTATTATAAAATTCAGAATGATCATCAAAATGCATCACTTATTGACAGTACTTTTGTTGAACAAAAAGAGCAAAGTGTAGTATCGGTAAATACCTTCTCTTTTGGTGGTGATATTACTAGAAACACCTTGAGTTTCTATCAAAAAGGGGAACATGTCAATTCTATTTTAAATGGAATTACCATGCTAGACAATGATCAGCATGTTGATAATCAGACTAACGTATATCATCAGCAACCCAATTGTGAAAGCCATGAATTGTATAAAGGTATTTATGATGGAAAATCTACTGGCGTTTTTAATGGTAAAGTTTTTGTTGATCAAATCGCTCAAAAGACTGATGCTTTTCAACAAAATGACAATATCCTTTTAACAGATGAGGCAAGTATAAATGCTAAACCTCAGTTAGAGATTTTTGCTGATGATGTGGCTTGTTCACACGGTTGTACTATTGGTCAACTAGATAAAAATGCATTATTCTATATGCGACAACGTGGTATTCCTGAAAAAGAAGCTAGGGCATTGTTACTTTATGCTTTTACCAATGAAGTGGTAGATAAAATTAAAATTCCTGTATTAAAATCATTGATTACCAAAATTATCTCTCAAAAATTAGAAGTAGAATTAGGGATTAATTTGTAAAACTACTATCCTAAAAAGTTTTCAAGACCTATCAAGAGTTTACTTTCCTAACAGGTTTCCAGATGCCCTACGCGTTGGCAACCTGTTAGGTTTGTTAATCTATATGTTATTTTTTTTAACCTAACAGGAGAAATACCTGTTAGAATTAAAACTAAAAACAAAAATTATCTCTCAAAAATTAAGAGTAGAATTGGGAATTGATTTATAAAAACATGCTCTTATTTATAGTGGGAATTTCACTAAAAGTAAAATTTTCAAAACAAAATACCTTATCCCTATAAAATAGTTTGCTTTTTGTTGTTTTAATTTAGAATAACTTATAACTTTGTTGGTGAATTAATAAATCCATGAGACTAAGCTCAACGAACTAGTCTATTTATTGGGCTTCTATCTCATATACTGTAATCTTATGAGAAAAATAAGTATTCTTTTCGCCATATTAATCCTTTCCTTTTCAGCAATCAGTCAAAATCTTAGCCCCGAGCTCGTCAATTCTAGTGGTGCTCATTTTTCAAATGCAACCTACCAACTAGATTGGTCTCTAGGAGAATGTATTACCACAACACACAGTGCTGATAATTATA
>JAOZLL010000002.1 GCA_029934835.1 Flavobacteriaceae bacterium | reverse complement strand
TCAATAAAGATATTGATGAGCCTAAATATCTTAATGAAGCAGTTTTAGAATTTCCAGGGACTGTAATTACTTCTTTGTTTAAAGAATCAAAGTATTTGTTTAAGAATGCCATATTTGAGATTGTGGCTCATGCTTTGAATATACATCGTGAGGATATCAAATCAGATAAAAAGATTAAAAAAATTATCAAAAAATCTACTAAAGACATGCAAATTAATGTGGAGGATTTATACTATAAAAAAGTAAAAACTATTTATGGTGAGATCATAAAATATGCGGCCACAGCTCAGAAACAATTAAAACTTACTAAATCACAAGATAGTACCGTAAATGATATAAAAACGGCCAACCGTAAAATGGTAGAAATTATTAGAGATGTGCGAGAATTAAATAAAAATGTAACTTTATCATTAGACCTTGACAATAAGTATTTACTAAATGAGTACGATAATTTTAGAAAAAAAATAACCAAAGTTTTACGAGTTATTTACCTATTTAGAACAACCGAAAACACTGAAAAGTGTGCTAAAAAGTTAGCACAACTTAAAAAAGATGCCAAAGAGAATATTAGAAATAGTAATAAAGCAATTGATAAACTAATTAGAAAAGATTTAATCACTGTAGAAATGGCATCATCTCTCTTTAACGACTATACTAATGTAAATGATATTATTAAAAAATTAATTGAAGTTGCTGAACTGTTATATGGTGAAAAAGACACACTTCTTGAGAATGGGGTTGAGTAGTATATCATTTTTCGATTACTGTTTTTTTAAGTAAAAAATCTGTATTATGTATAATTATACCAATGAGAACTTTAATGATTTACATACTTATGCCGATGATATTTTAACAGGACATTTAATTAGATTTCAAGTAGATTCTTTGCCTATTTCATTTATTTGAGAGCAGCCATCGTCAGGTTGAATTAACCTGGACTATTTCAAAAAAATCAGATAAAAAAAAGAGCAGTGTAAAAACACTGCCCTTCCGATTTTATCAAGTGATAAAATCTTCCCAAAAAAATATTTCTCTTTAGTAATTTTTATTCAGGATTGATGCCATAATAAGCACATACTGCATAATAATCGTTTACATCAACATTAGCAACTGCTAGTTCGTTAATAATATTTTCTATTGAAGAACTTCTACCCGTAACTGTATTATCAGTAATTAGCATAAAACGAAATTCAGAAACAACACTTGGATTTAAAACACCACTTGTTTTGTATGCATAAAGAGTAATATTATTTAGACTGTAGGTGTGTGTAATGTGTTGCCTTTCAGATCCTGCAGAATTTTCCCAGGTGAAGGGTAATGGGTACCATAAGTCATATAATTTAGCATATCCCAAAACTGTTCCATGATCGATTATATCTTGAGTAACAGCTGATTCACTAAGTGTAAATACATTAGATGTTCTACCGAGAAATAATCCTGTTGTCCATGTAATATCTTCATAGGGTAAACTAATTGTTGTTACATTAGCGTTTCCATCAGTACCATTAGTTCCAGAAGTACCTATAGACCCAGTTGCTCCATCTACACCGTCTGCTCCATCATCTCCACTACAAGAAGATACGGCAAAGCCTAAAAATAACACGAATGTTGCGTAAGTTAAAAAATTCATTATTTTCATAATAAGACCTTGATTTGTTTAGTAAATAATTGTTTTTAATTAATGATTTCAATGATTCTTATTCAGGATTGACACCATAATAAGCACAAACTGCATAGTAATCATTAACATCTATATTGGCTGTTGCTAATTCGTTGTAAATTGCTTGTTGTGAGTTTGTGGTTCTACCACTTGAAGTATTGCTAGCAATTAAAACGAATCGAAAGTCTAAAATTTGATCGAAGGTAGAAAGTAATGTAATTGTACCTAGAGAAATTCTATCAATTTCAAGCATTACAGTTTGATCTGATGGACTAATTACTGGTAAATTTTCCCAAAAACTATTTCCAGGAACAGTAGTATAACCTAAAACTACTCCATTGTCATAAATATCTTGAGTTAATTCTGATACTGCTAAATTATTATATCCTATTGATATGCTTTCCCCCAACATAATAACAGAAGTAACATTAGCATTACCATCAGTGCCATCAGTGCCATCAGTGCCATTTGTTCCGTTAGTACCATTTATGCCAGCTGATCCTGCAGGTCCTTCTGGTCCTTCACATGAACTGATTGCTAGTCCTAAAAATAACACGAATATTGCGTAAGTTAAAAATTTCATTGTTTTCATAATATTTACATTTAATTGTTTAATAAAAATTTATTTTATGTGTTTAATGATAGCTCAAAAGTAAGTAGCGACTCGGTACTAATTTTTTATTTTCATACAATTAGCATGGCTTTATTTATGAATAGATTGCTATTTATTATAATTGGTATTATAGGCTGTTTTTACAGAAAAACAACCAGCTATACACATAACACAACCTTTTACACATATTGGTAATCAATCCATGAAATTAAAACACTTCTAAAATGAATATATAGTATATTTGAGGCACTTTAAATTTTAGATGATGATAAAAGCAATAATTGTTGATGATGAATTAACTGCCATTAAAAGTTTACAATGGGAGATTGAAAATTTTTGTGACAATATTGAAGTTACCGATAGTTTTACCAATCCGAGAGAAGCAATATCTGCTATCAACTATATTAAACCTGATTGTGTGTTTTTAGACATAGAAATGCCTGAAATGGATGGTTTCCAATTACTAGAAAAATTAGATTTTCGAGGTTTTGACTTGATCATTACTACCGCTTATGATTCTTATGCCTTGAAAGCTTTTAAAGAAAGTGCGCTAGACTATCTTTTAAAACCCGTTGACACCGATGACTTAATTAAAGCAGTCACTAAAATACAAGTGAATAAGTCAGAAAATAGCCTAGGAAAAGAACTTTTTAATATTATTGAACGAATTAAACCTCAAAACAATTTCAATAAAATTACACTAGCATTATCTGGAAAAACGATGTATGTAGAACCACATGAGATATTATATTGTAAATCGGATGGGAATTATACGGAAGTTTTCTTCATGAATAATGAAAAAGAATTAATCTCAAAAAAAATAAAAGATATTGAGTTGATGATTAATAATCCTCTATTTTTTAGAATTCATAACTCCTATTTAGTAAACATCAACCATATTAGAGAATTTGTAAAAAGTGATGGACAATACATTATTTTAGATGACAGTACTAACCTGCCGGTATCGCGTTCTAAAAGAAAGGAACTACAAGAAAAATTAAGCAACTAAAATTATGTTTCTACAAGCTAATTCAATATTCGTACATCCAAAAAAGGTATTTATTCTTTTACTAAGTATTCTTAGTCTTTTCTCAAACGTGTATGCTCAAGAAAACAAAATCGAATTTGATAAAGCCACAGATAGTATTTTAATTAGTAGGCCCAAATCTTATAAGACTATAAATAATTATTTACATCCTTTTAGAAGAGATACGACAAGTTTAAAAAATCTAATTGTAAAATTCAAAAAACACAACTATTTACACGGTATAACATTTTCAGAAAACCTATTGGGTATTCGATACAGGAACTACTCCTTATTCGATCAAGCCATTCAAACACATCAACAAGCTTTAGAAACAGCCAAACAAGCAAATAGTGTTGAGTTTAGAGTTTTTAGCTTAAATATGCTCGGTGTTGATTATAGAAGGATGGATGCCAACAGAACAGCATTAGACTATAATCAAGAGGCTTTAGCTTTAGCTGAAACAGTAAAAAAACCAAGTTTAGGTTTGCGAAGAAGTATAGCCGTTTCTCACAATAGTATGGGAAATATCTATTTGCTACTAAAGCAATATGATTTAGCTATTGAGCAATTTGAAAAATCACGCGCCATAGAAGTAAGTATTGATAACAAATTGGGTTTGGCAATAAATCATCAAAATGTTGGAAATGCAAAAGAATCACAAGGAAATTTAGATGCTGCCTTAATAGATTACCAAAAATCACTAGCAATTAATACTGAGTTAAACAATTCTCTTGGAAAAATAATCTGTAATGGTAGTATTGCAACTATTCATATAAAACAAGGAGCTTATAGCAAAGCGCTAAAACTTACAGAGCTTAATCTACCACTAGCAGAAGAAACAGGAAATAAATATTATGTGGCTTATGAATATTTGAATTTAGGTTGGGCTCAGTCAAAACTTAAACAATACAAAATAGCAGAAGAAAACTTATTCCAAGGAATAAGTATTGCAAAAAAACACAATTTTATTTCGGCGATTTCTACGGGTTATGATCATCTGTCAGAGTTATATCAAGAACAAAATAATTATAAAGAATCGCTAAAATATTACAAATTAGCTGAAGAATATGATGAAAAAGTATCTAATGAACGGAACTCACAGTATGTAAATGATTTAATCATAAAATATGATAGCGAAAGAAAAAATAGTCAAATAACAGACCTAGCAAAACAAAATGAAATAGCCAAACTTAAACTTACAACAAACAGAAATATATGGATTGGTGCATTAAGTGTTTTAACACTCTTAGGAATCATTCTTTTCACGCTCTACAGAACACAACAATTAAGAAATGAAAAAAAAATTCTCAGTCTAGAGCAAGAAGCAATGCGGAGTCAAATGAATCCACATTTTATTTTTAACTCTCTTAATGCGATAAAGTTATATATAATTAACAATGAGCAGAAAAATGCAGTTTATTATTTAAATAAGTTTTCTAAGCTAATAAGAAAAATATTGGCTGCGACACAAGATAAAAACACCACACTTGCTGAGGAAATAGATACCATTAAATTGTATGTAGATATTGAGAATATTCGTTTTTCAAATGAAATTGAAACCATAACGAATATTGATAAAGAATTGAGTATCAACACCATAAAAATGCCTTCACTTATCTTACAACCCTTTATAGAAAATACAATATGGCATGGACTTTCACCAAAAAAAGGACTTAAAAAAATAGAGGTTTCTTATGAGAAAGTAGCCAATACACATCTCAAAATTACAATAGCCGATAATGGAATAGGAAGGAATGCAGCAAGCATTATAAAAAGTAAAAAAGTGCATAAAAGAAAATCTATTGGCATTAAGCTAACAGAGGAACGTCTGGCAAATTTTTATAAAAACTACGAGTATAATTATTCTTTAGATTTTATTGATTTATATGATAATGAGAAGAATGCTTTAGGAACAAAAGTAGTTTTGACACTACCCATAACTTAAATTTCAAGAACCTCCTTAATTCTACCAATAGCCTCTACCAATAATTCTCTAGAAGTAGCATAGGACAATCGAATACAATTTGGTGTACCAAAAGCATCACCAGTAACTGTGGCTACATTGGCTTTTTCCAATATATACATGGATAAGTCAGTAGCATTTTCAATTTTTTGTCCTTGTACAGTTTTTCCAAAATAATAAGAAACATCAGGAAAAAAATAGAAAGCACCTGGTACGTTCTTAGTAATAAAACCAGGAATATCTTGTAAAAGATTTAGTACTAAATTACGTCTTTCTTTAAATTCATCAACCATGTATTTAATCTTAGATACAGGCGCATCAAGTGCAGTAATAGCTGCTCTTTGTGTAATACAATTAGTCCCAGAAGTAATTTGACCTTGCATTTTTGTACAAGCTTTGGCAATCCATTGAGGAGCACCGAGGTAACCCAATCGCCAACCAGTCATGGCAAAAGCTTTCGATAAACCATTAATGGTTATTGTGTTTTCATACATATCGTCAAAGGCTGCCATACTAAATGCAGAACCTTCATAAATTATATGTTCATAAATTTCATCAGATATTACATAAACATGAGGATGTTTCACTAATACATCTGCTAATGCACGCAATTCTTGTTTGCTATAAACGGCACCACTTGGATTACTTGGTGAATTAAAAAACACCAACTTTGTTTTAGGTGTAATAGCAGTTTCCAATTGTTCAGGAGTTATCTTAAAGTCTTGTTCAATATTTGTTGAAATAACTACAGGAATAGCTTCACAGAGGTTAACAATAGCCTCATAACTTACCCAATAAGGAGCTGGTAAAATTGCTTCATCACCTGGGTTTAAAAGCACCATGGCTACATTAGCTAAAGATTGTTTTGCTCCAGTTGAAACAACTATTTGATTTGGGGTATAGTTTATACCATTATCACGTATAAATTTCCTACAAACAGCTTCTTGTAATTCTAAATATCCATCAACTGGAGTATAGGAATTATAATTAGCATCAATTGCCTGTTTTGCCGCTTCTTTAATAAAATCAGGAGTATTAAAATCGGGTTCACCCAAACTAAGACTAATAATATCTATTCCTTGTGATTTTAGTTCTCTAGCTTTAGCAGCCATAGATAAAGTCTGTGAGATGGGCAAATTATTTATACGATCAGATAATTGATGTGACATAGTTTAACACTTATTATTGAGTTACGAAAATACTATTAAATTATAAATCAAAAACAGCTTATTCCAAATTAATTTGGAATAAGCTGTTGTTTATTATTATCATAGAAGTTTAACTTATTGCGCTAGTGGTGGCATCATTCCATGATGGAATATATAGGCTACCAAGTAAGCTATAGGAGCAATAATGGCAAATAGCCCTATTGCGTATAGTAATGTTAGACGTCCCATACCTTTAAGCTTACTAAAATCAGTTATAATACCAATACTTAAAAAGGTCAGCATAAACATAAACTTTCTAAAGGTACCTTGAACAATATTACCGCCAACTTGAGCATTGTCTAATATATCTGGGAAGAAATACATCATTCCTAAATAAATAAACCAGACAAGCATATAGGCTAAAATAAACTTAGGGAATCTAAACCATATTTCTGACCAAGGTATTTTCTCTTTTTTCTTTTTCTTGTTTTCAACATTTCTGATCCAGATAACAGCTAGTACAAAAGACCAAATTCCGATAAAAATATCAATCCATATTTTAGTTAGAATTGCAGCACTTAAAATCCAACCTTCTTCCCATTTTACATCATTTGTTTTGAGCTGTTTTGATACCATTAATTCATCTAGTATGGCACCTGCTGCGGCATCAGCGCCATCAGTTTTTACAGTCATACCCATAGCAGCACCATTTACAATTGGTTGGTTTGGCGCAACATTAGTATAAAAACTAGGAAGTAATACTAATTCAAACATGGCAAAAACCAATACCAAAGTTGCTACTGCTATCGGAATAATTGGTTTTGCTTTGATGGCACCAGCTGTTGCAATAGAAGCAGAAACACCGCAAATAGATATTCCTGAGGATAAAACGGCAGCAGAGGAACGATTCAGCTTGAAAAATTTACGTCCTACATAATATATAATTGGCCAAAATAATAAGTAAGCTACAAAAGCAGCAGCAGCTCCAGCAAGAGCCAGTTCATAAGTAAATCCAGCCGCTTTCATAGTCATCATACCGAGTTTAATCCCAAGTAAAACTATAGCTGTTTTAATAAACCATTCGGGTTTAGCTGCTTCACGAATTTTATTGGCAAATCCTTTAAAAAAGTTTCCAATAATTAATCCGATAGTTAGCGCCAACATAAACCCAAATCCACCACCTAATTGAAGTCCCCAAGTTAAATCATAAACTTCAAACAAATTTTTCCCCTTTAAGACAGCATTAATAGCACTAAAGTGAACTTCATAGCCCACAATCCATGCAAACCATGTTATTAAGAATATAATGGTAAATCCATAAATATATTTTTTAACATTTAATTTTTGGAAGTGAGCTCCAATACTTGTTAAGACTGTAAAGACTATATAGGTAACAAGCAATGATACTAAAGGATGTAAATGGGCATATTCTTTAGAAGAAGTTTTAATCAGTTTCGACCAAGAAAAATCTTGCATCAAATTGGTAAATTCCCAAGCTTTTGGTTTGGCAATCCATCCAACGGCATCTAGACCCCAGATACTTAGTAATCCTAATCCGAAGAAGAATAAACCTAACCATGCTGACCACCAATCTTCGGTGCTTGACATGCCACTATACCATTTTTTATTTAATGTACTCATTTTATTAATTTAAGTTGTATGTAAAATCTCTATTGAAGTAATGTGGCATATATTGTCTATACCACTTAGGAAATCGATCAAAATCAAAAAACATTTTTATTCTAAATGTACCTGTTTGATATTTTTGTCGAAGATGTTTCTCAATACTCGTATCGAGTTCTTCTAGCGAATCTGCTAAAATTTCAATGGAATCATCAAAGCAAATCCATTGTGTTTCTGTAAATGAAAGTGTAAAGTCTAGTTGCATAATGACTTTATAAAATAAGCCAGTTAATAAGCGCTCCGAGTACTGTTAGACCAATAATGGCAATAGTAATACTCCATACTACAAGTTTGCTCTCCCAAGATTCCCATGGTTCAGGATTGGTGAAAAGTTCTTCTACTTGTGACTTTGATTTGGTTTCTTCGGTCATAATAAGGTTGGTTTTTAAACATTATTTTAAGCATCTATAAAGCAATGCGAATATATTTTATGAAAATTAGAATTTATCTGATAATTATCATTTTAACTAATTTTTTTAATACGGTTTGTAACAGCGAACAAACTTAAGTAGATTTATCAGGTATTTAGTACATTTACAAATCAAAATTATTTTTTAGAAAGCTGTAAAATATGATCAATTTAATTAGTGATACGGTTACAAAACCAACTTCTGGAATGTTGGATTCTATGTTTAAAGCAGATGTTGGAGATGATGTCTTTCAACAAGATCCTAGTGTAAATAGCCTACAAGAAAAATTGGCTGAATTGTTTGGAATGGAGGATGCGCTGTATTTCCCTTCGGGTACAATGGCAAATCAAGCTGCTATCAAATTACACACACAGCAAGGAGAACAAATGATTTGTGATAAATGGGCGCATGTCTATAATTTTGAAGGTGGTGGAGCTGCCTTTAATTCTGGTGTTTCGTGTCGTTTGTTAGATGGAAATCGTGGCATGTTTACTGCCAATCAACTTGTCGAAGTAATCAATGATAAAGATAATATTCACTTGCCCATATCATCTTTAGTTGCTATTGAAAACACCACAAATAAAGGTGGTGGTGCTTGTTGGGATTTTAAAGAGATTTTAAAAATAAAAGAGGTTTGTAGTAAAAATAAATTGTCTTTTCATTTAGATGGTGCACGACTTTTTAATGCTTTGGTGGCTCAAGATGAAAGTCCTAAACAGTATGGAGAAGTCTTTGACACGATATCTATTTGCTTATCCAAAGGTTTGGGAGCACCAGTAGGTTCAGTACTGTTGGGAACAAAAGAACATATAAAGAAAGCACTGCGGATTCGTAAACTTTTTGGCGGTGCTATGAGGCAAGCTGGTTATTTGGCTGCAGCAGGAATTTATGCGTTAGATAATAATATTAAACGTTTAGTTGAAGATCATAAGCATGCAACAATGATAGCGACTGCTTTGCAAAAATGTCGTTTTGTTGTAGAGGTCGAGCCTGTGGAAACTAATATTATTATTTTCTATTTGAATAGTACAATTTCTGAAACAGCTTTTATAGAAAAATTAAAAGATGATGATATTCTTATTAGCTCTATGGGAGAAGGAAAGCTACGCATGGTGACACATTTGAATATTTCCATAGATATGATTGAAAATGTAGTAAGGGTTTTAGAATTGATATAGTTTTATACTCCTTATTCAATAATAGCATCTACAATAATCTGTTGTGTTTTGGTACGAATATCTTCTTCAACCAATTTAGTATTTCCCATGTTTGGATAAACTCGATTAGAAAGGAAAACATATAGCAAACCTGTTTCAGGATCTGCCCAAGTATAGGTTCCCGTAAAACCGCTATGTCCAAAACTTTTTTCTGATACACAACCACAGGTAGCTTTTACTTCTGGGTCTAATTGAGGTTTATCAAAACCTAAACCACGACGAATAGAATCTTTTTCGTAATAACGTTTGTTAAATTTATCAATTGTTTTAGAATAAAAATAGCGTTTTCCTCCGTAGAATCCTCCTTGCAGATACATTTGCATCATTTTAGCAACATCATTTGAGTTGCCAAAAAGCCCTGCATTACCACTAACACCTTTCATCATAGCTGCACCCATATCGTGTACGGTTCCTTGCAATAGTGTATTGCGAAAGTAATCGTCTTTTTCTGTCGGGACAATATGTTCTTTGCTGTATTTTTGTAAGGGATTATAGGTTAAGCTAGTTGCTCCTAATGGTCCATAGAAGAATGTTTGATCTAATTCATCCATTTCTTTATCATAGGTTTTTTTAAAGTAATCTTTGTAGAGGTAAAATATCAAGCCACTATATTTATAACCTAAGGTTTCTCTGAGTTCTGATTTGGCAATACGTTGGTAAATAGTATCTTGGTAATCACTACGTAAATATAATTTATCTACTATTTTTATATTAAATTTCTTAGATAATTTAGTGCTGTAATAAGTTGCTAAAGGTTTTTTGGAGACACTATCTAATGTATTTACATAATAAGGAATCCATGCCTTAATTCGTCCGTTATGAGATAAAGCTTCTTTAATAGTGATGGTATCTTTATCTGTATTTTTTAGTATAGGCATTATCTTTCCTAGCGGATCGTTTAAATCAAATTTTCCTTCTTCTTCGGCTTTCATAACCAAAGGTAATGCACCTAATATTTTGGTAATAGAGGCTAAGTCATAGGCATCTTTATTTTGTACTTTTTGTTTTTTATCAAATGTGAAATAGCCAAAACTTTTGTGATAGACCACTTTGCCATGACGAGCGACTAGAACTTGCATTCCAGGCGCCATTTCTTGAGAAACTACCTCGTTGGCAATGGAATCAATTTGTTGTAATTGTAAAGAGTTCATTCCCATTTCTTCTGGAATTCCATAAGAAAGACGCTTTAGACTATGTGAGAATAAACCATATCCTTCTGGAAAATGAGCGCCAATACTAACGGGAAGTTTCCCTGTAGTTTCCAATGCGCCAAATATTTTTTGAGCTGTTAATTCTTGTGCAAATTTAGAGTTTTGATATCCCAAAACGACTGCATCAATATTTTTGAAGTCGTCAATTTGTAACAAGCTATAAGGGCTAGCAAAAATACTTAATAGAACGTTGTTCTTTGTAGCAATTTTATTCAATAAGTCAACTTCATCGGCTTCAAATTTATAACTTTTCCAAGCATGTGCATTTGATTTATGATACCCAATGATACTGATGTCAAATTCTTTTAATTTTTTCAGTAATTTAGGATCTTTACTATCTAGTACCGTTATAGGAGTATATTTTTGTGCTATTTCTAAGAAAGCAGCATTACTTGCAGAAGGATCCCCTAGTTTAATATAGGCTATCTTTTGTTGAACATCTTTAATGGGATAAATGCCTCCTTTTTTTATAAGTGTAATAGATTCATTTACCAATTTTCGATGTAAAACATCATCATAAACAGTATTTAAATCTGCATTTAGATTGTTTAGATTTAGGGGTTTATAATCTTGTAGACCAGCCCAATATTTTGTTTTTAAAATTTTACGAACGGAGTAATTTAAACGTTCTTCTGTAAATTGTTTTTCATCAAAAGCCTTTTGGATGAGTTCCATAGCTTTTGGGACATCTTGTGGGAATAATAAAATATCATTTCCAGCTAGAAAGGCAGCTAGATCAATCTCACCAGGTTGTGCAAAATTAGCAGCACCTTTCATGTTAAGAGCATCTGTAAAAATGAGACCTTCATAGTTCAGTGTATTCAAAAGGAGATCAGTTATAATTTTTTTTGACAGAGAACTAGGTAAAAGGCTGTCTTTCTCTAGGCTAGGAATGCTTAGATGTGCTGTCATTACACTACCCATTTTTTCTTTGAATAATTCTTTATAAGGATATAATTCAATAGAATCAATTCGAATGGAATCAAATAATACACTTGGTAGGGTCTTATGTGAGTCTTTATCGGTATCACCATGTCCTGGAAAGTGTTTCCCACAGGCTAAAACCTGTTCAGCTTGCATGCCTTTGATAAAAGCAATGGCTTTTTGTGTAACATTGTATTTGTTTTCGCCGTAAGATCGATTTCCAATGATAGGATTATTAGGATTGGTATTAATATCAATTACAGGAGCAAAATTTACATGTATTCCTAATCTTTTATGCTGAACACCAATGCGATGCCCTAATTCTTCTAATAATTTATTGTTTCGGATAGCACCTAATGTCATATTCCAAGGAAAACGATACGTACTATCTATTCGCATATTAAGTCCCCATTCTCCATCAAACGCCATCAATATTGGAGCCCTAGATTTCGATTGATAAAAATTAGTGAGTTTTCCCTGTTTATAAGGTGAACCTTGCATAAATACCAAGCCTCCAATTTCATATTCCTCTATGAGTTCTTTTATGAATGCTTCGTGTTCTGCATCTTTATTAGAATAGGCAGAGGCCATAAACAGTTGTCCTATTTTTTGACGAACTGACATTTGCTGCATGATGCTATCTACCCAAATCTTTTGTGCTTCAAAATCAGTTGTTAGAAGTGGATCGGTTTGTTGAGCATAACTAAAAAAAGAAAAAAGCAGGGTGCTTGTTAGTGTAATTGAACGAGCAATTTGCAATATGGATATCATAGGTTGTGTTATTTATTTTAAAAGTTTTAATTCATATACTGTGCATGCCAACTCTTAGAGGCTGCTATTTCCCAAGTATTCAAATAGGTACTTTTAGTTGCTACTAAATTATTTTTATGATGGTTCCAACACGTGCAGAACTTAATCATTTTTTCATTGATATAGGCTTCTTGTCCTACAGAAAACGCTTTATCTGACATATAAATCCAGAGTCGTGATGTCTCTTGGTAAGCTATTAAAATCGACGAACATAGTTTTTTGTTTTTAGACAGATATCAAAAGTACACATTTTAGTTTTACTGTGAAACAAAGAAAAACACATTCCAACTAAATGGAATGTGTTTTTCAACTTTTGTCAGATAGAATTCCTTTAGGTATTCATCTTAATTGGTCAGGGATTCACCTAGAGTGAATCTTTGACTCAGGTGTCGTGATTTTTATAGGTGTTATAGTGTTCTAATAATTGAATAGCGTCTTTGTGAATTCCATACATTAGTTTTACTTTTTAATGGAGCTATTCTTCTCGCTTTTTGTTTGATTTCTAGTGTTTTCATATGTTTAAATTTTTTATTTGTATAATAAGTTAGTTAATAGACTTTTAATGTGTGTTTTACTATCTTTAGAGACGACAAATGAAAGCAAATGTTACAAAATAGAATAGGAAAAAGTAATTTATTTGCAAATAATATTTAAAACCTTATTTGTCAGTTAATTAGGATTAAAATAATTGAAATATTTTAGTCTAAATACCCTCATTTTAGGCTTGTTTTTATCCGTTTTTCATTAAATTTTAGCTTCATTATTCTAGTTTAGGTCTTTTCATTGTGAAAAGCGCAATATTTGTACTATAAAATGACTTGTAAATATAATATTAAGTCAATATTCGCTATTCAATTATCAATATGATAATTATTTCGAAGATGTTTGTCTAATTTGAAAAATAGGAACTATCAATTATTTTCATTGATTTTATGTATATTTACAACGAAAAAATTATATCATTTTGTCCTTATGGCACATAATACTTTTGGAAATAGATTGACGCTAACCACTTTTGGAGAATCTCATGGTGAAGCCATCGGAGGAATATTAGATGGTTGCCCTGCCGGTTTGGTTTTGGATTTTAAAGCAGTTCAACAAGAATTAAACCGACGTAAACCTGGGCAATCAAAGTTGGTGACGCAACGTCAAGAACCCGATGAAGTGCAGTTTTTATCTGGAATTTTTGAAGGTAAAACTACAGGAACTTCCATTGGTTTTATGATAAAGAATGCTAATCAAAAGTCAAAGGATTATGAACATTTAAAAGATGTTTACCGACCTTCACATGCTGATTTTACTTATGATAAGAAATATGGACATCGAGATTATCGTGGAGGCGGACGAAGCTCAGCAAGAGAAACAGCTAATTGGGTTGTAGCAGGAGCAATTGCCAAACAGATTATTAAAGACATAACCATAAATGCTTTTACCTCAACGGTAGGTAATATTACTATTGATAAACCTTATCAAGCACTTGACTTCACTAAAACGGAGAGTAATGCGGTAAGATGTCCAGATACAACTACTGCTGAAAAGATGATTCAACTTATTTCTGATGTAAAAAAAGAAGGTGATACAATTGGAGGAAAAATTACATGCGTGGTTCAAAATGTACCGATCGGTTTAGGAGAGCCTATTTTTAATAAATTACAAGCCCAATTAGCCAAAGCAATGTTTTCTATTAATGCAGTCAAAGGTTTTGAGTATGGAACTGGTTTTTGTGCAGCTGCAATGAAAGGTTCTGAACACAATGATTTATTCAATGCAGATGGCACTACAAAATCTAATCTTTCTGGAGGAATTCAAGGTGGTATTAGCAACGGAATGGATATTTATTTTAGAGTAGGATTTAAACCAGTAGCTACCATAATGCAAGATCAAGAAAGTATTGATAAAGATGGTAATATCGTTACTTTAAAAGGTAAAGGTCGCCATGATGCATGTGTGGTGCCACGTGCAGTACCGATTGTAGAAGCGATGACTGCATTGGTTTTAGCTGATTTTTGGTTGATGCGGTAATTCCATCTTATTTGTCACCTTATTTTTTGTGTTTTGAATTACTAATTAAAATACCTGATATAATAAGAATTGCGCTAAGAATATGAATTATCCCAAGACTCTCCTTTAAAATTATATAAGCTAACAATCCACTAAATAATGGAAGTGTATAATAAATCATTCCAGATTTTGATGGACCAATTAGTGCAATAGACTTATTCCAAAAGATAAAGGCAAGAAGTGATGCACAAATACCAATATACAGAATTGAAATAATAGAATCTGAGTCGTATATGACAGCTTCAGAGGTGTAAAATTCAAATAAATAAAAGGGTAAAAGTAGTATCAGACCTAGAATAAATGAACTATATTGAAAGCTAAGAATAGGTATTGTGTTTGGTTTTTGTTTTAAAAGAATACTATATATAGCAAAAATTATGGCAGCTAAAAGCATCCATAAATCTCCTTTGGCAAAGGAGAGTTGTAGCAAAATAGATAAAGATCCTTTTGATATTATTAATAGTACACCAAAGAGTACAAGTAGGATCCCAAGTGCATTTTTTAATGTAATTTTTTCCTTATACAAAAATCTAGAGATTACTATAATGAAAACGGGAAATGTAATAGATATCAACGAGAGATTTATCGCAGTAGTTGATTGACCTGCCAAATATATGAGTGTGTTAAAAATAGAAACACCAAAAATTGAGGTAATTAATAAGTAAGAAAAATGTTTTTGTAAAAGTTCCCAATCCTTTATCAAGCCATGAATTGCAAAAGGAGTGAGAAAAATAACGGCAACTGTCCATCTCCAAAAGGCTAAACTTATGGGAGGAATGCTGTTAGATAAACATCTTGCTACAATAAAATTACCCGACCATAAAGCAGTTGCTGTAAGTGCAAATAATGAACCTAATACTAATCTATTTTGTAAAGGTTTTTTCAATAGATTTTATTATTATTTTCTTAATCAAATTTTATTTTTGAGACTAATCTCTTGTGAATAATCTAAAGGATAATCATAAGAGAATAGCTTTAGTTTATAGGTTATGGATCCTTTATAATTAACGTTTATTTTTTTATCTGTTAATGTGTTTAAAACATTAAGTAATATATTTTCTTTATCCTCGAATATTTTAGAATAGGGGAACTCAAATTCAATAGGAACTGTAAATTCATCTTGAGTAGGAACCATGAAATCAGCAGAATTTATATTTCCCATATCGATTTCATTTACAAAAACCTTTATATCAGAAACTTGTAAAATACCACCAACTTCATTGGGGTTATGAAAGACCAAGTCAGAAGTTAGGGTAATCTTATCAGAACTATACTCTTTAAGGTTTATGTTTGAAACCTTAATAAATTCAGGTGTTTCATTAAGCTTACATGAAAAGACAAGTAAGGATAACAAAAGTAGGATACTATATTTTTGCATAGTTCATTTGGTGCTACCACAAGAATTGCGGTCGTTTGTTATTCAGTCATCAGTCATCTAACTATAAACACCCATGGAAGTATATTTATCCATACGTTTTTTAACTAAATCTTTGGGTTTAAGATCTTTTAAATCTTTGTAGGCTTTGAGAATTGTTTTTTTGACTGCATCATAAGCCATGATCCTATTTGTATGTGCGCCACCTGCAGGTTCTTTGATGATTCCGTCAATTAATTTTTGTTTTTTTAAATCGGTTGCAGTAAGTTTTAATGCATCAGCTGCAGTTTCTTTATGTTCCCAACTACGCCATAAAATTGAGGAGCAAGATTCTGGAGAAATCACACTATACCAAGTATATTCCATCATAAAAACCCGATCACCGACACCAATACCTAAAGCACCACCAGAAGCACCTTCACCGATAACAATAGTTATGATAGGCACTTTTAATCGAGTCATCTCAAATATATTTCTTGCGATGGCTTCACCTTGCCCACGTTCTTCAGCTTCTAGTCCAGGATAGGCACCTGGTGTATCTAATAAAGTTATTACAGGAATACCAAATTTTTCTGCCATTTTCATTAAACGTAGGGCTTTGCGATAGCCTTCAGGGTTTGCCATTCCGAAATTACGAAACTTACGTGTTTTGGTATTATAGCCTTTTTGTTGTCCGATAAACATAAAACTTTGATCACCAATTTTTCCCAATCCACCTACCATGGCTTTGTCGTCTTTAACATTTCTATCTCCATGAAGTTCCATAAAAGTTCCTTGTGTGAGATTGTTGAAATAGTCTAAGGTATAAGGTCTAGAAGGATGTCTTGCCAATTGTACTTTTTGCCAAGCCGTCAAGTTTTTAAAGATTTCTTTTCGAGTTTCCTCTAGTTTTAGTTCTATTTTTTTACAAGAATCAGATATGTCTATTCCGCTGTCTTCACCAATGGATAAACATTTATCTAATTGTTCTTCTAATTCTTTAATGGGTAGTTCAAAATCTAAATATTCCATATTAAAAATAGGTTAGGTTAAATTTGGTGAGGGCAAAGATAAGGATTAATTCATAAAATAGAATCCAGAATTCAGAATTCAGAGTTAATTGAGATACCTCTTAATTTTTTCGTGTTTTAAGAATACTATTTAAGATAACAATACCTAAAATAAGCAAAGCGCCCAAATAAAAATTAGCCTCCATTTTTTCTTTTTCACCAAAGATAAATAATGCCATTATGATTCCATAAACAGGTTCTAGGTTAATACTCAGCATGATGGTATAGGGACTTAGGTATTTCATTAAATCTATGGAAGCAGCAAAAGCATAAGCAGTACAAATAGTAGCTAAAATAAGGAGATAAAACCAATCTGAATTATTTAATTGAAAAAAGGCACTAGTAAAATCACCATTAAAAAAAAGGTAGACACTAATGGCAAGTAGTCCAAAAGATAATTGATAAAAGGATAAGACAAAACCACTGTGCTTAGCTACAAAAAGTCCGTTGATAACCGAAAAAAGGGCTGACAAAAAAGCAGCTAGTAATGCCCATAACATTCCATATAAGTAGAGATTATCCACTTTGAAAATTAGGTATAATCCACCTATAATTAAGATCCCAAAAAAAACTTCTAGAGGACGAATTTTTCTCCTAAAAAATAAGGGCTCCAATAGTGATGTAAAAAATGCACCAGTACTAAGTGTTACAAGGGCTACAGAAACATTAGATACTTTTATTGCCATAAAAAAACCAACCCAATGTAATGCGATGATAAATCCGCCTAGAGCAAACTTAATCATACTTTTTGGACTCACTTTTAAGGGGAGTTTTCTGTATAAAATCCAAAGGAATAAAAAAGGCAAAGCTAAAGCTAGTCGATACCAAACTAAGGGAATAGCTTCAAGAGAGATTAATGCCCCTAAAACGGCAGTAAATCCCCATATAAAAATGATAAAATGGAGTTTAAGATAACTCTGAATGTTATTTTTTTGAAGCATTCCAGTAGAGATATGCTGCCAAAATTCCGAAAATTATATTTGGTAACCAAACTAAAAAGAGAGTATGTGCTCCCGCTACAGCACCTAAAACTTCAGTAATCTTCATAAAAAAGATATATAAAAAGGCTAATCCGATACCTGCTGCAAGGTTAATACCAATACCACCACGTTTCTTTCTAGCGGCTAAAGCCACAGCAATCATAGTCAAAATAAAAGAAGAAATAGGTAAACTACTTCGCTTTTGTAATTCTACTTTATATGCATTCAAGTTTTTTACACCTCTTTTTTCAGACAGTTTAATATAATAGTTTAAATCGGGGCTTTTCATTTCTTTTGCCAAATAATCAACATAATAGAGATCTTTTGGATAAAAATCAAAAACAGTATCCATCTTTTTTCCGGTTTCAATCACATCTTTTCCATAAAATAAATTGCGTTTTGAATAATTACTTAAAACATAAGTACTGTCTTCTTTTTTCCATTTTATACTCGATGCTTTTAATCGATATTTTAATTGTATCCCATCATAATGTTCAAACATAAAATCAGAACCCCGATTTTGTTGCATGGTAAAAGATTTGATAAATAGATAATCACTTTCACCCAATTGTAAGCTTATATCTCTAATATAGTTTATATCTTTTTTAACATAGATATACGTTCTTTCAAATTTAGAAAACTGATCATTACTGTTGGGTACTACAAAGTGATTCATTAACAAAGAAAAAACACCGACAATTAAAGCACCTAAAAAATATGGATATAGTAGGCGATTAAATGATATTTGTGCAGAATGCATAGCAATAATTTCTGTATTACTTGCTAATTTTGATGTAAATAATATTACAGCAATAAAGAGCGCCAAGGGTAAGAATACATTACCATAAGTGATGATAAAATGTTGGTAATAATCCTCTAAAATTATCCATAAAGTAAGTTCGTTATGATGAAGGAACTTATCAATTTTTTCAGAAATATCTATTGCAATGCCTATTGGTAAAATAATGGCAACAATTAAAACTAGTGTTTTTAAAAATTGTTTTAATATATATTTATCTAGTATCCGCATCTTTTTAAACTCCAAATCTCAAATATAAACGTCTCAACCTTTTTTTGAATTTGGATATTGAGATTTGCTTTTTTCGATTTATAATCGTTTGTTCATCTGTTTTACCATTTTGTCTTTCCAAATTCTAAAATCTCCCGCTAAGATATGTTTTCTTGCTTCACGAACTAGCCATAGGTAAAAACCAAGGTTATGAATAGAAGCAATTTGTTTTCCTAACAATTCTTTTGCAGCAAATAAATGTCGTAAATAGGCTTTAGAATATTGTAAATCTACATTGGTCATTCCCATTTCATCAATAGGAGAGAAGTCATCTTCCCATTTTTTATTTTTGATATTTATTGTGCCATGTGCTGTAAAAAGCATTCCGTTTCGTGCATTTCGTGTAGGCATCACACAATCGAACATGTCTACTCCTAATGCGATATTTTCTAATATGTTTATCGGTGTTCCAACGCCCATTAAATAACGGGGTTTTTCTTTGGGTAAGATATCACAGACAATCTCTGTCATAGCATACATTTCATCGGCAGGTTCACCAACCGATAAGCCACCAATAGCATTTCCAAAAGCATCAGAATTGGCTATATATTCTGCCGACTGCTGACGTAAATCTTTATAGGTACTACCTTGAACGATAGGAAACAAAGCTTGTTCATAACCATACAACGGTGGACTCACTTTTAAATGTTTTATGGCTCTATCTAACCAACGATGTGTCATGTGCATAGAGCGTTGCGCATATTGGTAAGTAGAAGGATAAGGTGGACATTCATCAAAAGCCATGATAATGTCAGCACCAATTTTCCGTTGGATATCCATTACACTTTCTGCCGAAAAGTTATGATACGAACCATCTATATGACTTTGAAAACGCACACCTTCTTCGGTTATTTTTCGTCTTTCGGCAAGTGAATAGACTTGATAACCACCAGAATCGGTCAAAATAGGACGATCCCAATTCATAAATTTATGTAAACCACCAGCCTTTTCTAAAATAGTAGTTCCAGGTCTTAAATATAAATGATAGGTATTACCTAAAATAATATCAGGATTAATCTGCTCTTTAAGTTCGCTTTGGTGTATGCCTTTTACGGTTCCAACTGTACCAACAGGCATAAAAATAGGTGTTTCAATAATACCATGATCGGTATGTAAAGCACCTGCTCTCGCTTTGCTGTTTAGGTCGTTTGCTTTTAGTTCAAATTTCATTGGCAGCAAAGATAAACAAAGCCTTGGTTTTGGATGCTAAAGAAAGTATAAAAGAGATTTGAATTATACTTCTAAGGCATATTGCAATAAGATATTACTTTTTTATGGTTTTTGTTTTTAATTATTTTTTGTTTAATTGCTACAATCTAAAATTGTAAATCGATAATTGTTATATATCTAAACCTGTAACTATTTACGGCCAATTACAGCTAAAGCCTTTTTTACGAGCATATTTTACGGCATCTGTATCATACGAATTGTAATCAACACCGAGATCATAAATTCTAAATTTACCACACTGGTCTTTGTATTGTATATGCCCTTTTTTCTTTGATTGATAGCCTCTGACCATATCTATAGCTTTTTCTTCGGTTTTTTCTCCAGATTGTAGCGCCTGTACGGGTCCAACTGCAAACCAATAGCCGGCATCGTTTTGCCAAGTTATGGCATAGGCTCTACCAGAAGGGTCTTCTATTGTTTTTTGTGTAAAACTCAGTAATGCTATGATTGCTACTAGACTAATTGTTGTTAGAAATATTTTTTTCATAATCTTATACTTTTGTATTGTTTATTAGTGAAATTGAATAACTTATTTTTATTAGAATGTGTGTGTTTCGTCTAAATCTCCATTTTTTTTATAAGATTTCCATTTTCCTTTTCGTTCATCTTCAGCATAGCTACCAATACTTGATAGTTTTCCATTCCTGTGGTAAGTCTTCCATTCTCCTGATTTTTCACCATCTTTATAATTTCCTATACTAGATAGTTGCGTTTCATCATAACTGTAGTAATTTTTCCAAATGCCTTTTTTGACACCTTTTTTATACAAGCCTTTTTTGATTACTGTTCCTTTGTCGCTATAGGTTTTCCATTCTCCTGTTTTTTTTCCATCTTTATAATTGCCTTCTTCCTTCAAATAATCATAGTCGCTATAAAATTTCCAAAGTTCTACTTTATTACCTTCACTATATTTTCCATGACTTTTTATGCGTTCGTTGTAAAAATAATAAGTTTTAAAATCTCCTTCTTTTAAACCATCTATATAATTCCCTTCTTCTTTTAAAACGGGTTTGTTTAAGTAATCTTTAAGCTTCCCTTCTGCTTCTAATTTCCATTTTAGTTTTATGTCGTGTTTTAGTGTTCTTTTTTCTTCAAAGTAGGTTTTCCATTTTCCATTTTTATTGCTGTTTGTGAAATTTCCAACACTATTTAATCGTCCATTTCTATGGTAAATAGTAGCTTTGCCATTTAATTTTCCATTTGACATCATGGCAACAATAAATAATTTTCCGCTTTGAAAATATTGTTTCCATTCGCCTGTTTCTTTTCCGTTAGTATAACTTCCTGTTCGCCCTAATTGCCCATTTTTATAATAAATTTTCCATTTGCCTATTTTCTCTCCGTTTAAAAGATTTCCCACTTCATGTACTTGTCCGTTTTTGTGATAGGTTTTTTCTTCTTGTCCGTGGAATTGATAATTGATTAAAATAAAGAAAAATAGTGTTATTGTTTTTTTCATAATTATATTTTTAAAGATTAAGCCACAAACATACAAAAGTAACTTTTGTTACACAATACTTAATATGAGTATTTTTTAAGGTTTTTTGTGAGGAATGAAGTAAGCTTGAACCTTATGAGATAATCACGTCATTCGTGTCTCATTTCTCGCTATGACAGATGATCAATTTGAATGGCTAGTAAGAATAAAATATAGAAAAATTGCATCAAGAAAGGTTTTTATACAAATCCAAAGCTTTATTTTTTACATTTGCTCTTTAAAACAACAACCCATGTCTAAAATTATCACCGGTTTTTCAAAAATGACCAAACAAGAAAAAATTGATTGGTTAACCGATAATTTTTTTATAAATCCTATTCGGGCAAAAGAAACCTTACAGCAGTATTTTAATGAGGATCGTGTGTTACAAGAACTGCATGATGATTTTATTGAAAATACACTTTCTAATTTTTATATGCCCTACGGTGTAGCACCCAATTTTGTGATAAACGGAAAGGATTATGCAGTACCTATGGTAGTTGAGGAGAGTTCGGTTGTTGCTGCTGCTTCGCTGGTTGCCAAATTTTGGAGTTCACGTGGTGGTTTTAAAACCAGTATTATTAGCACTACCAAAGTGGGGCAAATCCATTTTATGTATAAAGGTGATGCTGATGGCTTACAGTTTTATTTTGATAAAATTAAACCCCAATTACTGAGAGCTACCGAATCAATAACCAAAAATATGCGCCAACGTAGTGGTGGCATAATTGATTTTGAATTACGAAATAAAACTAAAGAACTTGCTAATTACTATCAGATACACGTAACATTTAATACCCAAGATAGCATGGGTGCGAATTTTATCAACTCCTGTTTAGAAGCAATAGCAGATGAATTTAAACGTTCGGATATAGAAATTGTCATGAGTATTTTATCCAATTATGTACCCGAATGCTTGGTGCGAGCCGAAGTAAGTTGTCCCGTTACTGATTTATATGAAAAGGATGCCAAACGCTATGCAAAAAAGTTTATACAAGCTATAAATATTGCTGATGTAGAGCCATATCGGGCGGTTACACATAATAAGGGAATCATGAACGGGATTGATGCCGTAGTTCTAGCAACGGGTAATGATTTTAGAGCAGTTGAAGCTGGTGTACACGCTTTTGCTTCGCGAGATGGACAGTATAAAAGTCTGAGTCATGCAGAAATTAAAGATGGTATTTTTAAATTTTGGATGGATATTCCATTAGCTTTGGGAACTGTTGGTGGTTTGACAAAATTACATCCTTTGGCAAAATTATCTTTAGAATTATTAGATAATCCATCTGCAGAAGAACTCATGCAAATTACTGCAACTGCTGGTTTGGCACAAAATTTTGCAGCTTTGCGTGCATTGACTACAACAGGAATTCAAAAAGGACACATGAAATTGCATTTAAATAATATCATTAAACAGTTAGATGCATCCGAAAAAGAAAAAGTATTTTTGATTAAATATTTTGAGAATAAAACGATTTCGCATAATGCTGTTGTAGAGAAATATAGAGAAATGCGGAGTAGGAAGTAACGAGTTGGCAATATAAAGAAAAAAACCAATAACAATAAATATGAACCTAAAACAATTCGCACCTTACCTTATAGCACTAGCTACATTTATCATAGTAGCCTTAGCCTATTTTTCACCGGTTTTAGAAGGAGAGAAACTTTATCAAAGTGATATTGCACAATATATAGGGATGTCTAAAGAAATAAAAGATTTTAGAGCAGAACATGATGCGGAACCCTATTGGACAGATGCTGCTTTCGGAGGAATGCCTGCTTATCAAGTAAGTGCATATTATCCAAATAATTATATCAAAAAATTAGATAAACTTATTCGTTTTTTACCACATCCAGCTGATTATTTGATGTTATATTTTGTTGGCTTTTTTGTGTTGTTAATGATTTTAAAGGTGGATTGGCGTTTGGCAATTTTTGGTGCACTAGCTTTTGGTTTTTCTACTTATTTAATAATAATATTAGGTGTTGGACATAATGCCAAAGCACATGCAATAGGTTATATGCCTTTGCTAATTGGCGGTGTATTATTGGTGTTTCAAAAAAAGTATTTTTCAGGTTTTGTTTTAACGACTTTAGTGGCAGCATTAGAAATAGCTGCTGGTCATGTTCAAATGACTTATTACCTGTTTTTTATGTTGTTCCTATTAGGAATTGTTTATTTCAGTAAAGCAATTAAAGAGAAAGATTACTTGAATTTTTCAAAATCTGTGGGTATTTTACTACTTGCTGGAGTTTTATCTATAGTAATAAATGCGAATCATCTACTACCAACACGGGAATATGCAAAAGAAAGTACCAGAGGTGTCAGTGAATTAACGATTTCACCAGAAGGTAAACCTAAAGAAGCTACAAAAGGTTTATCACCCGATTATATCACCGAATACAGTTATGGAATTCTAGAAACGATGAATCTATTTATTCCAAGATTTATGGGAGGTGGAAATGCCGAAAATTTAGGAACAGATTCGTATACATACAATTTTTTAAAGGAAAAAATAGGAGCAAGGCAAGCCAAAGATTTTGTAAAACATGCCCCAAGCTATTGGGGAAACCAACCGATTGTAGCCGCTCCAGCCTATATAGGAGCCGTTTTTATGTTTCTATTTGTCTTAAGTTTCTTTTTAGTGGAAACCAATACCAAAAGATGGTTGCTGTTTAGTATTGTTTTAGCACTTTTGTTAAGTTGGGGTAAAAATTTGTCTTTTTTAACGGATTTCTTTATCAATTATGTGCCTTTATATACAAAATTTAGAGCAGTTTCGTCAATTCAAGTATTGATAGAATTAGCCATTCCAATATTGGGATTATTAGCCCTACAAAAATTACTATTTGATGAATCAATTTCAAAAGAGACTAAAGAAAAAGCATTAAAGTTTGCCGTTGTAATTACTGCAGGTTTAGCTTTATTTTTTATGTTAGTAGGCGGTTCATGGTTTGCATTTGAAGGAGGCAGTGATGGCTATTATGAACAAATGATTCCAGGTTTTTCAGATGCTTTAATACAAGATAGAAAAAGTTTACTGTTTAATGATAGTTTGCGAAGTCTAGTATTAGTTTTATTAGCTGGAGCAAGTTTATGGTTGTTTATAAAAGAAAAAATTAAACTCTTACCAGCTATAGGAATTCTAGGTTTCTTATTAGTTTTTGATGTAGTAAGTGTTGCAAAAAGATATGTGAATGCAGTTGATTTTGTAACAGCAAGAAAGGTAGAAAAACCTTTCATCGCATCTGATATAGATAAAGCCATTCTACAAGATAAAAGTCATTATCGAGTAGCAAATTTCACTGTAAACCCGATGAATGACGGAAGTACATCCTATTTTCATAAATCTATTGGCGGCTATCATGCTGCTAAACCAAGACGTTATCAAGAATTATTTGATTATCAGATTGCCCAGAATAATAATGAGGTATTGAATATGCTTAATACTAAATATTTAATTTTAGCGAATGACAAGGGAGAAACTCAAGTGCAAGTTAATGCTGAGTCCTATGGAAATGCTTGGTTTGTAACTGATGTTAAATGGGTGAATTCAGCAAATGATGAGATTATTGCTTTAGACAGCCTTACTCAAAATATCGCTATACTCAGAAATTCATATAAAGATTTAGTATCCAAAAATACTTGGGCGATTGATTCTACCGCAACCATAAAATTAATAAAATATAGTCCTAATGAGGTTACGTATCAAAGTAATTCTAAAATACAGCAATTAGCCTTATTTTCTGAAATGTATTATTCAAAAGGTTGGAAAGCTTATGTAGATACTAACGAAATAGAAATACTTCGTGCAAATTATGTATTACGTGCCTTAGTTCTTCTAGAAGGAAAACATACTATTATCTTTAAATTTGAACCTGATATAGTTCAAAAAGGAGCTTGGATTAGTTTAGTGGGATATATGATTTTTATCCTTTTATCTTTAATTGGATGGATATTCAAAAAACAAATTAAATAATCTTAGTTATTTAAACAGTTTCAATTATGCGTATAGGAATGATTTTAGACAAGACTTTTCCTCCTGATCCTAGGGTAGAAAATGAGGCTTTAACATTGCTAGAATCGGGTCATGAGGTTTACTTGTTCTGTATAACATATACTGCTGAATTAGATGAAAATTATAAAGGAATTCAAGTAAAGCGATACCCATCAAATAAGATTACCTATAAGTTATCAGCATTAGCTTACGAACTACCTTTTTACTCAAGTATTTTAAAACCAAAGATTAAGAATTTTATAGAGGTGAATCAAATTGAAGCTATACATATACACGATATGCGTATTGCAGGTGCAGTTTTTTTGGTAAATCAAATGTTCAAATTGTCAATTATTCTAGATTTACATGATAACTTTCCTGAGGTGATGAAAGAATATCCACATCTTAAAAAGTTTCCAGGGAAATACATAATTTCACCCCAAAAGTGGCTTAAAAAAGAACAAGAATTTATAGAAAAAGCAGATAAAGTTGTTACAGTTTCTCAAGAGTTTGTAGAAAGCATACAACAAAGATTAAAAAATCAAAAAAATAAAGTGGTTTTAGTTCCAAACTCAGTTAGAAAATCATTTTATACGAACATTAAAATTGATAATACAATTACTAACAAATTTAAAAATGATTTTGTATTACTTTATATTGGCGATACTGGATTGCGTAGAGGACTAGAAACAGCAATTAATGCTATTCCAAAAATTAAGAAAACAGTTAAGAGTATTAAATTAGTAATTGTTGGCAAAAGCACAACAGACCCTATTTTACATCAACTAGCAAAGGATTTAAAAGTTGAAGATAATATAAGTTTTGAAGGATGGCAAAGTGAACATCTTTTTTCATCCTATATTCAAGCAGCACATATAGGAATTTCACCACTTATAAGAAGTAAACAACACGATGTTGCCTATGCTAACAAACTATTTCAATACATGGGATTAGGATTACCTTTACTAGTAAGTAATGCAATAGCTCAAAAAAAACTAGTTGAGAGCAATGATGTAGGCTTAGTGCATAAAGAGAAAAATCCATCTAATTTTGCTGATAAAGTAGTGTTTATGTACGCTAATAAGAATTTGCGAAGTACCTTTGCTTCTAATGCAAAACAATTTATTGAAAAGGAATTTCATTGGGAGCTTACCTCTAAGGAACTCATAAAAATGTATAGTGAAATAGATAATAAATAATAATTGAAAGTACTAATTATAACATATTATTGGCCACCAGCTGGTGGAAGTGGCGTACAACGTTGGTTGAAATTTGTTAAGTATCTACAAGATTATGATATTGAGCCAGTTGTTTTTACGGTTAAGAATCCTAATTATCCCATTCTTGATTCTAGCTTAGAATCTCAAATTCCAAAAGATATTGAGATTATTAAAAAAACAATATGGGAACCCAATAATTTGTTAGGGAAGAAAAATATAAAAACTGGAGCAGGTTTTTTACAACAACATCCAACAAGAGTTCAGAAAGTATTACAATATATTCGAGCAAACTATTTTATTCCTGATGCACGTAAATTTTGGATAAATCCATCGGTAAGAATACTTGTGAAGTATTTAAAAAGGAATCCAGTTGATTGGATTATAACCACAGGACCACCACATAGTGTCCATTTAATAGGTCAGAAACTCAAACAAAAAACAGCTACCAAATGGTTAGCGGATTTTCGTGATCCTTGGACAGATATTGATTATTTTCATCAACTGCCATTAACAAAAAAGAGTTTTAAAAAGCATCAAAAATTAGAACAAGAAGTAGTATCAACAGCTGATATTGTTACTGTCGTTGGGAAATCAATGCAAGAAAAATATGCACTTTTAACACCAAACTGTCATGTAATTACTAATGGTTTTGATGATGATGGAATCAAAAGTTCACCTCAATTAGATTTACTTTTTACCTTAACACATATCGGAATGCTAAATGCAGATAGAAATTCGATTGTGTTTTGGGAAAGCATCCGTAGTATAATTGATGAGAATACTGAATTTGAAAATAAACTAAAAATAAATCTAATCGGAACGGTTGCTGATGAAGTAAAAGAGACTGTCCGTAGATATGATCTAGAAAAATACATTAGCTATACAAAATATATTCCGCACGATTTGGTTCTTAAATACCAAAAGCAAAGTCAAGTATTATTGCTTTTTATTAACCAAGTTCCTAGCGCGAAAGGTATTATTACGGGTAAAGTCTTTGAATATTTACAAGCCAAAAGACCCATACTTGCTCTAGCACCAACTGATGGAGATTTGGCAGCCATAATTTCTAAAACAAATTCTGGAAAAGTAGTTGGTTTTGAGGATAAAGCTTCGCTAAAGGAAGTGCTACATAGTTATTTTGATATTTATTTAAAAGGGGACTTAGCCATTAATTCAAAGAATATTGAAAATTATCATCGTAAAAATCTTACTGAGCAATTAGCTGAACTCCTTAAAAAGAATTAGTTTTGCCTTTTGGTTTTATAAAGTATTAAAATCTGTATTTTAAATTTGTGCAGTGATTTAAAATCGAATAAATTGTAATTAATAAATCGTATTCAAATTATGTTTCATAAGTATATAAAATTAGCATTAGCCGTATTAATAACAGTTTGGTCTGTATATGAATTCTCTCTAGGGCATATAATGAATGGTATTTCGATACTATTGTTAGCTGGAATTTTTGTATTCTTATATTTTAAGAATGAAATACTGTTACTAGTTTTTTTAAAACTAAGAAAACAAGATTTCGCAGGAGCAAATAGATTATTAGATAAGATAAAAAATCCAAGTGCAGCTTTAATACAAAAGCAAGAAGGTTATTATAATTTGATGAAAGGAATAATGACTTCTCAAACTAACCTCACACAATCTGAAAAATATTTTAAAGCAGCAATTAAATTAGGTTTATCTATGAAGCACGACTTGGCAATGGCAAAATTACAATTAGCTGGTATTGCTATGACCAAGAGGCGTAAGCGTGAAGCGACAAACTTGATTGCTGAAGCTAAGAAATTAGATAAACATAATATGTTAGCCGATCAAATTAAGCAGCTAAAAGATCAAATGAAACGTATTTAGAAAAGCTCAACAATCCTTTCTAAAGCCATGCCACGAGAACCTTTTATTAACAAGATAGCATTCTTGTAGTTATTCTTATTAAATGTATTTGCAAACAAAGAATACTCTTTAAATTTTATTGCTTTTTTACTTCGTACTTTAAAAAAGTTCTCTCCAATTAGAATTAGTGTATCTAAGTCTGAATTTTCAGCAAGATCAGCAATATACTGATGCTCATTTTTGGTATTTTCACCTAATTCAAACATATCACCGAGGATGGCTATTTTTCTAGTGCCACTATTTTTTTTAAAGTTATCTAAAGCGGCCTGCATACTTGTAGGATTTGCATTATAAGCATCCAAAATTATTGTAGTAGTTCCTTTGATTAGAAGTTGAGAACGCTTATTATTAGGAATAAATTCCTCAATACCTAATTTAATATCAGTCATAGGCACTTTAAAATATTGTGCAATTCCAATGGCAGCAGTAATATTGTAGAAGTTATACGAACCAATTAAATGACTTTGGATAGTTGTGTCTTTAAATTTTACTTTTACAAAAGAATCACTTGTGATTTCGTGACTATTTTCTCCTAAAACAACTCTTTTTTGATTGATCGTCTTTTCCATTTGAATCGAATCAAAGCTGTTTATAAAAGCAATACCATCAGTTTTTTTAAGAAAATCATAGAGCTCAGATTTAGCTTTTATGACACCATTTATATTTCCAAAACCTTCTAAATGAGCTTTTCCAAAATTAGTAATATAGCCATAATTCGGTTGTGCAATTTCACAAAGCATAGCAATTTCACCAAAATGATTAGCTCCCATTTCAACAATACCAATTTCTGTGTCTGAAGTCATAGATAGTAGCGTCAAGGGAACTCCAATATGATTGTTTAGATTGCCCTTAGTTGCACTAGTTTTGAACTTTTTAGAAAGAGCTACATTAATTAATTCTTTAGTAGTTGTCTTGCCATTGCTTCCTGTTAGAGCTAAAATCGGAATTCCAAGTTTTTCTCTGTGATAGCGTGCCAAGTCTTGTAAACATGTTAAAACATTATCAACAAAAATATATTGAGAAGAGTTTTTATAATAGTCTTTATTATCAACAATCACATAGTTAGCTCCTTTATTTAATGCTTCTTCCGCAAATTGATTGGCATCAAAATTTTCACCTTTTAAAGCAAAAAATATTGAGTTGGGAGTTATTTTTCGTGTGTCAGTAGCAATAAAAGGCTGTTCTATAAATTTTTGATAAAGATGTGCTATTTTCATGTGTTTATATTCTATTTTTTAGAGGTAATACATGGTGTTCGCTATTATTCATTTTCTTGTGTGTCAAAATTTGACAAGCTCATTTCATAAATTAAAGATACAAAAAAACCTCATTTTCTAATGAAAATGAGGTTGTATTATTTGTTAAATAAATAAACTATTTTTTACTTGGATAAGGCTTTCTGTTATCTTCTTTCATAGCTCCTAAACGGTCCATAGCACATCTAAAGCCAATAAAACTGGTTGCAGAATACTGAGGGAGATAACGTCTTTGAGCTGGATCTAGCCAATATTCACGGTCCATCCAAGAACCACCTTTGTAAACTCTAGTTTTATCACTTACAAGAGTTCTACGGGTTTTGTTATCATAAATTTGCCTTCTCATTCCACCTTCACCTAATTCTTTAGGGATAATAGGATGGTTATACATACGAGGTTGTGTTTCTAGTTCATCCTCATCTTCTTCATATTCTTGTGTTGAAGCCAAATCACCATCTCTATAATCTACATTATATGATTTTTCGTAATTATTACGCATAAATGCATCTCTTTTAGTGATAGGGATGTATATAATATTACCTGGTTGATCTGCAGGAATAATCTTACCATTATCTAAAGTATCATAATCTATAGTAGTATAGTCTGCTATGACAACTTTACCTTCTCTATCAATTTTTGGTTTACTAAATGTGTTACCACGATAGTAGTTAAAGTCATTTGCTTCAGTATCAATAATAGGTCTATAAACATCAGCTACCCATTCCGCAACATTACCTGCCATATCAAATAAACCATTTGCGTTTGGTGGGTACGATCTTACTGAAATAGTAATATCTGCACCATCATTACTCCAACCTGCAATGCCGCTATAATCTCCTTTTCCTAATTTAAAGTTTGCTAATTGATCACCTCTATACTTGTTAGATTTATTTCGAGTATAACGTCCATTCCATGGGAATTTTTTACGTCCTCTTAAATCGTTATATTCTCTATTTTCTGAAAGTGCTTTTGCAGCAAATTCCCATTCCGTTTCTGTTGGTAGACGAAATTTCGGCATTAAAATACCATCTGAAGTTTTTACGTGTCTTCCAGAAAATGCACCTCGCTGAGGTCTTGGATCTCCTCTTTTACGTACTTGTTTTGTAGGTAATCCTTTGTTGTAGATAGTAGAATCACCATCAAACATATAATTAGGATTTAACAAATAGGTATCAGTGACAAAATGATCTTTACCTTCAACACGAAGTGAATCCAATGAAAAGAGATTTTTAATAATCCCTTTATCCATTAAGATTTTTTCATTCAATCTATCTGTACGCCATTTGCAATAATCTGTGGCTTGTACCCAACTAATTCCAACAACAGGATAATCTGAATAAGATGGATGTCTTAAATAGGTTTCGGTTAATGATTCATTAAAACCTAAACGATTTCTCCATACTAAAGTATCAGGTAATGCAGATTGATAAATGTACTTGTAATTCTCATTATGAGGAGGGAAAACTTTCTCTAACCATTCTAAGTAGAAAATATACTCTTGGTTAGTTACTTCTGTTTCATCCATATAAAAAGAACGAACTTGTTGTTTTTGTGGAGTCGTGTTCCAATCAAACATAACGTCATCTTGGACATGACCCATAGTGAAAGTACCGCCTTCTACTAACACCATTCCTGGGGGAGTTTTTTGACCTTTGTATTGTTTAGGGGTAGAGAATCCACCGGCAGCTTTGTCTTTTGCGCCCCAACCTGTAAGTGAAGCGTTGTTGGATTTACCACCACAACTAATTAAACCTGCCAAGGTTACTGCAATAACAGTCAATTTTAAGAATAATTTCATCATACTATGAATAAATATATTGAGCCACGCAATTTACAATATTTCTTATTTTATACAAGAATTTTATAAATTTTAATAATCGTGTCATTTATTTGTTAATGTTTAACGCTTGTAAAAGTGTTTTATTATACTTGTTCTTATAATACTTTTTTTAATTTCTTTTTATACTATTCAAGATAATCAAACGTTATTGTCTAGATTATTATGAGACAACTTTTACTTTTAGCTGCAATTTTTTACATTTTTTCGGGTAATGCCCAAGAATTATTGATTAAAAAAATCGAGTTAGATTGGCAATCGAAACAAATAGTTCATGTTGATGCTAATAAAACATGGGAAATGCCTTTAGTGGCAAAAAATGGTGCAAATTTTGATAGGATGATTCCTGCTTTTATGGAGAAATGGCAAGTTCCTAACAATTCGAAGGTTACAACTTTTGAAGTCAAAAATATTGTATATGAATCAATTCCTATAGAAGCATTATATGATATTAAAATTGAGAATGTTTTAGAAGTAGTGAATTCAAATATGCAAGTAATTTCTACTCGTAATAAATCTCATGTGTTTTTTGAAATAGATCCATTGGTAAAACAAGGACATCAAATAAAAAAAATAATATCATTTGAAATACAGTATCAACTTCTAAATGATTCTTCTAGAAACCAATCAAGAACATATACTCCAAATTCAGTATTAGCCTCAGGAGAATGGTTTAAATTTAGCGTTGATACAACTGGAGTTTATAAGTTAGACCGCACATTTTTAAATAATTTAGGAATAAGTACAAATAATATTAATCCCAAGAATATTAGTATATATGGTAATGGAGGTCAATTATTACCCTATAAAATAGGTGATTTCAGATTGGACGATTTACAAGAAACAGCAATTTATGTGGCTGGAGAAGACGATGAGAGTTTTGATTCAAATGATTATTTGCTATTCTATGCAAAAGGTCCTGATAATTGGGTGCATAACAATACACTAGCTTCAGTTAAACATCAAAAGAATATTTATACAAATAAAGCTTATTATTTTGTTCATGTTGGAAATCAATTAGGGAAAAGGATTTCTAGTATGCCTCTCATAACAGAAACACCACAACTTGAAATAACAAATTTTGATGATTTTATAGTACATGAAATTGAGCAAACAAATTTATATCAGGCAGGACAACAGTGGTTAGGAGAAGCCTTTGATATAGAAAACGAAAGAAGTATTCAACTGCAATTTACAAACCTTGATGTTACTTTTCCTGTTAAGATTACTACCAGAGCTGCTGCTGTTTCATTACAAATAACTAGTTTAAATCAAATCCTAAATGGGCAAAGTTTAACAACTTTATCTTTTACTTCTGTAAACGATAATAAACTAGCAGATACTGCTATTGCAACCAATGAGGTTTTTTTAAACTCAGATAGTATAGGTTTAACATTATCATACAACAATAATGCTGATCCAGCAGCTCAATGTTTTTTAGATTATATTGAGATAATTGGTAAAAAAACTCTTTTAGCTGATGGAAATCAGTTTTCTTTTAGGAATTTTGATGTGCTATCTACTACTAATCCTGTTTCTTATAAAGTACAAAATACACCAAATATTTTTCAAATATGGGATGTTACTGATTTGATAAACCCTAGAAATATTCAAAATCAATCTAGTGATTCAAATTTTATTTTTACGGCAAATGGCGGTGAATTACACGAATATATAGTGTTAAACGAACAGAATTTTTTTACTCCAAACCAAATTACAAATCCAAGAGTTCAAAATCAAAATTTACATGCTTTACAAAATGTAGACTACGTTATAATTACAAAAGATTTTTTAGTAAGTGAAGCAGAAGTTTTGGCTCAATACCATCGAGAAAATTCTAATTTGAATGTCAAGGTTGTTCCCTTATATCAAATATATAATGAATTTGGATCTGGAGGTTCGGATATAACTGCCATTCGTGATTTTGTTAAGTTTTTATATGATAATTCGCAACCACAGCTACAATATGTATTACTATATGGTGATGCCAGTTTTGATTTTAAAGGGATTCGGTATGATAGTGGTGTAGTACCAGCATTTGAATCTTATAAGAGCTATGATATGACAAAATCATTTGTAACGGATGATTATTATGCAATTGTTAGTAATCCTTCTGAAGGAGATTTAGATGGGATTGGATTCCAGACTCAAGATGTTGCTATTGCTAGGATTCCTATTTCTACTAGTACAGAAGCAAGTGAGGTAACTGCAAAAATTTTAAACTATTATGCAGAAGTTTCATTGGGAGATTGGCGAAATCAAATAGTGATGATGGCAGATGATATTGATGATTCTAATGGATATGAATATATCTTGCAAAGCAATATGGAGTTTATATCGGATAATATAAAACAAAACAAGCCATTATTTAATATTAAGAAAATATATGCAGATGCTTTTCCACAAGTTATAACTTCTGGAGGATCTCGGTATCCTGATGTGAATACGGCATTAAACAATGCTATTGAGAGAGGTGTTTTGTTGGCTGATTATTTTGGGCATGGAGGAGAAGATGGCCTAGCTTTAGAACGACTTTTAGAGACACACGAAATTGAAGCTTGGAATAATAGTAATAAACTCCCATTATTTATTGTAATATCATGTGAGTTTGCTCGATTTGATAATCCATTAAGGCCAAACACAGCAGGCGAATTAACCATTAGGAATACGCATGGAGGAGCAGCTTATCATATTGCTACAGCAAGAAAAATTTATACAAGTTATGGTAATACGATCAATAAAAAAATTGTACCTGCCTTATTAGAATTTGATAATATCCCACGTAGTATTGCAGAAAATCTACGATTAGTTAAGAATTCACAAGGAGTTGTAGGTGATTCGCAACGTTTTTTTGTTTTCTCTTTTGGAGATCCAGCTATGAAACTTGCCGTACCAAAACCTGATGTTAGATTAACACATATGAATGGGGTATCAATAACACAATCTCTAGATACTATTAGTGCTTTATCACATGTATATTTTGATGGAATTGTTACCAATAATACAGGAGAAACTGATACAGGTTTTAATGGAGAAGTATCCTTAACGGTTTTTGATAAACCTCAGGATAAAGAAACACTAAATAATGATGGTAACGCAGCTATCATGACTTTTGATGTTCAAGAAAGTAAAATTTTTAGAGGTCGCGCATCAGTGGTTAATGGACAATTTAGTTTTGATTTTGTAGCGCCACTTGATATTCGTATTGCTTATGGCTTTGGTAAATTAAGTTTCTATGCTGATAATGATGAAATTGATAAAGGTGGTTATAATTTAGATGTAGTGGTAGGAGGAATTAATGAAGAGGCGCCAGAAGATAATCAAGGCCCTAATCTACGATTGTATATGAATGATGAATCTTTTATTGATGGAGGAACGACTAATCAATCTCCCTTATTCTTAGCATTTTTTGAAGATGAAAATGGAATTAATACCTCGTTAACTTCTGTTGATCATGATATTGTGGCTGTGTTAGATGATGACCAACAAAACTCTATTATTCTGAATGATTATTATACAACTGAATTAAATGATTTTACAAAGGGAAGTCTTGAGTATAGACTTAGAAACCTAGAAGTAGGTCAGCATACCATTCAATTAAAAGCTTATGATACCTACAATAATCCAGCAGAAGCAACGTTAAATTTTGTAGTATTAGATGATAGTGAGTTGGTTTTAGAGCATGTACTCAATTATCCAAATCCATTTGTGAATTATACCGAATTTTGGTTTAATCATAATAAGCCTAATGAACCTTTAGAAGTTCAAATACAAATATTTACTGTTTCAGGTAAATTAGTAAAAACAATAAACCAACAGGTGCAAAATACAGGAAGCCTTTCAAGAGATATTCTTTGGGATGGATTAGATGATTTTGGACAAAAAATTGGTAAAGGAGTCTATATTTATAAATTAACAGTAACAGCCACATTATCTGACTTAAAGGCAGAAAAATATGAAAAATTAGTCATACTTCAATAATTTTACAGATATTTGATGCCTTGACGCAATAAATAAATATCAAAACCTAAATAATCTGTATATAATAATACAGAATAAAATAAAGATTTATGCGAAATAAAATAATAGTAGTTTTTGTTGCATTATTAGTTTTATCACAGAAGATGATAGCTCAAGAGTTTAATGTTGATGATATTAATGCAATAACAACAGCGGCTCCTTTCCTATTAATAACTCCAGATGCAAGAGCAGGAGGAATGGGAGATGTTGGTGTTGCAACAAGTCCAGATTTTAATTCACAACATCACAATCCATCAAAGATTGCATTCAGTGATTCTCAATTTTCTGTTGGGATTAATTTTACACCTTGGATGCGTGAATTGGTAAATGATGTTTATTTAGGAGGAATCTCAGCAACAGGTAAATTAAACGAACGAAGTGCGTGGGCAACTAGTATTAAATATTTTACGTTAGGAGAAATCAATTTAACCAATGATCTTGGAGAAGAAATGGGTGTTGAAAAACCAAATGAGTTTTCAATTGATGGAACTTATGCTTTAAAACTAAGCGAAGCAATCAGTATGGGAGTTACTCTACGTTATATTCGTTCTGATTTTGCTCTTAAAATTCAGGATTCAGAACTTCAAGCCGTAAATACATTTGGTATTGATATCTCAGCATACTATGAATCAATCGAGGCAAATTATGGAGATTTTAATGGAGTTTTTAGAGGAGGTATTAACTTGTCTAATATTGGTCCAAAAGTAAGTTATGTAGATGGTGGTGATGAAAGTTTTATTCCAACTAATATGAAATTAGGTGCTGGATTTGATTTTATTTTTGATGATTATAATAAAGTGGGAATAACATTAGAATCTACTAAATTATTAGTACCAACACCACAAGAAGATTATTCTGAAAATGATATAGGTTTTGCTGAAGGTATTTTTTCCTCTTTTGGTGATGCTCCAGGAGGATTTAGTGAAGAAATGAAAGAGTTTACATGGGCAGTAGGAGCAGAGTACTTATATAATGAGGCATTTGCTTTACGATTGGGCTATTTTCACGAAAGTGACACCAAAGGAGCTCGAAAATTTTTCACAGCAGGAGCCGGATTTAAGTTTAAAGCTACTAATATTGATATATCTTATTTGTTTAATGCTTCGGATATTAATAATCCATTAGAAAACACATTGCGTTTTTCTCTTGGTTTTAATATTGGAGATTCTTATGATTATTAAATCATTTTTTAGTGAAAAATCTAAACATACAAACACCTTTTAGCATATTTGATTCTCAGGCAGATTTGCCAGTTAGTATACAAGAATTAATGTTACAGGCACAAGATGCCATAACAAGAGCTTATGCGCCCTATTCGCATTTTCAAGTGGGTGCTGCTATTTTATTAGAAAATGGTAAAATTGTTACTGGAAATAATCAAGAAAATGCAGCTTACCCATCTGGCATGTGTGCAGAACGTGTGGCTATCTGGAGTGCTTCATCTCAATATCCAAATGTGGCTGTAAAGAAAATTGTCATCACGGTTAAATCGACACTCAAACAAGTAAATAAACCCGTTGCGCCATGTGGTGCCTGTCGCCAAACGCTTTTAGAGTACGAACACAAACAGAACGAACCCATTGAAGTCTATTTTATGGGTGAAACAGGCAAAGTGGTACTGGCACATTCATTAAAAGATCTTTTGCCTTTTGCTTTTGACGAATCTTTTTTATAGTTAATTTTTTAAATAAATATTTGCTCACTTCATATATTAATGTACTTTCGTACGTTAAATTTATATAACTATGCCTATCAATACCGTAATTACAGGAACAGGAAGTTACATTCCTAGTATTGTGAAAAAAAATTCAGATTTTTTAAATACTGAGTTTTTAAATGAAGATGGAACTCCATTTACTTATGATAATGAGCTTATCATAGAGAAATTTGAAGCCATCACAGGAATTAAAGAAAGACGTCTGGCAACAGATGATTTATTTTCATCTGATTTAGGTTTTTTTGCAGCCGAAAAAGCCATAAAAGATGCTGGTATAGATAAGGAAGAATTAGACTATATTATTTTGGCACATAATTTTGGAGATGTTAGTAATAATAGAATACAGAGTGATCTTATACCTACTTTAGCTTCACGTGTAAAACATAAATTAGGAATTAAAAATCCTAATTGTGTTGCCTATGATATATTATTTGGCTGTCCAGGTTGGGTTGAAGGGTTGGTGCAAGCACATGCATATGTAAGATCGGGTATGGCAAAAAAAGTGTTAGTTATTGGTTCTGAAACACTTTCAAGAGTAATTGATGAACATGATAGGGATTCCATGATATATTCTGATGGTGCAGGAGCTTGTATTGTTGAGGCAAAAGATGAGGATATAAAAAGAGGGATATTGAGTACGGCAACAAGAACAGATACTTATGACGAAGCATTTTATCTTTATTTTGCAAAGTCATTTAACAAATCTTTAGATCCAGATGTACATTATATGAAAATGTTAGGGCGCAAAATTTATGAATATGCACTTAATACTGTTCCTGTGGCTATGAAGGCTGCATTAGATAAAACAGCTGTTGATATTCATAATTTAAAGAAAGTTTTTATCCATCAAGCCAATGAAAAAATGGATGAAGCAATAATAAAACGTTTTTTTAGACAATATAAAGTTCCTACTCCTGAAAAAGTAATGCCAATGAGCATACATTTATTAGGGAATTCTTCAGTTGCAACCGTTCCAACACTTTATGATCGTGTACTAAAAGGTGAGATTTCTGATCAAAAAGTAGAAAAGGATGACATTGTAATGTTTGCTTCAGTTGGTGCTGGAATGAATATTAATGCGATTGTGTACAAGTTATAAAAATGTTTTTTTTACATAAACCCTCTTTTTAAGAAACGAATAATTCTCTTAAAATCAGAGGTAAATACAAATCGTATCTGCTTTTCATAGTGTGGTTGTGATATTTCCCAGCCATTATTTGAATGCATTGGAAAATAAACTTCTAAAATATTATTTACAAAATTGAGTCGAACTCCTTTATCATGTACAAAATATGCTGGTTGGTTACTGTTTTTAGCTAGTCCTACATCATTATAGATTTCAAACCAACGCCAAAGTCCAATACTGGTGTTAAATGACGTAATCCATTGGTTTGCAAAACTAACGGGCATTTGTGATTTAAATCCACCATCATTCATGATAAATTGTTGACTGAAAATCCCATTAGTTTCCGAACGTCCATAATAATTGTATCTAAAAAGATAATCATTGGGCCGGTTTATTCCATAGCTAAAATAATCTGAGTTGGTATTATTATGTAAAAATACACCAACAAAAAGTCGTGCACCAAATAACCTATTACTATTAGTTAGTTTTCTGAAACGTATATCTGTAGATAGTTTACTGAAATTTGTACCGATTTCTATATTTGAATAAAACAAAAAATTGTTAATTATCTCAGGATTACTATACACATAGCTCAAGTTAAAAATATTATACTTATTAGCTTCAAGTTGTGTGTTGTCAAGAGGATTTATTTCTCTATCAACCATTGTAAAATTAGTACTGATCGAACTTCCTTTTACTGAACGAAAGTTTTTTCGTTTAAAGAATAATTGTGCATAAGGAGTTATTTTTTTATAGGCTAAATTAGGTTGGTAATGAAAATAAGAACCCGTTATGCCAAAACGATAACTACTAATTTTTTTATTTTCGGGATATTTCCAATATACTCCTTTGAAAGAACCTGTAAGAGATTGACTTTTAAATCCATAAGCAGGAATAATTCGATATTCAAATTCTTTTTTTACTAAACTTTTGTTTGTAAAGGCAGTAGATAGAATGAACCCATCGTAATAATTATAAATAATGTTTGGTTCTATAAATAATTGATTGTGATATGGATCCTCAGCATCGCTTAACCATTTAATTTTTAGTGGACGTTTTATGGGTGACCAGCTTGTGTTTCCCCAATTGTTTTGTAAGTTTATCTCAGGTATTTTCTTTTCATAGTTTAACATCCAATTTTTAGATGTTCCTTTTGGAATAATGATAGTTTTGGTTGAATCGATACCAATAAGCCATTTTTTAGATTGGACAGTATTATTGTTTAAACTATAGAGAGAGATAGGAGGTGAAAAGCTCTTATTATTTTTTATTGTTATTTGAATAGAATCACCTTTTTTACTTGTTTTTGTTATAGTATAATCTACCTTTTTATCAGTTTTAATATAATCATTAAAAAACCAGGTTAAATCTTTGTTTGTTTCAGCTGAAATGAATTTTTTAAAAATATCTATTGAGTCATTTTTTAATGTATTGTTTGCGAAGTATTGTTTAATTCCATCTTGTACAATATTGTCACCAAGAAAATCATCCAAATAAAGTAGTCCCATGCCACTTTTGTATTTATTAAGGATTTTACGGTTAAAGTTGGTTAGTGAATCTGTACGCATATTTAGAGGTTGGTCATTACCTCTACGTGCTGCATATCTATAGGTTAAAGAATAGCGGTTATTGAATTCTAACTCAGAAAGATAATAGGAGCGAATACCCCAAATTTTAGAAATACCACCCATAAGTTTTATTTCAGGATAAAACTCTTTAACATAAAGTGACATCATATAAGATTGAATACCATCTTGTAACCAGGTGTTTTCTCTAGTATGTATTAGTAAACTATTATTGATATAATAATTTGTAAGCGTTTTAAACATCCTCATATCCCATTCAAAAGTATCTGAAAACGGGCGAAGAATCTTTGGTAATTGATTAAAACCATATAAAGGGTTTTTAGTGTAGATGGTATTATTTACAAAGATTTTTTTATGAGGATATGCTCCAAGATTTTCTTTTAGAAATAGTAGTTGTCTATTGAGAATATCTAACTTGACATTTGATCCTATCTGTATTGTATTTAAGTTAGTGGAAACAAGAACCTTCTCCGTTTGAAATCGTTCAAAATCATTTGAAGGAGATAGGTGCAATTCAAAATCCATCAAGTCTTTACCTTGTAATTTGTATTGTGTTTCACTTTCTTTTTTTACAAGTAAATTACTTGCTATTTGGTATGTATTTGGAACTGTGATTTTTACAGTATAATCCGTAGGATCTTGATAAAGATCATCCATATCTAAATGATGTAATAACTCCCATTTATTAGTATAAACAACGGGTGTTATGTACCAGTAGCGTAGGTTATAAGTGCCTTTATCAAATCCATAATCAGTAAATTTAGCATGTGGAATTTTAACTAAGTAGTTTAAATTAATAGAAACAGAGTCTTTTGGTTGAAGTGGTTTTTTAAATGGAATTTCAATATAATCAGCAGTTTCATTACTACGTTTCCACTCTGTGGTTTGATAGTTTACTGTAATATTATTTATTTTGGTAAAACCACGATTTTTATCTTTAGTGAAAAAGAATTTTTTACTATAATTTTCTACAAAACGTTTCCCAAGAACAGAGTTTTTACTCGAAAAAGCATTAGCCCAATCATGTAAAAAAATGGATTTTAAGGTATCATTTGATTTGTTAAAATAAGTGATTTGCTGCTGTATTTTTACACTATTAGATTCGATATCTAATAGAACCTGCATTTTTATTTGATTATTTTGGGCATAGGTAGGCATGGCAAATAGATAACTTGCCAAAACCAAAACTATGTATTGCACCTTTTGCATTTATTTTATCTAGTTGTTTAGAAGTTTGGAGCCAAATTATATTTAGCATAAAACTTAACAAAATGCTCGACAGCTTCATCGGCAGTATCAACCAATCTAAATAGATTTAAATCTTCTTCTTTTATGTTGCCATTTTCTTCTAATATGGTTTGTTTAATCCAATCTAATAAGCCACTCCAAAACTTACGATTCACCAACACGATTGGAAAACGACCAATTTTTTTGGTTTGAATTAAAGTGATGGCTTCAAAAAGTTCATCCATAGTTCCAAAACCTCCAGGCATGACTACAAATCCTTGTGAATATTTCATAAACATTACTTTTCTCACAAAGAAATAATCAAAATCTAAACTTTTCCCTGGATCAATGTAAGGATTGTCATGTTGTTCAAAAGGAAGTTCAATATTTAGCCCTACTGAAACACCTTTTCCACGAAAAGCTCCTTTGTTACCTGCTTCCATGATTCCAGGTCCACCACCAGTTACAACACCGAAACCATTTTGAGTTAATTTATAGGCAATTTCTTCTGAAAGTTTATAGTTAGCATGATCTGGTTTTGTACGTGCAGAACCAAAAATACTTACACATGGTCCTATTTTGCTCAAACGTTCATATCCTTCAACAAACTCTGACATAATTTTAAAAATTGCCCATGAGTCGTTGGTTTTTATTTCATTCCAAGTTTTTTGTTTTAATTTTTCACGTATTCTTCTGTCTTCGTTTGTCATGGTTTCTATTTTTTTTGTTGGAATTCGGAAGTCCGAAGTTTATATTGTTTATACTTTACTTGTATTGATTGAGCTGAATATAATTTTTATTTTATATGTTTTTTATAAATCTTGACTAAATTTGATTATTCTTATCAGATCTTTTTCAAAGATGTCATCAGTTAGTTGATCTAAGTTATTTTTGACATATGTTTTTATTTTTTCATCTACATCAATACTTTTCTCATTTCCAAAACCTATTTTTTCTGTTAAAACTAAGTACTTTTCCTTACTTAATAAAAGTGAATAGTTTCCTCGTCTTATTTTTCCTATGAGCCAAAGTAAATTATCCAGTTTGTCAAAGTTTTGAATTTGAGATTTTTCTAATAACTCTTTAATTTTTCTTACATATTCATTAAAATTATCTTCTGGAAGTTTTATATTATTATTTAATAAGGGATAAACTTCTCTAACAATAGTGTCATAAATTGGAAATTGATAATTTGTAAGGAAATAAGCATATTTTGACATAAGTGATGTTGCTACTCCTTTCTTTTTTCCTTTTTTATTATATCCAAATTTATCGGTAAATAGCTTCCCAATTGATTTTTCTTGTTCAGGGTTATCTAAGTAGTTTATAAATCCTTTCTCTAACTCAACTTTCTGATCTGAAATGTTCAATATTGATTCAGTAATTTCTTCAATTCCATAATATCTTTTATTCATTTGAGTGGAGTAAAATGTATCAATAATACTTAACTGAAACTCAATATCCTCTTTCGTCAAAGTACCATTATTGATAAATGATTTTTGAATAAATATCTTACCACTCAGATATGGAGTATTTGTATTTAGAATCTTATACGCTAATTCTGATATTTCTTTTAAATCTTTCATCCTTAATTTCACATTAGTTTTATTCTTTTCAATTTGCCTATTGCCTATTGCCTATTGCCTATTGCCTATTGCCTATTGCCTATTGCCTATTGCTTGCCAATTCTTCTCTCAAAAACTGAGCCGTATAGCTCTCTTTATGTTTACTCACTTGTTCAGGAGTTCCTACACAGATAATTTCACCTCCATTTTTTCCGCCTTCCATACCGATATCAATAATATAATCAGCTAGTTTGATCACTTCCATATTATGCTCAATTATCAGTACTGTATTTCCTTTGTCTACTAATTTTTGAATGACTTCCATCAAAACTTTTATATCCTCAAAATGCAAACCTGTTGTAGGTTCATCTAAGATGTAAAATGTATTTCCAGTAGCTTTTTTTGACAATTCACTAGCTAATTTAATACGTTGTGCTTCGCCACCACTTAAAGTGGTTGAAGGTTGTCCTAGAGTGATATAATCTAAACCAACATCATGCAAGGTCTTTAATTTTCGATATATTTTTGGAATGTTTTCAAAAAATGGGACAGCATCTTCAATGGTCATGTTAAGAATATCAGATATTGATTTTCCTTTAAAACGAATCTCTAAGGTTTCTCGATTAAATCGTTTGCCTTGACATGTTTCACACTCTACCTGAACATCAGGTAAAAAATTCATTTCTATTACACGAACTCCAGCACCTTGACAGGTTTCACAACGTCCCGCTTTTACATTAAATGAAAATCGTCCCGGTTTGTAACCTCTAATCTTAGATTCAGCTGTTTGAGCAAAAATTGCTCTAATTTCGGTAAAAACTCCTGTGTAAGTTGCTGGATTAGATCGTGGCGTCCGTCCAATAGGTGATTGGTCAATATCAATTATTTTATCAATATGTTCCAGCCCTTTTATGCTTTCATAAGCTAATGGTTTTTTAACACCATTATATATATGTTGGTTTAATATCGGATATAGTGTTTCATTAATAAGTGTTGATTTTCCACTGCCTGAAACACCAGTGACACAGACTAATTTTCCTAATGGAATTTCAATACTAACATTTTTTAAATTATTACCCGTTGCACCTTTTAAGACCATTTTATTTCCATTTCCTTTTCGACGTTTTTTAGGAATGGAAATTTCTTTTCTACCCGTTAGATAATCTGATGTAAGTGTGTTGTGGGTTAATAGTTCTTTATAATTTCCTTCACTGACGATTTCTCCTCCATGAATTCCAGCTCCAGAACCAAGATCTAATACATAATCTGCGTGTTGAATCATGTCTTTGTCGTGTTCTACAACAATTACAGAGTTTCCTACATCACGTAGTTTTAGTAACGAATCAATCAATTTTTGGTTATCACGTTGGTGTAAACCAATACTAGGTTCATCTAAAATATATAAAACGCCAACTAGTTGTGAGCCAATCTGAGTAGCCAATCGAATACGTTGTGCCTCACCACCAGAAAGTGATTTTGAGCTACGGTCAATACTTAAATAATTTAAACCAACATCTAATAGAAATTGAATTCGAGTTCTTAGCTCTTTGATAATTTCTTGGGCAATTATTTGTTGTTTTTTTGTTAGTTTTTTTTCAATATTTTTCAACCAATCTGCTAACTCTCGGGTATCCATTTGAGCTAAATCAGAAATATTATGACCATCAATTTTAAAATGCAAAGCTTCTTTTTTTAAGCGCTTACCCTTGCAAACACTACAAGAATTTTCATCCATAAATGTTTTTGCCCAACGTTTTATAGAGGAAGAATCACTATTTTTAAACTGGTTTTCTATAAATGAGATGATACCTTCAAATTCGATAGCATAATTACGTGTAATTCCCATCGTTTTTGAAACTACCTCAAATTTTTCATTACCTCCATGTAAAATAATATCCATGGCTTTTTTTGGAATACGATCTATGGGATCCGTAAGTTTAAATTCATAGCGATCTGCAATAAGTTCTAATTGTTTAAAAATCCAAGAACTTTTATGTTCACCTAATGGTGCCAAACCTCCTTTTTTGATAGAGATTTTAGCATCAGGAATTATTTTTTTTAAGCTAACTTCTTGTACATAGCTTAAGCCATTGCATTTTGGACAAGCTCCTTTGGGAGAATTAAAAGAAAAAGTATTGGGCTCAGGATTTGGGTAGGCAATTCCTGTAGTGGGACACATCAAATTACTACTAAAGTAACGTGGTGTTTTAGGTTTAGCTAATTCTAATACTTGAATAACTTTATCACCGTGATAGAGTGCCGTTAGGATACTTTCCTGTAGACGCTTTTTAGAGGATTTGTTGATTTCTAAGCGATCAATTACTATGGCAATGTCGTGTGTTTTATAGCGATCTAATCGCATTCCTTTGGTGATTTCGACTAATTCACCATCAATAAAAACACGTATAAAACCTTGTTTGGCAATACTTTCAAAGAGTTCTTTATAATGTCCTTTTCGTGATTTAATCACAGGAGCCATTAAATAGATTTTTTTATTTTGATAGGTTTCAAAAATCAATTCTTGGATTTGTTCATCGGTATATTGAACCATTTTTTCACCTGTATTATATGAATAGGCATCGGCGACACGAGCGTAAAGCAGCCTTAAAAAATCATATATTTCGGTAATAGTTCCAACCGTGGAACGTGGACTTTTATTAGTTGTTTTTTGTTCGATAGAAATTACAGGAGAAAGTCCATCAATTTTATCAACATCTGGACGTTCTAGACCACCTAAAAACTGTCTTGCATAAGCAGAAAATGTTTCGATATAACGACGTTGACCTTCGGCATATATAGTATCAAAAGCTAATGAAGATTTTCCACTACCACTTAACCCCGTGATAACCACTAGTTTTTCATGTGGAATTTGTACATCAATGTTTTTTAAATTATGAACGCGTGCACCGTAAACTTCTATGTAGGTTTGTTTAGTTTTCATTTTTAGACAAGCAACAAATGTACTATATTTTTATATTGTTATTATAGTAAAAATAGTAGATCAATTGATATGAAGAGTTTGAAGTCTGAAGTTTTAACAAAGTATTTGATTATTGACAGTTGTTTTTGTACTTTGCAACAAATATTCAAATTAGAATGCGATTAGATTATCAGCTAAAATATTTTTTTGAAAAGCATGGATTTAATGTGCTTTCTCGGTTAGCAGATCGATTGGGTATGCGAGCATCTAATGTGCGTTTGTTCTTTGTGTATATTAGTTTTGTAACAGTAGGTTTGTCGTTTGGCTTATATCTTACTTTAGCATTTTTATTACGTTTAAAAGATATGATTTATACTAAGCGAAGTTCAGTTTTTGATCTTTAATATTAAAATTAATAAATGATAAATTTTAATAATAAGTTATACCGTGCTTTAGGATTGATTCTACTAGTGGTTGCTATTGGGGTTTTTGGGTATAAATTACTCTCTGATGCTTATACTTGGATTGAGGCGCTCTACATGACGGTTATTACCGTTACCACAGTTGGTTTTAGTGAAGTGCATCCTACTAGTGATATGGAAAAACTTTTTACAGTTTTTTTAATTGTAACCAGTATTAGTATTTATGGGTATGTGGTTTCTGTGATTTCAGAATATATAGCAAATGGAAGTTTTTTTGAACAACTTAAAGAAAGAAAAATGAAGCAAAAAATTCAACATTTAAAAAACCACACTATAGTTTGTGGTTTTGGTAGAAATGGTAGACAAGCAGTTGAGAGATTAAAATCTTATGATAAGCATTGTATCGTTATAGAGTCAGATGAGAAAATCATTGAAGAATTAGATAGCTATGGCTATACTTATGTTAAAGGAAATGCGACTGATGATGTAACTTTAGAAAAAGCAAATATTTCGCAAGCAAGCCATTTAATAACTACTTTACCGTCTGATGCTGACAATTTATTTGTGGTGTTATCAGCACGTCAGTTAAATAAAGGATTAACCATAATTAGTAGAGCTTCTAATGATACTTCCTATAGTAAACTAAAAATAGGAGGTGCCAATAATATTATTATGCCAGATAAAATTGGAGGAAATCACATGGCATCACTAATTGTTACACCTGATTTGGTTGAATTTGTTGAACGTATTTCAATCGAAGGAAAAGAGACAACTAATCTAGAGGAGATTGCAGTAAATGAATTACCCGATGAGTTTATTAATAAAACCTTATTAGATTTGGATTTACGTAAGAAAACAGGCTGTTCAGTTATAGGTTATAAAGATGCTAGCCATGAATATATTATTAATCCAGATGTACATACTATTTTAAAACCAAATACTTTTTTAATTGTTTTGGGTAATGTAGAACAAATTAAAAAACTCCATGAAGAGTTTTAGCTAGTAACAAGACTTATTTTTTATTTTTTTCAACATTTAGCTTGCTTTATTAGAGACTAACGAACAATTGTGTTCAATTATTTGTCGATTCTGTAATTTTTATAGATATTGCAAGCTAGTTTTTTATAAATATCAAAGCATGATTTCCATGAAAAAAATAGTATTCCTAGTTGTTATATTCTTTCAAAACTTTTTATTATTTGCACAAGAAACCACAGAAGAAGTGAGTTTAGACGAACGCATTGAATCAGGTTTTGCCCCAATATCAAAAGTGGTTACAGAGGTTGTTTTTTATCCAGTAACTATCGTTGGAATGGACGTGCCTATCGTGATAATAATTCTTTTATTAGGAGCGCTGTATTTCACGTTATATAACAAATTCGCCAATTTTAGATTGTTAGGAGTTGCAATAAATGCAGCTAAAGGTAAATATGATGATGTAGATCATCATGGAGCAGATGTTATGGCAGGTGACCCAACACCTGGAGGCGATATATTTGAAACAATTCAGAAGGAAGATGTTATAGGAGAAGTAACGCATTTTCAGGCATTAACGGCAGCTTTATCAGCAACAGTTGGTTTAGGGAATATTGCAGGTGTTGCCGTTGCGATTGCAATCGGTGGTCCTGGAGCTACACTTTGGATGATACTTGCTGGTTTTTTAGGAATGTCATCTAAATTAGTAGAAGCAACATTAGGTGTGAAATATCGTGAGGTAGGTGAAGATGGAAAAATATATGGAGGTCCAATGTATTATCTTTCAAAAGGTGTTAAAGGTTATTTTGGTAAATTCTTAGCGGTCTTTTTTGCCATTATGGTTATTGGAGGATCTTTTGGTGGCGGAAACATGTTTCAGGCTAATCAAGCAGCAGCGCAGTTTAAACTTTTATTTAATTTACAATCAGGTTCTGCTGGTTTTTGGTTTGGTGTTGTTATGGCATTGTTAGTCGGCACGGTAATTATAGGAGGTATCAAGCGTATAGGTAAAGTAACTGAAAGAGTTGTTCCTTTTATGGCGATTATCTACGTAGGCGCAGCATTGATTATTATATTTTTAAACATCTCCTCTATTCCAACAGCTTTTGTTCAGATATGGAATGGTGCTTTTAATGCAGATTCTGCTTTAGGTGGAATTATAGGTGTTATGATTGTTGGTTTTCAACGGGCAGCATTTTCTAATGAAGCAGGTGTTGGTTCCGCTTCAATAGCACATGCAGCGGTTAAAACTCGTTTTCCAGCTAGTGAAGGTATTGTAGCTTCTATAGGACCTTTTGTCGATACGGTTATTATTTGTACAATGACTGCTTTAGTAATTATTATCATGAATTTAAAAGCAGGTCTATTTAGCTATGGTGGCAATGAAAGTAAAGAGGTCTTATTAAATTCAACTGGAGAATCAATTTCAGGTGTTGATTTAACCTCGTTGGCTTTTGATACAGCAATTCCTAATTTTTCAATCGTATTAACTATTGCAGTAATATTATTTGCTTTTTCAACCATGTTATCTTGGTCTTATTATGGATTACAAGGTTGGACATATTTATTTGGAAGAAGTAAAATAACAGATATTATTTATAAATTATTATTTTTAGTTTTTGTGGTGATAGGTTCATCAGCAAGTTTAGATTCAGTAATTGGTTTTTCAGATGCTATGATCTTTGCCATGGTATTTCCTAATATTATTGGTTTAATATTGCTTGCTCCGCAGGTCCGTAAAGAAATTGATCGATATCTATTAGCTATTGGTTTTAAGAAGGATAAGAGGTGATTTTCTGAAATTTTGATTTTTTTCTAGTTGAGTAGATAGTTTCTATTAAATTGGTCTTTTAGAGAAGCATCTTAATCTTTAAGCAGCTAAGTATTAGTTATTTACATTTATTATTTCTTTGTTGTACTCTGTAGAAGAGCAAAAACACAAAGAGTTAAGATTATTACACAACGTTTCTTAAAGAAAAAATACTTCATATATTTTTGGAAGTGTTGGCATGAGTGGTCTTTTGTGTTTTTGCGATCTTATTAATTATTTTTCCTACCTTTACAGAACAAAACATTGCTATTGTTTAAAGAATTAAAAAAATGCGCTTATTTTCCCGTATCCCAAGATATACTAAATCTCAACGTATAGGTGTTGTGGTCTTAGTAGGTATTATTATTGTCTTACAGTTAATTTTTCATTTTGCTGACTTTTCTAGTAAATCAGTATTTAATTTGGAGTCACCTGAGATTTTGGCTTTTCAAAAAGAGATAGATTCATTGAAGCTTATCGAAATAGAGAGAAGGAAGCCTAAAATATATCCATTTAATCCTAGTTTTATAACTGATTATAAAGGCTATAAATTAGGAATGAGCGTAAGTGAGATTGATCGACTTTTGGCATATCGTAAAACAGGTCAATACATTAATACAGCAAAAGAATTCCAAAAGGTAACAGGTGTCAATGATAGTTTGTTTGCGGCAATTAGTCCCTATTTTAAATTTCCTGATTGGGTTACCAATAAAAAAAAGAAAAATACTTATTCTAAAGATGGTTTTGCCTTAACAACAAGTTCTAAATACAAAAAGTATCCTCAAAAAGTAGATGACTTTACAGGAGAGAAACAAGATTTGAATACGGCAACTGCGGATGATTTAAGACAAGTAAGAGGAATAGGAGAAAAATTAGCTGCACGTATTCTAAAATACCGCAGTAAACTAAAAGGCTATATGATTGATGAACAAATCTATGAAGTTTGGTATTTAGATAAAGAAGTTGCTGATAAAGTATTACAACGATTTACGGTTATATCAAAACCAAAGATTAAGAGAATAAATATCAATACAGCTCAGTTTAAAGAAGTTTTACATGCACCCTATATGAATTATAAACTTACCAAGAAAATCTTTGAACTCAGAGATGAGATGGCTGAAATTCAGTCTATGGATGAGCTTAAAAAAATTGACAGCTTTCCAGTCGATAAATTTGATAGAATTAGCTTATATTTGACAGCCGAATAAAAGAATATTCTTTGTTCATTTATTCACAGTTTTATATCCTTATTTAGATACTAATTTGTAGCAATAATGAATTACGAAATAACAGAAACACAGCAAATGATAGCAGCAGCTATAAAAGAATTTGCTGAACGAGAAATAAGACCACATATGATGGAATGGGATGAAACACAGTTTTTTCCCATAGAATTATTTAAAAAACTTGGTGAACTTGGATTAATGGGTGTTTTAGTGCCAGAAGAATACGGTGGTTCGGGTTTAAATTATCATGATTATATTCGGATTATCGAAGAAATTTCTAAAATAGATTCTTCAATTGGTTTATCAGTAGCTGCTCATAATTCATTGTGTACAGGTCATATCCTAGAATTTGGAAGTGAAGTACAAAAACAAAAGTATTTGCCAAAATTGGCTTCTGGTGAATGGATTGGAGCATGGGGTTTAACCGAACACAACACAGGTTCAGATGCTGGTAGTATGTCCACCAAAGCAAAGAAAGATGGAGATTATTATGTACTTAATGGAGCCAAGAATTTCATTACTCATGGAATTTCAGGACAAGTAGCTGTAGTTTTGGCAAGAACAGGTGAAAAAGGAGAACGAAGAAATGCGACAGCCTTTATTGTTGAAAAAGGAACAGTAGGATTTACTTCAGGTAAAAAAGAAAATAAATTAGGAATGCGTGCCTCTGAGACGGCAGAGTTAGTTTTTGATAATTGCCGTGTACATAAAGATCAGATAATGGGTGAAATTGGAGACGGTTTTGTTCAAGCGTTAAAAGTATTAGATGGTGGTCGTATTTCAATAGGTTCTTTAGCTTTAGGAATTGCAAAGGGTTGTTTAGAAGCTTCATTGAAGTATTCTAAAGAACGTGAACAATTTGGAAAACCAATAGCTAGATTTCAAGCAATTTCCTTTAAATTAGCTGATATGGCAACTGAAATTGAGGCATCGGAATTATTACTACATAAAGCAGCCTCTTTAAAGAATCAAGGAAAACGGATGACAAAAATTGGTGCTATGGCAAAGATGTACGCATCTGAAGTAGGTGTTAAAGCGGCTACTGAAGCAATTCAAATTCATGGAGGTTATGGCTATACTAAAGATTTTCCTGTAGAGAAATTTTATAGAGATGCCAAACTTAATACCATTGGAGAAGGAACAACTGAGATACAAAAATTGGTAATTGCTAGAGAAATTTTAAAAGAGTAAGAGAAATATATATTATAAAATATTTTACTATAAGAACTTTAAAACGTTACAAACTTTTAACATTATAAACTTATACATATGGATTTTAGCTTAACAGAAGAACACATAATGATTCGTGATGCAGCTCGTGATTTCGCAAATACAGAATTATTACCAGGTGTTATTGAACGAGACGAAAAAGAAGAATTTCCTACTGAACAAATTAAAAAAATGGGAGAACTAGGTTTTCTTGGAATGATGGTTGATCCAAAATACGGCGGTGGCGGAATGGATGCTATATCCTATGTGTTGGCGATGGAAGAAATATCAAAAGTAGATGCGTCTGCTTCCGTAGTCATGTCTGTAAATAATTCTTTGGTTTGTTGGGGATTGGAAACTTATGGGACAGAAGAGCAAAAACAAAAGTATTTAACTAAGCTGGCAACAGGTGAAGTAATCGGTGCTTTTGCATTAAGTGAACCAGAAGCTGGTAGTGATGCTACAAAACAACGTACAATTGCCGAAGATAAAGGAGACCATTACCTAATAAATGGTACAAAAAATTGGATTACCAACGGTAGAACTGCTGATATCTATTTAGTAATTGCACATACACATCCAGAAAAAGCACATCATGGAATCAACGCATTTATTATGGAGAAAGGAATGGAAGGTTTTGTAGTTGGTGCAAAAGAACATAAAATGGGAATTCGTGGTTCTGATACACATTCATTACTTTTTACCGATGTAAAAGTGCCAAAAGAAAATCGTATTGGCGATGATGGTTTTGGTTTCACTTTTGCCATGAAAACTTTAAGTGGTGGTCGAATTGGTATCGCTTCTCAAGCTTTAGGGATTGCCTCTGGTGCTTATGAGCGTGCACTTCAATATTCAAAAGAACGTAAAGCTTTTGGAAAAGAAATTAGTAGACATCAAGCCATTGCATTTAAATTGGCGGATATGAAAACAGAAATAGATGCAGCACGTCATTTATGTATGAAAGCTGCTTGGGATAAAGATCAGCATAACAACTATGATTTATCGGGAGCCATGGCAAAATACTATGCTGCAGAAATGGCAATGCGTGTAACCACTGAAGCTGTTCAAATTCATGGTGGTTATGGCTATGTTAAAGAATATCATGTAGAACGTATGATGCGTGATGCAAAAATCACACAGATTTATGAAGGAACTTCAGAAATTCAACAGATAGTGATTTCAAGAGCTATTCTAAGAGATTAGATTAGAAAATTTATGTAGAAAAAAAGGGAGTAATTTTTACTCCCTTTTTTTATTATTTAAATTTTACACTTAATTCGGTATCACAACCACCACTATATTGGGCAAGTGTATTTTTTTTCCAGTTTTGATATATTCCTTTCTTTGACAAAGCAGCAAATGGATCATCAACCTGTATACAGGTTAAATAATTATTTTTTTCTGCATCAAAGTTAATTAGAGATTCATTATTTCCATTATTTATAAAAAGAGAGGTCAAGTAATTATTATAACATTTTACAGTTATTAAATTTGTATTTGTACTTAAATCAAGAGTTTTCAATTTGTTGTCAGGACAATACAATTGCTCTAAATATGTTAAGTTTTCAAGTTTAATACTTTTTAAAGTATTACTTGAACAGTATAAATTTTTTAAAACTGAATTGTTTGTGAAATCAAGATTCTCAATACGATTAGTACTACAATTAATATGAGTCAACGAAATATTTGTAGAAAAATCCATTTCAGTTAAAAGGTTATTATTAATTACTAGTTTTTTTAAATTACTTAAATCATCTAAATCTAATATTTTCAGTTGGTTGTGTTCGCATTCTATGCTTGTCAATAGCATTGATCTACTTACATCTAATACGCTAAGTTGATTTCTATTACAATTCAAAACATTTAATATAGGATTTTCTAAAATTAGATGTTTTATTTTATTGTTGCTACAATTTAAAAATGATAGCTTTGTGTTTTTAGTTATATCGAGTTCAACCAAATCATTGTTTGAGCAATTGAATTTCGTTAAATTACTGAAAGTGTCTATTTGGATATTTTTAATAAAATTACTACTACAATCAATATTAGTTATTTGATTTGTTTGTGGAATTAATAGATTGTTAAGTCTATTGTTGTCACATAACAATACCTGTAAATGTGTTGAGTTAGAGATATTTATTTGTGCTAGTTTATTTTTGGATGTATACAATTCTTCTAAAAGTGAAGCAGACGATAAGTCTAGATATGATAATTGATTTTTACTGCAGCTTAGCTGTTTAAGTTTAGATAAACCTTTAATGTTTAATATTTTTAAGTTATTATTTTGGCATCTAATTTCTGTTAAATAGGTATTTTTACTCAAGTCTAAATTGGAAAGATCATTCGAAAAACAGTATAGAATTTCCAAAGCATTAAAAGCTTCAATTCCTTCTAGACTTTTAATGTTTCTATTTGATACATCAAGAAATCGTATATTGTCAATTGATACTGTTAATACCTTTTTGTCAGGAGTTCCAAAATCATATCCCAATTTTATTAGTAATTTTTCAAAATTTTCATCTGGAATCGCTGTACAGCAATTTGTAGAAAAACTAGTTTCTAGACTTTTGAACCATGAGCTTGATATTCCATTTTCTAATTTATCAACTTCAATACATTTTAAACCAGGATTAAATGTGGCATTTACAACTTCTAATACATCATTACGATCATTTTTTAGGCAAAGAGCAAATAGTTTGTTATTGTTACAATTTATTTTGGTTAAAGCTTTGTTATTATTAAGATTTAATTTTTTTAGTAGATTACTACTACATGATAACTTCTCAAGGTTTATCGCTTTACTGATATTTAATTCGGTTAGATTGTTGTTGTCACAATTTAAACAGATTAGAGAAGCATTATTGATATTAATATCTTTTAGTTGATTACTACTACAGTATACTTTTTTGATAAGTTTGTTGTTGGATAAGTCTAAGGATGTTAAGTTATTAACACTACATCCTAAGATTTCTAAGTATTTGTTTTTATCAAGATCTAAATAGCTAATTTGATTGTTATTACAAATAAATTTATTGAGATTGATTAACGTGCTAATATTTACTCTTGTTAATTTGTTCTGAGAACAATTTAATATACGTAAAGAGCTAAAATGCTCAATACCAGTTAAATCATATATTCCTTTATTGAATAGGTTTAACTCTGTAACTGAAATAAGATCTTCCAGATTAGCAATACCATTTACAGATTTGTCAGAGTCAATACCTAAATCTATTAAAGCTCTTTCAAATCTAATATCTGGAATAGCAACAGATTGTGCAAAAATAGAGGTACCAACAAGTAGTAACATAGCAATTAAAGTTTTCATAGCTTTTGTTTTAATTGTTAAACTTAAATAATGACATTTTTTATGAAGCAAATTATTGCTTCCAAAATTCCTTGTCTTGGAATTGCCGAAAATTTGATTAAAGAGTAACATCTTTTATAATTTTTAATTAGTCCAATATGTATAAACATACTTGGGGGCAACAAAAAATTATAATAGAGGGATGTTATTTTGGATGAGTTTCTAACCGCAAGTTACTCATTTTCTAGCTCTTGACGAAAAATATTTAGTTCTTTTTTATCAACATCTGTTAATATCGGGTATTTAAATTCATATTTTGATAATAAATTTATAAGAATTTGACCAACTCGTAAACGAGCTGTTTCTTTATTGTCAGCAGGAATTATATACCAAGGAGCATTAGGTTTCGAAGTGTGTGAAAGCATATCTTCATAAGCTGACATATATTTTGACCAAAGTTTACGTTCTTTTAAATCACCAGCAGAGAATTTCCAGTTTTTCTCGGGAATGTCTAAACGTCGTAATAATCTGTTTTTTTGCTCCTCTTTTGAAAGATGTAAGTAGAATTTGAGAATTATTGTCCCATTCTCAACCAAGTGTTTTTCAAAATCATTGATTTGTTGCATCCTTTGATGATAAAAATTATCATCAATATCAGTAATGCTTTTAATATTAGGAATATTTTCACCTAATATATATCCAGGATGTACTCGTGTCACTAATACATTTTCATAATGTGTACGATTAAATACTCCAATTTTACCACGTTCGGGTAATACAATGTAATGTCTCCATAAGTAATCGTGAGCCAGTTCTTTACTTGTTGGTACTTTAAAACTGTGAATATTTATTCCATTGGCATTGATATTTTTAAAAACCTCACGAATTAAACTATCCTTACCACTAGTATCCATCCCTTGTAGGCAGATTAAAACACTGTGCTTATGTTCTGCATACATAGCATCTTGAAGTTTAGCTAGCTGTTTACGGACTTTTTTTAATTCTTTTTTAGCATTTTCAATGGTTTCAAGACTTTTATAGTCTTTTAATGAAACTATATTTTTGACTTGATAGTTATCCCAATTCATTTTTGAAATATTAAGTTTTACTATTTACTAGCAAACAATTTTACATCTTTTTCAGAAACCTCTTCTTCTCCGAGAATAATTAAGCGTTCCACTACATTACGTAACTCACGAATATTTCCTGTCCAATCGTATTCTTGTAATAGTTTAATTGCTTTTTTACTAAATGATTTGACACTTGTTCCTTGTTCTTTGGCAATACTTTTAGTGAAATATTGAATCAATAATGGAATATCATTTCTACGTTCATTTAAAGAAGGAACATTAATAAGTATGACAGCCAGCCTATGATATAAATCCTCTCTAAAATTACCTTCTTCAATTTCTTTTTTAAGGTTTTTATTGGTGGCAGCAATAACTCTTACATCTACTTTTATATCTTTATCACTACCAACTCGTGACACCTTGTGTTCTTGTAATGCTCGTAATACTTTTGCTTGAGCAGAAAGACTCATATCACCAACTTCATCTAGAAATATGGTACCTCCATTTGCAGCTTCAAATTTTCCTGCTCTATCTTTACTAGCACCTGTAAACGAGCCTTTTTGATGACCAAATAATTCGCTTTCAATCAATTCAGAAGGAATGGCAGCACAATTTACTTCAATCATAGGTCCATTGCTTCGCTCACTTTTTTCATGAAGCCAATGCGCAACTAGTTCTTTTCCAGTTCCGTTAGAACCAGTAATTAAAACTCGAGCTTCAGTTGGAGCAACTTTTTCGATTATTTCTTTGATATGATTAATGGAATCACTCTCACCAATCATTTCATAATTCTTACTAACTTTCTTTTTTAAACGTTTGTTTTCAACGACTAATTCTTTTTGATCTAATGCATTCCTTACTGCATTTAAAAGTCGGTTTAAATCAGGTGGTTTAGATATGTAGTCAAAGGCTCCAAGACGCATCGTGCTTACGGCAGTTTCTAGATCACCATGTCCAGAGATCATTAAGAAGGGTAATTCGGGTTTTATTTTTTTACCATATTGTAATACTTCAACACCATCCATTTTTGGCATTTTAATATCACATAAGACAAGATCATAATCATTTTCTTTGATGAGTTCAATGCCTTTCATTCCATCTTCAGCTTCAAAAACCTCATAACTAGAGCTTTCTTCAGAAATTATTTTTTTAAGTACGCGACGGATAGCCGTTTCATCTTCTATAATTAATATTCTACTCATATTTTTTTTAAGTCTTTTATCTCAGGTTAAATAAATCATACATCAGTCTATAGTCTTTTGTCTATGAGTCTAATATCTAATATTTCAACCACTTATACAATTCCTTATAGCTTGGTTTCTTGCCATACATCAATATTCCTACGCGATAAATTTTTGCAGCAAACCAAATCATTCCTAAAAAAGTTAGCAATAACAATACCAAAGATACTACTATTTGCCATAGTGGTGCACCAAGAGGAATTCGCATCATCATTACAATAGGAGATGTAAATGGTATCATTGAAAATGTAGTTGCCAATGTGCCATGTGGATCGTTAATGACTACTGCAAAACCTACATAGATTCCTAACATTAGCGGCATAATAACAGGCATCATAAATTGTTGAGTATCTGTTTCATTATCAACTGCGGCACCTATGGCTGCATAAAGTGAACTATATAATAAGAATCCACCAATAAAAAATAATAAGAATGAAATCATAATAGTAGCAATTGGTAATTGCCATAACTCTTGAATTAATAACTCAATTTTAGTATTTGCAGCAACTTCTTTTGCCATTTCAAGTTGTTCTTGACTAACTTGTGGACTTGTGTTAATACCAAGGGCTGGTAATAAAAATATATATAGAATACTAAGTACAACACCCCAAATAATAAATTGTAATATTCCTGCTGCTGCAGTTCCTAAAACCTTGCCTAGCATCAACTGAAAAGGTTTTACAGATGATACAATAACTTCTATAATACGACTGGTTTTTTCTTCAATAACACTCCGCATTACCATAGCACCATAAATCAGAATAAATAGCATAATAAAATAACCAGCTATGGTTCCGATGGCAAGTTTTATTTCGTTAATAAATTTGGATGTTTCTTCACCTTCAAAATTTTGAAGTTGCATTTCTGATTTTATTCTAGAGGCATTTACCTTTTCTATATCAACATGGAGTTCTTCCATCTTTAGTAAGCCCAATCGTTTGTCCAATCTATTTTCAATTTTTTCGGTAAAAATTACACTAGGCGATTCGTTTGAAAAGAATTGTATCTTGGTACCAACTTCATCAATGATATTGTTGTTTGGGATATATAAAAGACCATATTGGTCGGTGTCTTTAACTGTTTCTTTAGCGGTTTCAATATCTAAATGAGAAAGGTCAATAAACTTTAAGCTTTCTGTATCTTGAAAATCTTTTAATGAAAAAAGTTCAGATTTATTTACATAAGAAACTGTTCTCGCTTTATCAATACTCGATTTGGTAATAAAAGTCATAAGAGCAATCATTCCCAACATTAAAAGTGGTCCCAGAATGGTCATAACAATAAAAGTTTTGTTACGTACTTTGGCTAAAAATTCTCGAACTATTATTAGTTTTAATTTATCCATTTTCTTAATGTTATTTTTTATTGTTTTCTACAGCTCTGATAAAAATCTCACTGGCACTCGGTATTACTTCAACAAAGTGGTTTATTTCTGCTTTACCTGACAGATAGTTGATTAGATCTTTTGCAGAATCACTTGCATTTATTTTGATATTTAATTTTAAATCATCTTCTAGTGATTTAAAGTTCGCTGTATTGACTTCAAATTTAGAAGTCAATTCTTTTTTAAGGGATTCAGAATCGATTGTATGTAATCCCACTTCAAAAGTATTGGTCTTAAATTGACGTTTGATATCTTGTAAATTTCCATCAAGAATTTTATTTGCTTTGTCAATTAATGCAATGTGTTCACATAGTTCCTCAACAGATTCCATTCGGTGGGTAGAGAAAATAATGGTAGCACCTTTATCCCTTAATTCAAGAATTTCATCTTTTATAAGATTAGCGTTTATAGGATCGAAACCACTAAAAGGTTCATCAAAAATTAGAAGTTTTGGTTCATGTAATACCGTAACAATAAACTGTATTTTCTGTGCCATACCTTTGGAAAGCTCCTGAACTTTTTTGCCCCACCAGTCACCAATTTCGAATTTATCAAACCAATATTTTAATCTTTTACGAGCTTCACTTCGAGATAAGCCTTTAAGTTGAGCTAAATACAGAGCTTGTTCACCAACTTTCATGCTTTTGTATAAACCTCGTTCCTCAGGTAAGTAGCCAATGTGTTGTACATCATCTAATTGTAGAGGCTTTCCATCTAATAAGACTTGTCCAGAGTCGGGTAAAGTTATTTGGTTGATAACTCTAATTAAGGTTGTTTTTCCTGCACCATTAGGTCCTAAGAGCCCAAAAATACTAGCTTTTGGAACACTGATTGAAACTTCATTTAATGCAGTAAAATCACCAAATTTTTTAACAATATTTTCTGTTTGTAATAGTTGATTCATGATTTTTTTTAAAGTGTGGTCAAATATATGAATTTGTCTAGTATCAATAGAAATCGTTACATTTTATTGCTTATAAATTCAAAATTAGTGTTAAAAAAATACTATGCATGCATAATTTTTTCAAAAATACTATGCGTGCATAGTATTTTTTTATATCTTTGGAAAATGCATAAAGAAGAATCCATAGATCATCACTTAAGAGCAACTTGGCAAGCTGTTTCAAAAATGTACAACGAACAAGCTGCAAAACATGAGAGTACTATGGCTACAGCTTTTGTCTTGTTAAGTATTGATTATGAAAACGGGACACCTTCTACAGCTTTAGGACCTTATATGGGAATGGAAGCTACAAGTTTATCTAGAATATTAAAAAATATGGAAGATAAAGGAGTGATTTACCGTAAAAAAAATCCTCTAGATGGTCGAGGAGTTATAATAAAACTTACAGATTTTGGAAAGGAAAAAAGGGCTTTTGCCAAAGAGGTTGTTTTACGATTTAATGATTTGGTCAAAGCAAATGTAACAGAAGAACAACTACGTAATTTCTTTGAAGTAATACAAGTAATCAATAAACTTATTAATGAAAATGCCTTCTTTGATACCAAGAAAGTGTAAAAAAATTATAAGTAAGACATCTAAATATAAATACTAATAATATAATACTATAAATATGAAGAGAGCGATTAAAAAAGTAGCTATCATAGGTTCTGGAATAATGGGATCAGGAATAGCTTGTCATTTCGCTAACATCGGTGTACAAGTCCGTTTATTTGACATTGTGCCACGAGAGCTTAACGACAAAGAAAAATCTCAAGGATTGACACTTGAAGATAAAGTAGTACGTAACCGTTTAGTAAATGACAGTTTGCAAGCTTCATTAAAATCAAAACCATCACCAATATATCATAAAGATTTTGCTGATAGAATTTCAACTGGTAATATTGATGATGATTTACATCTAATTTCAGATTGTGATTGGGTTATTGAGGTTGTGGTAGAGCGTTTGGATATCAAGCAGATTGTTTTCGAACAAATTGAAAAATATCGTAAACCTGAATCGTTGATTACTTCTAACACTTCAGGTATCCCAATTCATTATATGAATAAAGGACGTAGTGAAGATTTTAGACAACATTTTGCTGTAACACATTTCTTTAATCCACCACGTTATTTAAAGTTATTTGAAGTGGTTCCAGGACCAGATTGTAAGCAAGACGTAACAGATTTCCTAATGAGCTATGGTGAAAAATTCTTAGGAAAAACAGCAGTTTTAGCTAAAGATACTCCTGCGTTTATTGGTAATCGTGTTGGTATCTTTGGTATTATGAGCCTTTTTCATGTCGTAAAAGACATGGGATTAACTGTAGAACAAGTTGATAAATTGACGGGACCGGTTATCGGTCGCCCAAAATCTGCCACCTTTAGAACAGTTGATTTAGTTGGTTTAGATACCTTAGTGCATACAGCAAATGGCGTAGCGAATAATGCTCCTAATGACGAAATGCACGATAGCTTTGCCATTCCTGATTTTGTAACCAAAATGATGGAGAACAAATGGCTAGGCAGTAAAACAAAACAAGGTTTTTATAAAAAAGTGGTAGTTGATGGTAAAAAATCAATTCAGTCTATAGATTTAGATACATTAGAATACAAAAATCAAGAGCGAGTAAAATTCCCAACTTTAGAACTGACTAAAACTATTGATAATGTTATTGATCGTTTTAAAGTTTTAGTAAAAGGAAAAGATAAGGCAGGAGAATTTTACCGCAAGACTTTTGCACCATTATTTCAATATGTATCTAATAGAATTCCAGAGATTTCAGATGAATTATATCGTTTAGATGATGCCATGAAAGCCGGTTTTGGATGGGAGCATGGGCCATTTCAAATATGGAATGCCATAGGTGTTGAAAAAGGAATCGAAATGATGAAAGCTGAAGGCTTCATACCTAACAAATGGGTAGCTGAAATGCTCGAAAAAGGAATCACCTCTTTTTATACCGTAAAAGATGGCGCCAAGTATTATTATGATATTCCTAAAAAGGAATTTGTAAAAATACCAGGTCAAGATGCTTTTATTATTTTAGATAACATTCGGGAAGCGAAAACTATATGGAGTAATGCAGATGCAAGTATCCAACATTTAGGTGATGGAGTGCTGAATGTAGAATTCCAATCTAAGATGAATACTTTAGGTGGTGGTGTTTTAGAAGCCATTAATAAAGGAATAGATTTAGCTGAAACAGAATACGAAGCAGTGATATTAGGAAACCAAGCAGCTAATTTCTCCGTAGGAGCAAACCTCGCTATGGTATTTATGATGGCAGTGGAACAAGAATATGATGAATTGGCAATGGCAGTAAAACACTTCCAAAATACGGTAATGCGTTTGCGTTATTCATCTGTTCCAACCTTGATTACACCACGTGGTATGACTTTCGGTGGAGCTTTAGAAATGAGTATGCATGTTGATAAAGTGGTTGCAGCAGCAGAAACTTATACAGGTTTAGTTGAATTCGGAGTAGGAATTATTCCGGCTGGAGCTGGTACAAAAGAGATGACACGTCGTGTATCAGCACTTTGGGCAAAAGATGACGTAAAACTCAATCGTTTACGAGATGCTTTTATCAATTTAGCTATGGCTAAAGTAGCAACTTCAGGACATGAAGCTTTTGATTTAGGTTTTTACCAAAAAGGAAAAGATATTGTTGTGGTTAATGAGGCACGTCAAATTGCTGTAGCAAAACGCTATGCTATTCAGATGTTAGAAGATGGTTATACACAACCTGCACCAATGAAAGTTAAGGTATTAGGAAAACAAGCTTTAGGCATGTTCTTAGTCGGAACAGATAGTTTAAAAGCAGGATATTTTGCTTCTGAACACGATCAATTAATAGCAAATAAACTTGGATATATTATGGCAGGTGGTGATTTGTCAGAACCTCAATTTGTATCAGAACAATATTTGTTAGAGCTAGAACGTGAAGCAATTATGAGTTTGCTTACAGAAAGAAAGACCCTTGAACGTATTGAACATACATTGAAAACTGGGAAACCGCTTCGTAATTAAAAATTATAAAAACATGAAAACAGCATATATAGTACAAGGATACAGAACAGCAGTAGGTAAAGCGCCACGAGGAGTTTTTCGTTTTAAAAGACCCGATGAAATGGCTGCTGAAACCATTGAGTATTTATTAGAAAAAGTACCAGAATTAGATAAAAAGCGTATTGACGATGTAATAGTTGGAAATGCTATGCCTGAAGCCGAACAAGGTTTAAATATTGGTAGATTGGTATCTCTTATGGGATTAAAAATTGATGATGTTGCCGGTATGACCGTTAATAGATATTGTGCATCAGGTTTGGAAACGATAAGTATTGCCATTGCCAAAATTCAATCAGGAATGGCAGATTGTATAATCGCTGGTGGAGTAGAGAGCATGAGTTATATTCCTATGGGTGGTTATCGTGCCGTACCAGATTATAAAACAAGTAAGGAAGGGCATGAAGATTATTATTGGGGAATGGGTCTAACAGCTGAAGCAGTAGCACAACAGTTTAAAGTTTCTCGTGAGGATCAAGATGAATTTGCATTCAAATCGCATGAAAAAGCTTTAAAAGCTATAGATAATGGGACGTTTAAAAATGATATTGTACCAATCACAGTAGAGCAAACTTATGTAGATGCGAATGGAAAAAAGAAAACCAAATCTTATGTAGTTGATACCGATGAAGGACCTCGTAGAGGAACTTCGATTGAGGCATTGGCAAAATTACGCCCAGTATTTGCGGCAGGAGGAAGTGTTACCGCAGGAAATTCATCACAAATGAGTGATGGAGCAGCATTTGTTCTAGTTATGAGCGAAGAAATGGTAAAAGAACTCAATGTTGATCCAATTGCAAGACTAGTGTCTTTTGCAGCAGTAGGAGTGGAACCACGTATTATGGGAATTGGACCTGTAGCAGCAGTGCCTAAAGCACTAGAACGTGCTGGCATGAAATTAAATGATATTGAATTGATAGAGCTTAACGAAGCTTTTGCATCTCAATCTATTGCTGTACATCGTGAGTTAGATTTAAACCCAGATATTGTTAACGTAAATGGTGGAGCCATTGCATTAGGACATCCATTAGGTTGTACAGGAACTAAACTATCAGTACAACTTTTTAATGAAATGCGAAGACGCAAACAAAAATATGGAATGGTGACCATGTGTGTAGGTGCTGGACAAGGTGCTGCAGGAATTTTTGAGTTGTTGAAATAAGAATCAAGAGACAAGAGTTGACCCGACTAAAAGCTAAAAAAATTATGAAAAGACATAATTTCAAGAAATTGAATATTTGGAAGAAAGTATAAAGCTAGTTTCAGAAACATATGAATTAACTAGATCTTTTCCTGATTTTGAAAAATTTGGATTAACGAATCAAATGAATAGATGCTCTGTTTCAATTCCTTCAAATATTGCAGAAGGTACTAGTACAAATACTGATAAACATTTCAACAAGTATTTAGGAATTAGTTTGGGTTCCGCTTTTGAATGGGAAACCCAACTAATTGTTGCTTTTAATGAAAAATATATTAATGAAGAAAAATTTAAAGAATTAGAAAATAGAATACAACAGATTCAACGCATGATTACAGGCATGCAAACGAGATTTTAACATTAACGACAAAAGTTGTTTAGGAGTAAGAATCAGTCTTGATTCTTGACTCTTGATTCTTGAGTCTATAAAACATCTACAATGGCAAATATCAAAGGAGGCGAATTCCTAATCAGAGAAGTAAAAAGTGACGAAATATTTATCTCAGAAGAGTTCTCTGAAGAACAACAGATGATGCGTGATGCAGTCAAAGAATTTGCAGATAGAGAAGTAGCACCTTTCCGAGAGAGATTTGAAAAAAAGGACTATTCTTTTACACGAGAAACAATGACTAAATTGGGTGAAATGGGCTTCTTAGGAGTTTCAATTCCAGAACGATTTGGTGGTATTGGGATGGGATTTGTGGCTACCATGTTAGTTACTGATTATATTTCAGGTATATCAGGTTCTTTATCGACTGCTTATGGAGCACATACGGGTATTGGAACCATGCCAATATATCTATATGGTACAGAAGAACAAAAAATGAAATATTTACCTGACTTAACCGCAGGGAAAAAATTTGGAGCTTATTGTTTAACTGAGCCTGAAGCTGGTAGTGATGCCAACTCAGGGAAAACAACAGCCGTATTATCTGATGATGGAAAGTATTATCTAATTAACGGTCAAAAAATGTGGATTTCTAATGCAGGCTTTGCAGAGATCTTTATAATTTTTGCTCGTATAGAAGATGATAAAAATATTACCGCTTTTGTATTAGAATATGATAAAGAAAATTCTAATGGAGTGACTTTTGGAGAAGAAGAACATAAATTAGGGATTAGAGCCTCATCTACACGTCAGATGTTTTTTACTGATACCAAGATACCAGTAGAAAATATGTTGTCAGAAAGAGGAAAAGGTTTTAAAATTGCTTTAAACTCTTTAAATGTAGGACGTATTAAATTAGCTGCAGGATGTACTGATGCACAACGTCGAGATATTACCGAATCAGTAAAATATGCTAACGAACGTATTCAGTTTAAAACACCAATTGCTCAATTTGGTGCTATTCAAAAAAAATTAGCTGATATGAGTACTAAGGCTTTTGTCAGTGATGCTGGATCTTATAGAGCTGCAAAAGATATTGAGAATAAGATCAATGAACTAGAAGCAGGTGGAATGTCTTTAGTTAAAGCTAAACTGAAAGCTTTTGAAGAGTTTGCCATTGAAGCAGCAATTTTAAAAGTTTATGTTTCGGAATCAGTACAAGAAGTTACAGACGAAGGAGTTCAAATTTTTGGAGGCATGGGATTCTCTGAAGACACACCAATGGAAGCAGCTTGGCGTGATGCGCGTATTACGCGTATCTATGAAGGAACAAATGAAATTAATCGCTTGTTAACGGTTTCTATGTTGCTTAAAAAAGCAATGAAAGGAAAAATTGACTTAATTGGTCCAGCAACAGCAGTAGGTAAGAGTTTGATGGCAATACCTTCTTTTGAAACACCTGATTATTCAGAATTGTTTTCAGAAGAAAAAGAAATGATTGCGAAGCTTAAAAAAGCATTTTTAATGGTGGCTGGTAGTGCTGTTCAAAAATATGCAATGGACTTGCAAAACCATCAACAACTTATTCTAGCTGCATCTGAATTGATGATTGAGATTTATATGGCAGAGTCTGCGATATTAAAAGCGGAAAAACTAGCTATAAAGAATGGTGCGGACAAAACATCAGGTCAAATAGCAATTGCAAAACTCAATTTGTTTAATGCTGTTGAAAGTATTTCTAAAAATGCAAAAGAAGCAATACTTTATTTTGCAGATGGTGATGAACAACGTATGATGTTAATGGGATTAAAACGCTTTACTAAATATGTTAATTATCCTAATATAATTGCTTTACGTAAGGAAATTGCGGCTCAAGTTATTGAGGCAAATGAGTATTGTTTTTAGTAATTGATAGCCACGAATACACGAATAATTTTTAATATAAATTGGTTATAAAAATTAGATTTCAACTTTGTCAAGGCTTTGTGCTTTGACAAAGTTTTCTTTTGAATATATTTGTACTTCAAATGTAGAGTACTTATGATTAAATTCAACACAACTACCTGGAATCGAAAAGGACAATTCGATTTTTTTAAAGATTATGAAGATCCGTTTTTTAGTATTAGTCTAAATATAGATGTTACTAAATTGTACTCTTTTTGTAAGGAGAATAATCTAGCATTTACACTTTCCTTATACTATTATGCAACGGAAGCAGCAAATAGTATTACTGAATTTCGTTTGCGATTAAAGGATGGAGTAGTCTATGATAGCGAAAATATGATAATGGGTTCTACAGTTTTAAATACTGACAATACTTTTTTCTTTTGTTACTTTCCTTCTAATGATTCGGTTGAAGGTTATAATAAAGTTGGTAAAGAATTGATAGAGAACCAAACAACTAACAGTGTCAATTTTGAGGCTAAAGAAAACGAATTGGCAGTTATACACGGAAGTATGTTACCTTGGTTTTCTTACACGAATATTAAACATGCCAGAAATGGTGATGAAAAAGGCAAAGGAATTCCTAAGTTTGTATTTGGAAAATATTTTGATCAAAATGCTAAGAAATTAATGCCATTTACAATAGATGTACACCATGGTTTAATGGATGGCTACCATGTAGCACAATTTTTGGATATTTTTCAAAATAGAATAAATGAATTATAACATATGAGAATTCTACTTTCACCAGCTAAGACATTAGATTATGAATCACTTGTACCAACACTAAGAACAAGTGAAACCATATTCACAAAAGAAGCAGATAAGCTCAATGTGGTATTAGGTTCAAAATCTCCAAAAAACTTAGCTGATTTAATGCATATTTCTGATAAGTTAGCTGAATTAAATTGGCAAAGAAATCAAGAATGGAAAGAGGTGACCAATTTGAGACAAGCAGTTTACGCATTTAAAGGAGCTGCTTATGTGGGATTAGATGCTTATACAATTTCTGAAAATAAAATTGATTATTTGCAAAATACGTTACGGATGTTATCAGGCCAATATGGTGTACTTAGACCATTAGATATGATTAAACCTTATCGCTTAGAAATGGGAAGTAAATTGAAGGTTAGCAAATACAAAAACCTCTATGAGTTTTGGGGAGAAAAAGTGACCAATGAAATTAACAATGAACTAAAGACTGATGAGGTAGTTGTAAACTTAGCGAGTAATGAATATTTCAAAATCATAAAACCAAAAAATCTTAAGGCTAAAATAATTACACCAATTTTTAAAGATTTTAAAAATGGACAATACAAGGTTATTAGTTTTTATGCAAAAAAAGCCAGAGGAATGATGACACGTTTTGCAATAGATAATCAAATAGAAAATGTCGAAAAACTTAAAACCTTTGCCGTGAATGCTTATGGTTTTGATGAAAAGTTGTCTACTACAACTGAATGGGTTTTTACACGATAAAAAAAACCGCAAGCCAAAGGCAAGCGGTTCCTATTATAATAAAATTTGGTTGAATTCTTAGTAAACAGATTCTTTACCCATTTCTTTTACTAATAAGTAGTAGAATTGAGCTCTGTATTTATTACGATTAGATTTTCCTAATTTCTCACAAACTGTTACAATAGCTGCATCCAATTTTGGACCATCTGCACAGCCTAATTTTTTCATTAAGAAGTTTTTCTTAACAGTTGCTAATTCACTTTCTTGTGTGCAAGATACAGATTCAGCATCAGCTTTGTAGATAGAAGGGCCTAATCCTTTAGTTACTTTTTCAAATAATCTAGCATCAAAACTAATTCCTAATT
>JAOZLL010000155.1 GCA_029934835.1 Flavobacteriaceae bacterium | reverse complement strand
ATTTCCTCTCCCCAAAAGGTAACAGCGTTTTTCCTTGTGTTTCGTTAATAACTTCTGCCATAGCTAAATAAATAGCAGATGCTCCGCAAATAATGCCTTCCCAACCAGCAATTTGACCTATAATTTTTGAGTCGAACCAATGTTGAATTGCTAATAATAAAAATAGAATCCATAAGCTTAGAAAAACAAATTGAAGTGCCCTATTATTACCAAAAGTACCAATCCACATAAAGAATGTAAAAACACCCCAAGTAAATAGATACCAACCCATAAAAGCTTGTGGTGGTGCTTCTATCCATCCAAATTTTGGAAATAAGATTAGTCCGACTAATGTTAGCCAGAAAAATCCGTATGAGGTGAAAGCAGTAGTGCCAAAAGTGTTTCCTTTTTTAAATTCCATGATACCAGCAATAACTTGTGCGAGTCCTCCATAGAATATTCCCATGGCAATAATCATAGCTCCCAGAGGAAATAGTCCGGTGTTATGGATGTTTAACAATACAGTTGTCATACCAAAGCCCATTAAACCTAATGGTGCAGGATTTGCTAAATTTGTACTCATAATATATATATTTAGTTTAAATTATATTCTCATTTTATTTTAGTGTCAAAAAAATAATAGACAGCAAATAAAATCCTTAAATTGGATGTTGTTTCAGTTGTGATGGCTACATTTTTAGTGTCAAACGAAGTTCCATAATTTGCAGCAGTATACTCTAATTCGGAAGCCAATCGTACTTTTCCAGTAGTATAAATAAGTCTTGGGGAAATTCGATATACACTTTCAATAGTAGTTCCAAGACCATAAATATCACCTGTAATTGCCGAATTCGTTCCAAGATTTTGAGTATAACCACCAAAAACACCTACTTGCCATTCTTTTCCATTTGATGAAATATCTGTCCATGTAGAAATACTGCTAATGGGTTCATACTCTTGGTCTCCTGTTAATGCATCATATTTGGTTACTGCAAAGCCACCAATACTTAAATAATCAGGAGTATTTTGCCCATATATTCCTTTAAGTTTAATGGTAAATTTAGGAGCTTTATATTTTAAGAATGCATAAGTACTATAACTACTCAAAGTTTGATGGGTAGCATAACCTTGATCGGTTTTCAATTGGGGAACTATCTTTTTATATGCAGCACCGATACCTGAACTTATTTTATCCGATTTATAGTCAATCGTTCCTGTAATTTCAGGAATAGAGGAATTTCTAAGGTATTCACTTGAAACACCATTTATACCTCTACTGCTACAATCTCTTTGTGAATGAGCTACAGCACTCAGTTTAATTTTGTCAAAAGAATATGAGATTTTTATTTGCGGATTACGTCCAAATGGATTAAAAGGAGTTCCTGTATTAAATGAAACAGTTCCCGGAAAACAAGCAGTGGTAAACATCGGTATCCAATATTGTCCAACGAGCAATTCTGTATGCTGCCAATTCATTTTTACATAAGCATGTCGCAAACGAAATAAGTTGATATTATCATTATTTTGTGCAAAGAAATCACCTTCAATTTTAGCTGCTATTTTAGCACCAAACGCTTCTGTGCCTTTCCATGAAAATGACAACCTACTTTGAAGGGATAAAAAATTAAAATTAGATTTTGCATTGCTGTCATTTCCATCAATATCTTCGTCTATTGCAGATGGCCATAAAAGAAAACTACCTTCACGTGCTGAAACCGTTTGGCGAGAATCCCAAAAGAAATCATTTTTGATATAACCCGATAAGGTAAAGTTTTGTTGTTTACTAGTTTCCTCATTTTGAGCAAAACTAAAGATGGATAGAAAAATCCCAAGTAGTACTAAAATTCGTCTAATCATGATAACATGTTTTAATGGTGACAAACCCTAACAAATTTACACCTAAAATCTTATTATATCAATGATTTTTGTATTTTATTTTGATAGAGATACATGAAATTTCAAAGATGTAAATAGCGGAATAACAAAGATTTAAATTGTTTTTCATCTTGTTTGCAAAGAATAAATAAATTGGATAACAATAAATCAGATAATCAGCTTTTTTGATGAAAAAAATGTAACATTTTTTTATTTGTTGAAAACATCAAAAAAATTAATTCAGAGACATTAAAAAAATAATATCTTTGCGAAACAAACTTTAGATCATAAAATTATTCATTGTAAGACCTATTTTATGCATAAGGAGAATAGTAGTCTCTTTGCGTCTTTGCGTCTTTGCGAGAAACTTTTAAACAAATGAAAAAATACACCTTCACAGAAAAAAAAGATACCCGTTCCGGATTTGGAGACGGACTTACCGAATTAGGGAAAACCAATCCGAATGTAGTAGCACTTTGTGCCGATTTAATTGGGTCACTAAAAATGGGCGATTTTGCTGCCAATCATCCTGAACGTTTCTTTCAGGTAGGTATTGCAGAAGCAAATATGATGGGTATGGCAGCCGGTTTGGCAATTGGAGGAAAAATTCCATTTACAGGAACTTTTGCTAACTTTTCTACAGCACGTGTTTATGATCAGGTACGTCAAGCAATTGCTTATTCAGAGAAAAATGTAAAAATTTGTGCATCACATGCAGGATTAACATTGGGAGAAGATGGAGCAACACACCAAACATTAGAAGATATTGGTATGATGAAGATGTTACCAGGAATGGTGGTGATAAATCCTTGTGATTATAACCAAACTAAAGCAGCAACTATTGCAATAGCTGATTATGACGGTCCGGTTTATTTACGTTTTGGTCGTCCAAAAGTACCTGTATTTATGCCAACAGATGAGAAATTTATCATAGGAAAAGCAATTAATCTTACAGAAGGTGCAGATGTGACCATAGTTGCAACAGGTCATTTGGTATGGGAAGCACTACAAGCCTCAGAAGTTTTAGAGAAAAAAGGAATTAGTGCAGAAGTAATCAATATCCATACGATTAAACCACTCGATGAAAAAGCCATTTTAGATTCTGTAAAAAAAACAGGATGTATTGTTACGGCAGAAGAACATAATAAATTAGGAGGTTTAGGGGAAAGTATTTCACGAGTTTTGGCTGTCAATAACCCAACACCACAAGAATTTGTAGCAGTTGATGATAGTTTTGGAGAATCAGGAACACCAATGCAGTTGATGGAAAAATACAATTTAGACAGCAAGTCAATTGTTGCAGCAGTTGAAAAAGTAATTTTAAGAAAATAAAATATTTCTTTGCGCCTTTACGCCTTAGCGGTTAAAAAAATGAATGCAGAAATCATAACCATAGGAGACGAAATCCTAATCGGACAAATTTTA
>JAOZLL010000026.1 GCA_029934835.1 Flavobacteriaceae bacterium | reverse complement strand
AAGAAGATAACAAGCCCACAAAACCCACTAATCAAACAACTTATCAAGTTGCAAGGCAAAGCACGTGAACGTAAAAAAACAGGACTTTTTGTCATTGAAGGTCTTCGTGAATTAGGCTTAGCTGTTTCTGGTGGCTATGTTATTGAAACTATTTTATTTGTACCTGAAATTATTGCTTTTGGCAAACTCTCAACTATTAGTAATGAGACAACAATAGACTATATCGAAATCACAAAAGAAATTTACCAAAAAATTGCCTATCGAAATGGGACTGAAGGAGTTATTGCCATAGTTAAAACTAAAACTCATAGTTTAGATCAGCTTAATCTTAACAACAATAATCCATTAATTCTAGTTGCAGAAGCTCCTGAAAAACCAGGAAATATCGGAGCTATTTTACGTACTGCCGATGCCGCTAATGTTGATGCTGTTTTGATAGCTAACCCAACTACTGATTTGTATAACACTAATATTATACGTTCTAGTGTTGGATGTATTTTTACCAATCAAATTGCAATGGGAAGTACAACAGAAATTCTAAATTTTTTAAAAGGTAATAATCTCAATATTTATTGTGCTGCCTTAAAAGATAACGCCAAAGTATATCATACGCAAAATTTCACACAAGCAACTGCACTAATTGTTGGAACAGAAGCAACGGGCTTATCTGATGAATGGTTGGGTAATACCACACAAAATATTATTATTCCTATGAAGGGAAAAATTGACTCTATGAATGTTTCTGTGGCTGCAGGAATTTTAATTTTTGAGGCTGTTAGACAACGTAATCTATAAATAAAATAGTATATTTCCACTCAAATACGCTAATTCACAGGTTATTGAAGGTGGATATTTGATAAAAAAGGACTTTAAATATCATGCAAGAAAAATTACTAAAACTCCCCGAACTAGCTGCTGAAATGTTGGTAGAAAATAAAAAATACTTTCAAATTCTTAAAAAACGTACACCCAAGAATTTAGATGTTGTAGTCAAAAAAATTCATGACAAAGTATTTCAACAAACAGACTGTTTAGCCTGTGGAAATTGTTGTAAAACGACCAGCCCTATTTTTACTGAAAAGGATATTCAACGAATTGCGAAACACTTGCGTATGAAAGAAGCCAAATTTATTGAACAGTATTTAGATCTTGATGAAGACGATTTTTGGATATTAAAAGAAGTGCCTTGTGCTTTCTTAGGTGATGACAACTATTGTTTTATCTATGATGTTCGACCAAAAGCTTGTACTGAATATCCGCATACTAATCGTAGAAAATTTATTCAACTGGCACAATTAACCATAACAAATACAGCTATTTGCCCAGCTGTTTATGATATTGTAGAAGAATTAAAAAAGGAAATTAAGGTACAAGTTGGTAGTAAACGACCTTACTCACAGTAATTGTATCCCTATTCTACTTCAAAAGTACTACCTTCAACCGATAAAAGTGTATTTTGAAATACTTTTTGAGCCTCCTTTTGGAAAGCAGGTAGCACTCTATAGCGATTGGAATAATGACCTAATAACAAAATTTTGACTTGTGCTAAAGCAGCAATTTTTCCTGCTTGAAATGCCGTACTATGACCTGTTTTGATTGCTAATTCTTCTTTGTCTGTCAAAAAAGTAGATTCATGGTACAACATATCTACATTTCTTATTAACGGAATAATCTCAGGTGTATACGAAGTATCGCTACAAAAAGCGTAACTTAATGGTTTACGAGGTGGTAAAGTTAGCTTTTCATTTTCAATAATACTACCATCATTTCGTACAAAATCCTTTCCCTTTTTAAGATTATAATAATCACAACGTTCTATTTCAGGGTAAGATTTTACTTCTTTAATATTAAGTTTCCGTAAACTTAGTTTTTCTGTAAACAAAAATCCATTTGTATAAATTCTGTGGTTTAATGGAATTGTATGTACTGTAACTTTTTTATCTTCATAAATAAGTTCGCTTTTGGTACTTTTTAATTCATGAAAAACGATAGGAAAACCAGCTCTTGAATTTGAAATTTCTAGTTGTAATTGAATGATTTTTTTAAGACCAACTGGTCCATAAATATGGAGTTCTTTCTCTCGGTTTAATAACCCAAATGTTGAAATCAAACCAATTAATCCAAAAAAGTGATCCCCATGTAAATGTGAAATAAAAATATGCTTTATTTTAGCAAAACTTATCTTGTATTTACGCATTTGAACTTGAGTCCCTTCACCACAATCAATTAAAAAATTATGATTTTTTATTTGCAATACCTGTGCTGTTGGATGTGCATTGACGCGAGGAGTAGCAGAATGACAACCTAAAATAGTAAGTTGTAAACTCATCTTACAATTAATCGTTTTGAAATTACTTCGTTGTCTGTTTGTAAAGTATAGAGATACATCCCAGACACTAACTCATCTCTGTGGAAATACAATATATTTTCACCAGTTTTTACTTTGAAGGATTGCCTATGAATACTTTTTCCAAGTACTGTTTTTACTTCAAAAAATACATTTTGTTTGATCGTTGAAAAAAAAGAAATCTTTGTTGTTTCACTAAATGGATTGGGATAAGATCCAACTTCATTTAATGTTTTTCCGAAAGTCTCTTGTTTTGATTCCGTTAAAGTGTTACTTTTCTCAGCAATTTGAGAAAAGGCTACTGATGTAACAGATAGAAATAATATTAAAAGTAAATTTTTTATCATAGGGGTATATGTATAAATAATTAAAAACCTAAATCTCTACCAATTTCATCCATTTCAATGATATCTAAAGCTTCAATCATGGTAGGTGTTACGACTAACTCATCAGGTAATAAATCAATATCAATACCTTGAGCAATAATCACAAAACTCGTTCTATTTTCGAAGTGTGCAATTGCCGTATTCAAAAATACTAAAATTTCTGATACTTTACTAATACCAACCTCGCTCAAATCCACGATGATATTTTTACTTAAAAATTCAGGGTAATTCTTTTGAAAATCAGCATTAAATTCTGATAAACTTTCATTTTTTGGTCCTACTACAATGTTTTTCTCTTTATTCATAATTTCTAACATAGCTACTCGCGTTTAATTTGTTGGGCTAATAAATATACTACTGCCATTCTGGTGGCAACTCCATTTTCAACTTGATCTAAAATTATCGAATGCTTTGAATCAGCGACATCGCTTGTTATTTCCACACCACGATTAATAGGTTCTGAATACGTTATCACAATTTCCTTGCCAAGTCTACTTAATAGATGCACATTTACCTCATATAGTTGCGCGTATTCATGAGTAGCTTGAAAAATATTTTAAATTCATGCACTCGTTTGAACTCTTAATATAGTAGCAACATCACACATTCTAATGTTTTTTTAGATTAAACTCTACTTCAACTCATAAACTAGTAATTTGTTTTGAATCTAATGAAACTTTATTGCCCATGCTGACAATGCTTGCATATATAACAAAGTTACATTTTTTCACAAGTGGTATTTAAGGCATTTTTAAAAGTTGTAGACAATTAATTGTTAATAACTGTATTGATTTTTGACCAAAGAGATAAATCAAAATCAGAAAGTGCTAAATTGGAGTTATCTGCTACTTCACCCATACGAATTACTACTAAATTTTGACTTGGAATAACATAAATTCGTTGGTCATTTTTCCCCATAGCTATATACATATCGCTTGGAGCATCTGGCACTAAACTTCCTGAAAAAGAATATTGTAGCTGTGGCATCATATAAGAATTTTTACCATTTAACCACCATAAATATCCATAAGATGGATTAATGTTTTGTGAAGTATTTATCATATCATGCGTATAAATTTCATCATGAATTATGGGTACTTCATGCCAAATAAAATCATTTAAAGCTAAAAGACCAAAACGTGCCATGCTTCTTGTTGTGCTTGTGTATACTTCTATGTTTCCAAATGACATCCAAAATCCATCCATTCCAATTTTATCTCGTATTTTTTCATAAAAATAATTTCTAAAGTCTTGAGAAGTTGCATTACTAATAACCTCTTGCAATAAGGTATATGGACCATTATGATAAGCCCATCTTACATCAGGTTGATTTAGGTATTGTAAATCTTGAGGTTCATAACTAAATGGATCGGCAACTCCATCATCCAAACCAGTTGTCATACTAAGTTGATGTTTTATTGTAATGGCATTTTCTTGTACTGTTGTGGCACTTGTCCATCCTGCACCAAGATAATTAGTTGTAGCATCATTGATATTAAGATAACCTTCACTTTGTGCAATTCCAATAGTGGTTGCAGTAAGGGTTTTCGCTGCCGATGCCCAGTACCAAGAACTTGATTGTGAATGACCATTAAAATATTCTTCAATTACAATTCTTCCATTTTTTAGAATAATAAAACCTTTTGTATGTTTCTCTTCAAGATAGTCTAATAAATCAGGTAAATTAGATTCATTGAATTCGGCATCGGTCAAACTCATAGTCTCCCAAGTAGTTTGTGAAATAGGAGGAAAGTACATCTCATCAATAGGATCAAGATCTAATGTAACAGGTTCATCTGAACAGGCCAATAATACTGTAAAAGCGACTAATAGGGGAAAAAAAAGTTTCATGCTTCAAAAGTATGATTTTTTATTAGACACAGATTTAATTAAAAGGTTTAAAAGCTTTAATTTATTTTGGAATCATATTTTGATAAACGCTCTAGCTTTGTAAGTTCAATAGAGTTATGTATTTTCGCAAAATAATTAGAACAAAAGATGACCATCCAAAATATATTACAATCAGCTACTCAAACTGCACTACAAAAACTATTTGATGTTTCTATAGAAAATGTAGAATTTCAAACCACTCGAAAAGATTTTGAGGGAGATATTACTATTGTAGTTTTTTCTTTTCTTAGACAGATTAAAGGAAATCCTGTTGAGATAGGGACAAAATTAGGTGAATATTTAAAAGAGAATGTTGCTGAAATAACCAATTTTAATGTGGTTAAGGGTTTTTTAAACTTAGTTTTTAGTGATGCTTACTTAAGAGATACGTTCTATCAAGTGTTTAATAGCTCTAATTTTGGTTTTAAAGAAGTTGTATCAAAGGACGCAGTGATGGTTGAATATTCTAGCCCGAATACTAATAAACCTTTGCATCTAGGACATATTCGTAATAATCTTTTAGGATATTCTGTTGCGGAAATTATCGAAGCAGCAGGAAATAAAGTCTATAAAACACAGATAATTAATGACAGAGGTATTCATATTTGTAAATCAATGTTAGCTTATCAAAAATTTGGGAAAAATGAAACACCTGAATCAACTGGTTTAAAAGGAGATAAGTTGATTGGAAATTATTATGTAAAATTTGATAAAGAATACAAAACCGAAATTCAAAAATTAGTGATTTCTGGTATGTCTGAGGATGAAGCAAAGAAAAAAGCTTCGTTATTAGTAGATGCTCAAGAAATGCTTAAAAAATGGGAAGCAGGAGATACCGAAGTAGTCACGCTGTGGAAAAAAATGAATCAATGGGTCTATGATGGGTTCGATGTTACTTATAAAGCTTTAGGAGTCAATTTTGATATCAATTATTTTGAAAGTAATACCTATTTATTAGGAAAAGATATTGTTCAAAAAGGTTTGGAGAGTGGTATATTTTTCAAAAAAGAGGATGGTTCAGTTTGGATAGATCTCACTGCAGAAGGATTAGATGAAAAGATTGTCTTACGTGCCGACGGAACAGCTGTTTATATGACACAAGATATTGGTACAGCCATTCAGCGAACAAAAGACTATCCAGATGTTGGCGGTATGGTTTATACGGTTGGAAACGAACAAGATTATCATTTTAAAGTACTCTTTTTAATTCTTAAAAAATTAGGATTTGATTGGGCTGATAACTTATACCATTTATCTTATGGAATGGTTGATTTACCAGAAGGGAAGATGAAATCACGTGAAGGAACAGTCGTTGATGCCGATGATTTAATGCAAGAGATGACGGATACTGCACGAACTATTTCTCAGGAACTAGGAAAACTAGAAGGCTATTCAGCTAGTGATAAAGAAAACCTATATCGTATTATTGGTATGGGTGCTTTAAAATATTATATTCTAAAAGTTGATCCTAAAAAACGCATACTTTTTGACCCAAAAGAGAGTATTGATTTTAACGGAAACACAGGACCGTTTATTCAATATACCTATGCTCGAATTCAATCTTTGTTGCGAAAAGCTGATTTTGATTATTCCAAAGGAGTTGCAATAGATTTACATCAAAAAGAAAGAGAAGTAGTAAAACAATTACAAGATTTTCCAGATGTAATTCAACTTGCTGCAAAAAATCACAGTCCAGCTTTAATTGCAAATTATACTTATGATTTGGTGAAAGTGTTTAACTCATTTTATCAAAGTGTTCCAATTTTTGCTTCAGATAATCATGAAGAAAAAATATTTAGAATTCAACTTTCTAAGAAAGTGGGTGATGTTATTCAAAGTGCTTTTGGCTTATTGGGAATTGAAATGCCCGAGAGAATGTAAGTAAATTTACGATTTGTAAATTTGAAAAGGGATTCTGGAGATCCAACAAGAAGTCCCAAAGAAAGGTACTTATAACCTGAGTGTGGCGTAAGATTTTTTCACAGCTTACATTATATCTATAGGAAAATTTAGGTGATAAAAAGCATTTAGCTGAATTGTTAGGAATGTATTGAAAATTAAACACTTAATATTCAAAACCTAATAGCCACTTCTTTATTTAAATTCACTTGTAAAGTGAAGTTTTACACTTGGGTATTTCTGTTGACTCATTTGAATAGAAAAAGCAGAATCTGCTAAAAACACCATTTGTCCTTGTTTGTCTTTGGCTAAATAACGTTGTTTTATTCGTATAAATTCTTTGAACTCATCATTTGATGCATCGTCAGGATGTACCCAACAAGCTTTGTGAACATTTAAATTTTCATAAGTACATTTTGCACCATATTCATGTTCTAATCTATACTGAATTACTTCATATTGTAGCGCACCAACAGTTCCAATTACTTTTCTACCATTAATCTCTAATGTGAATAATTGAGCCACACCTTCATCCATTAATTGATCAATTCCTTTATAAAGCTGTTTAGATTTTAACGGATCAGCATTATTAATATATCTAAAGTGTTCAGGAGAAAAACTAGGAATACCTTTAAAACTCATTATTTCACCTTCGGTGAGTGTATCACCAATTTTAAAATTACCTGTATCGTGTAAACCTACGATATCACCTGGAAATGATTCCTCTACGATTTCTTTCTTCTCTGCAAAAAAGGTATTCGGACTTGAAAACTTGAATTTTTTATTTAATCGTATATGCGTATATGGTGCATTTCTTTTAAAAATACCAGATACAATTTTTATAAAAGCCAATCGGTTTCTGTGGTTAGGATCCATATTGGCATGAATTTTAAAAACAAAACCTGCCATTTTTTCCTCATTAGGTTTCACTAAACGAGTATCACTCATTTTTGCTAAAGGAGCTGGTGCAATTTCGACAAAACAATCTAAGAGTTCTTGAACTCCAAAATTATTTAATGCGGAGCCAAAGAATACAGGTTGTTGTTCACCATTTAAGTAAGCATCTTGATCAAATGAAGGATATACTTCACGGATTAATTCAAGTTCCTCTCGTAAAGTTGCTGCTGAATTTTCTCCAATTAATTCATCTAATTCAGGATTGTCAAGATCTGTAAATTCAATTCCTTTTGAGACATTTTGTTTATTGTCAGCTGAGTAAATATTCAATTTATTTTCCCAAATATTATAAATTCCTTTAAAATCATATCCCATTCCAATAGGAAAACTTAGAGGCACCACTTTTAATCCTAATTTTTGCTCTACTTCATCTAATAAATCAAAAGCATCTTTACCTTCACGGTCTAATTTGTTGATAAAGACAATGATTGGTATTTGTCGCATCCGACAGACTTCAACTAACTTTTCAGTCTGTGTTTCAACTCCTTTTGCTACATCAATTACGACTATTACACTATCAACTGCTGTTAACGTTCTAAAAGTATCTTCAGCAAAATCTTTGTGACCAGGCGTATCGAGTATATTTATTTTTTTGTCTTTATAGATAAATGCTAAAACTGAAGTTGCTACAGAAATACCTCTTTGGCGTTCAATTTCCATAAAATCAGAAGTAGCTCCTTTCTTAATTTTATTATTTTTTACAGCACCTGCTTCTTGAATTGCACCACCAAAAAGCAATAACTTCTCCGTTAAAGTAGTTTTTCCAGCATCTGGATGCGATACAATTCCAAATGTGCGTCTTCTTGCTATTTCTTCTATAAATCCCATATTTGTATCTTTTGCTTTACGCTTTACGCTTTACCTTTTACCTTTTACCTTTTACCTCTTTTCAGCCCGCAAATATACATTTATTGCAAGAAACGAAATATGGTCTCATTTTTGTACTTTTGCACTCAAATCACAATTATTATATGCCAGAAGAACAAGTAATATTAGTAAATGAAAAAGATGAACCTATTGGGTTGATGAATAAAATGGAAGCACATAAAAAAGCGCTTTTACATCGTGCCTTTTCGGTGTTTATATTTAATGACGATAATAAACTAATGCTACAGCAACGTGCGGCTGAAAAGTATCATTCTCCGTTGTTATGGGCGAATACCTGTTGTAGCCATCAACGTGATGGAGAATCAAATTTAGATGCTGGGAAACGGCGTTTACAAGAAGAAATGGGTTTTGCTTGTACACTGCAAGAGAATTTTTCGTTCATCTATAAAGCTCCGTTTGATAACGGATTAACGGAACATGAGTTAGACCATGTTATGACGGGAACCTATAATGACAAACCAATTATTAATCCTGAGGAAGTGGCTGCCTATAAATGGATGTCTTTAGACGACATAAGAAAAGATATTGAGATTCAACCTGAAATTTATACCGAATGGTTTAAAATAATATTTAAAGAATTTTATACTCATATTTCATAAAAAACTAAAAATGGATAAGAAAATAGCTGTTATTTTGTTCTTGTTTATAACTACGATGCTAGCTGCTCAATCAAATTTAAATCAATTTGATACAGCAGGCAAGCGTCATGGTGACTGGAAGAAATTACATCGGAATGGCAATATCAGATATAAAGGGCAATTTAATCATGGTAAAGAAGTAGGAACATTTAAATTTTATGCCATTACCGGAGAAAAACATCCTGTAGTAATCAAAGAGTTTACGGCAACTAATAGTATAGCTGATGTTCAATTTTTTTCAAATAAAGGAGTTTTAGAGAGCCAAGGTCAAATGGATGGAAAAAAACGAATGGGTATTTGGATCTATTTTTTTAGTGATGGAAAAACAGTTTTATCGACTGAAACCTATAAAAATGGTTTATTAAATGGTGAACTTAAGATATATTATAAGTCAGGGATATTAACAGAAGTTTCGAAATATAAATTAGGCAAGCTTCACGGTAATCGTATTCGTTATAGTGATAAAGGTGTTGAGAATGAGAACTTAACTTATAAAAATGGTATTTTACATGGTTATGCTATTATTTATGATGAAAAAGGTGAAGTGTTTGCAAAAGGAAATTATGAAAATGGTAAGAAAACAGGTGTTTGGGAGTTTAATATGGATGGTGAAATGGTGAAGTCAGCTCCTGACAAGATTCGTGTGAAATAACCCCTTTTGTATTAAGTAAATAATCCTATTCTATAAAAAACACAGACTAGATGGAAAGTATATATTCAATTTTAGAATTTGAACTCTTTCACTACAAAGAGAATTCTCTTGTGGTGTTAGAAGTATTTGCAGTTGTAACAATCTATATTGTTACAAAATTAATTTTATTCTTAATTAAGAAAACAATTAACCGTAAACACAAATTTAACAAATTAAATGCAGGGAATTCCTTTGCCTTATTTCAAATTATAAAGTATATTGTTTGGATAGTGGCAATTGGGCTAATGCTAGAAGCAATTGGCATTAAACTTACTTTTTTATTGGCTGGATCTGCAGCACTGTTAGTTGGAGTAGGACTTGGGTTACAACAAACTTTTAATGATATTTTATCTGGAATAATATTACTTTTTGACAAATCTTTAAATGTAGGTGATATCTTAGATATTGATGGAGATGTTGTAATTATTAAAGAAATTGGGTTTCGGACTTCTAAAGGCTTAAACCGACAGCAAATAATTGTGACACTTCCAAATTCGTTTTTAACGACTAATAAAGTGATAAACTGGAGTAATCAATCGATGAAAACACTTTTTAGGATTAATGTTGGAGTAGCTTATGGAAGTGATGTAGATTTGGTTATGAAGGTTCTAAATGAAAGTGCTACCGAACATCCAGATGTATTAAACAAAAAGTCAGTTGAAAGCCGTTTTATAAACTTTGGAGATTCCTCTTTAGATTTTAGTTTGTTGTTTTTTAGTAAAAATTTGTTTGGAATTGAACGTGTTAAAAGTGATATTAGAGTCATAATAAATCAAAAATTTATTGAGAATAATATTTCTATTCCATTTCCTCAAGTGGATTTACATTTAAGATCTAGGATAGATTAGGTATCTGAAACTTAAGAGGTTGTTATTGATTAAATACTTTGGCTTTAGTAGAATTTATATGTAAATTTGACGTAGTATACATTACAGATGATAAATACCTGAATGCAATAGTTTTATTAAGGTATTTTTCGTCATTTTATATCTTATCTTATCTTATCTTATGAGAAAAAATTCAATTAATCACCTTCTTATCTTACTAGTATTTCTAACTTCTTTTTTTTCTAATGCCCAAGTAGGTATAAGCACAGATGGCTCAAACCCAGATGCTTCTGCTATGCTTGATGTGAAAAGTACCGAAAAAGGTATTTTAATTCCACGGATGACTTATAGTGAAATAGCAGATATTGAAAACCCAGTATTCGGATTAATGGTTTTTAATACAGATGACGGACGATTCTATTTTTATGATGATGGAACGTCAAACTGGAAAGAACTTGCCATTGGTACAAATGTAGTCACACCATTTGTTTGTGGAAATACTTTTGTTGATACTCGAGATGGAACAACTTATACTACAGTGCCTATAGGCAGTCAGTGTTGGATGGCAGAAAACCTAAATATTGGGGCTGAAATTCATGCTGGTACTAACCAATCAGATAATAGTACTATTGAAAAATTTTGTTACCAAAATAATTCAAGTTATTGTGATACCTATGGTGGGCTTTACCAATGGGATGAGATGATGCAGTATGCTACAACCGAAGGAGTACAAGGCATTTGTCCAGCAGGTTGGCATTTACCTACAGATGAAGAGTGGAAAACAATGGAAATACAACTGGGTATGGATTCAGGAAATGCAGATGCAATATATTGGAGAAATAGTGGTAATGTAGGACAAAAATTAAAAGAGGCAGGAACGGCTCATTGGGTGTCTAGTTCTGGATCGAATTCAAGTGGCTTTACTGCATTTGGTAGTGGCTATCGTAGTGGTGGTAATAACTTTAATAATTTGAGATATGAGGCTCGTTTTTGGACTTCTAGTGAATATAATTTATCAAACGCATGGTTCAGATTTTTGTCTTATTCGCAGAGTGGTGTTTATCGAGAAGTTGACTCCAAGACTAATAAAGGTTACTGTGTACGTTGTGTAAAAGACTAATTAGTTTTTTAAAACTACAATTTATTTACAACCTGTCGTAAAGCGACCAAATTAGTCAGTAAACCTTCTAGATAATCTAATTTTAACATATTAGCACCATCTGATTTTGCAATACTTGGATCGTGATGTGTTTCTAAAAAAATACCATCAACACCAACTGCAATACTAGCACGTGCAATGGTTTCTATCAACTCAGGTTTGCCTCCTGTTACACCAGAATTTTGGTTGGGTTGTTGTAAAGAATGCGTAATATCTAAAACAACAGGAGCAAAGTGCTGCATTTCAGGAATTCCACGATAATCTACAATCATATCTTGATAACCAAACATACTTCCACGTTCGGTAATCATTACTTGAGAATTACCACTTTCCATCACTTTATTGACTGCATGTTTCATGGCACTCGGACTCATAAACTGTCCTTTCTTAATACTTATGGTTTTTCCTGTATTGGCAGCGGCGACTAATAAATCAGTTTGACGTGCTAAAAAAGCGGGTATTTGTAAAATATCTACATAGTCAGCTGCCAATGCCGCATCACTTTCTTTATGAATATCAGTAATAGTAGGAACTTTAAATTCTTCCCGAACTTTAGCTAATATTTTTAAGGCTTTTTCATCACCAATACCTGTAAAACTATCTAAACGAGAACGGTTTGCTTTTTTAAAACTACCCTTAAATACGAATGGAATTTTTAGTTTGTCTGTTACCGTCAAAATTCGTTCTGCAATTTGCATAGCCATTAGTTCACCTTCAATAGCACATGGGCCAGCTAACAAGAAAAAATTATGGGAATCTGTATGTTTTATTTGTGGGATAAGATTTAAGTCCATTTGAAATAGTTTTAAGCAAAAATAGTTTTATTTTTTTGAAATAAGACAGAGATAACTCAATCGGTATAGGTCAAATATAAATAAAGAAGGGTTTTTCTTACTCAATGATTTTTCTATAGATAGATGAAATCTGGAATAAATAAAAGATAAGATAGTATCAATACGCCAGAATTTTAGTTTAAAATACCATTTTAGAAGCTTATTAATCTCAGGATTTATCAAGCCTTTTTGATATAAGTTCCAAAGATTTTCAACAGCAGTTTTTGATTTATGTATAAAAATAGAATTATCCTCAATACCTGTGTGGTAAACAGGATTGTCTAGGTGAGTTACCGCAATATCTGCATGGTACAAATCATAACTAAAAACAGCATCTTCATGACCATACTCTTTTATCTGACTACTAAATTGTACTTTAGTAAAAACTGATTTATGTACCAATGTATTCGACATTAACAAAGAGGAATAGGGTGTCTTATTTCTTTTTTCTGCTTGGATACTTTCACGAGAATTCCCGTATTTAAAACGAAGACTATTGTTTGTTGTTAGGGCTGATTTATCATAAGTTAAGCCTCCAAAAGCAACGAGTTTTTTTGGAAAGTTCTTAATATGTGTAAGATACTTTTTAATAAAATTATTTTTGACAGGTAATGTATCAGCATCTAAGAAAAGAATCCATTCAAAATTTGTTTCTGATAGTAATAGATTTCTAATCTCACTTCGACCAATATTTTTTTCTAAATAAATATAAGTAACCGTATTTATTTTATTAAATTTCTGGTGTTCATGAAATGATTGTGTAGAGGCATCATCAATACAAATAATTTCAAATTTGACATCACAACTGTTCAATTGTTGCAATACGCTTTCCACAAGTGGATAGCAATTAATATTATATACAGGAATTACAATAGAAAGCACAATTATTGTTTTTGTTGTACTACTTCAAACAATTTTCCACCTTCACATTTTAAAGTAGGATGATTGTGTTTAATAATGAGTGAATAATCATGAGTTGCCATTAAAATGGTAGTACCTGAAGCATGAATTTCTTCCAGAACTTGCATGACCTCTAGTGAAGTTCTTGGGTCTAGATTTCCAGTAGGTTCATCAGCTAATATTAATATAGGATTGTTTAGTAAGGCACGTGCAATGGCAAGTCTTTGTTGTTCGCCTCCTGATAATTCAAAAGGCATTTTAAATCCTTTACTCTTTAAACCCACACGATCTAATACATTTTCAATTTGAAATTTTATTTTACTTTGATCTTTCCAGCCTGTGGCTTTTAATACAAATTCTAGATTGGCATTAACAGAGCGATCGTTTAGTAATTTAAAATCTTGAAAAACAATACCCAATTTTCGACGTAAAAATGGAATTTCCTTATCCTTTAATTTTAATAAGTCAAATCCGACGATGGTAGCTTTTCCCTTTTCTAAAGGTAAATCACCATATAGCATTTTCATCAAGCTACTTTTGCCACTACCTGTTTTTCCTATTAAGTAATAAAACTCACCTGAGTTTATCAGTAAATTGACCTTTGATAGAACTAAATTATCACGTTGAAAAACGGAAACATCTTCTAAACGTAAAATAGCTTGTGGCATAGTGTTTGTTTTTTACAAAAGTAACTTTTTTTATGTTAAGCTAAAATTGATTTGTATAAAACGGTAGACAAAACAATTTTATCTTAAAAAATCGTTTATAAAAGTAACAATGCCTACTTTTGAATTTCATTGAAACGAAAACAAATTAGTATTAAATAAGAAAAATGATAAAAAAAATTCTCTTTATTTTAGTTGTATTATGGCAGTTGCCACAACTTACAGCACAAGAAACCGCAACCTACACCAACGAATTAGAAGCCTATTATCACGCTTTAGAATTATACCATAACAAAGCTTATGTTGCTGCACAACATTCGTTTAAGGAAGTACGTGCTCAGTTTGATGAAGCCTCAGAAATGCGCGCCAATTGTGATTATTATGCTGCCAATTGTGCGGTACGTCTAGGACAACAAAACGCAGATGATTTAATGCAAGAATTTGTTGATAAATACCCTAATAGCACCAAACGTAATGATGCATTTATGGAGGTAGCAACTTACTATTATGACAATGGAAAGTATACTTTTGCCCTTAAATGGTTAAAAAGAGTTAAGTATAAGAATATGAGCCGTCGTGCTTTTGAAAACTATTTGTTTAAATATGGATATTCCTTATTTACTACAAAAAATCATACGGCTTCCAAAAAATATTTTGTTCAGCTCTTAGATTCACAAGAATATGGATCACAAGCAAAATACTATTATGGTTATATTGCCTATCAACAGGATGATTACGATAATGCGGATAAATACTTATCTGAAGTTTCACAAGATGCCAATTATAAAAAGGATGTTTCCTATTATATGGCAGATATGAATTTTAAATTAGGGAAATTTCAAAAAGCTATAGATGCTGGTTTACCTTTATTATCGATTGCTAAGCGTGTCGAAAAATCAGAGATAAACAAAATAATTGGAGAAAGTTATTTTAATTTAGAAGACTATGATAAAGCTATTCCACATCTTAAACAATATAAAGGAAAACGAAATAAATGGACCAATACAGATTATTATTTATTAGGTTATTCTTATTATCAACAACAGGATTATGAAAATGCAGTAGCACATTTTAATAAAATCATTGATGGAAATAACGCAGTAGCTCAAAATGCTTTTTATCATTTAGCAGAATGCTATTTAAAACTAAATCAAAAATCAGAAGCTTTAAATGCATTTAGGAATGCAAGTCAAATGAAATTTAAACCGAGTATTCAAGAAGATGCTTATTTGAATTATGCTAAATTGAGTTATGAAATAGGAAATCCTTATAAAAGTGTGCCAGATGTTTTACAAGATTTTCTAGAAGCTTATCCAAATTCTCCCCAAAAAAATAGTATTAAAGATTTAATAATAAGTGCCTATGTAGTTTCAAAGGATTATAAGGGTGCATTGAGTTATCTAGAAAATAATAAAAAGATTGAAGATAAAGAACTGTATCAAAATGTAGCTTTTTTAAGAGGTGTTCAATTATTTTCAGAAGGACAAGATAAGTCTGCGAAAACTCATTTCGAAAAATCATTAACACAACCTATAAACGATAAATTAGTAGCAAGAGCCACTTACTGGAAAGGGGAATCAAATTATCAGATGCAATTATTTGAAGAGGCATTAGATGATTATATAAGTTTTAAATCAATGCCAGTCGCAGCTACTTTAGAAGAAAGTAGTATAGTAGATTACCAAATAGCTTATGTCTATTTTAAACAGAAAGACTATCAAAAAGCACCTGCTTTCTTTAAAAGTTATCTTGATACTAAGCCATCAGATCCTATTAAAAAGAATGATGCCTATTTGCGTTTAGGTGATACCTATTTTGTGAGCAGTTCTTATCAAAATGCCATCAATGCTTATAATAAATCAGAAAAGCTCAATGCCAAAACAGCTGATTATGTAAGGTTTCAAAAAGCAATTAGTTATGGGTTTTTAAAAAATAATACCAAAAAAATAAGTTTATTAAATAGTCTTATTAGTTCGTTTCCAAAATCAGTATATAGAGATGATGCTTTATATGTTTTAGGAACAACTTTTACAGGAGCCAACAATACTGTTAAAGCATTATCATCTTATAACCGTCTTTTAAAAGAACATCCTAAGAGTTCGTTTGTACCAAGAGTTTTGCTTAAAAAAGGTTTATTATTTTATAATGAGAATGAAAATGATAAAGCGATACAGGTATATAAAGAAGCGGTACGACGTTATCCAAATACTGCTATTGCACAAGAAGCAGTTCGAAATGCACGACAAATTTATGTTGATACTGGTAGAGTAGATGAGTATGCAGAATGGGTTAAAAATCTAGATTTTATAAATGTATCTGATGCAGAATTGGATAATGATATGTATGAATCTGCTGAAAAGCAATATGTAATGAATGCGTATCCTAAGGCAATTATAGCCTTTAAAAAATACTTAAAAAACTTTCCAAATGGGTTACATGCTTTGCCATCACATTTTTATTTAGCACAGGCATTAGAAAGTCAAAATAGGAAGTCAGAGACCATTCCGCATTTTCAATATGTAACACAGCAACAGCAAAATGAGTTTACAGAACAATCACTTTCTAGTTTAACGCAAATTTATTTAGATAATAAAAAATGGGATGATGCCATGCCTTTGTTAATTCAATTAGAAGAGGTTGCAGATCATCCGCAGAATATTTTATATGCACAGAGTAATTTGATGAAAGCCTATTATCAAAAAGAGAATTACGATGAAGCGGTTCGGTATGCAGAAAAAGTCTTAACGAGATCAGGAGTCGATGTGAAAGTTAAATCAGATGCCAATGTAATAGTTGCTCGTTCTGCCATAAAAACAGGCGATGAGATAAAAGCACGAGCGGCTTATATAAATGTAGAAAATACCGCATCAGGTGAACTAAAAGCAGAAGCCTTATTCTATGATGCCTATTTTAAATATCAGGATGGAGACTATAAAAACTCCAATGTTGTCGTACAACGAATTGCTGCAGATTTTGCTGCATACAAATATTGGGGTGCAAAAGGATTAGTTGTTATGGCAAAGAACTTTTATGCTCTAAAAGATGCTTATCAAGCCACTTATATATTAGAAAGTGTCATTAAGAATTTTAAACAATTTGATGATGTTGTTCAAGAGGCAAAACAAGAACTAAACAAAATTAAAGCAGAAGAAGCTAAAACAAATGATTCAGTTTTGCCCGAATAAGTTAAGGAAATTCATATCAATTAGCTATAGAAATTAGTAAGCTACATAGCAATAAAAAAATACAAAATGAATAAAATAATAGTCACAATAATAATCAGTTTTATTAGTTTTTCACTTTGGGCTCAACAGCCAAAAGACACTTTAAATACTGAAGTAATAAATGTGGTAAAACCCTATACGCCAACTATATCTGATGCGTTTAAGCTCAAGGATAATCCCAGTGTTTCAGATGAAAACATTGAAAAAGAAGTTGTTGATTATAAAATAAAATCGGTTCCTGTGGCTTCGACATTTACACCTTCAAAAGGAAAAGCTAAAGGAATAAGTAGACCAAAAAAAGAACGTTTATTTGATAACTATATTTCTGCCGGTTTTGGTAATTATACAACGCCATTATTTGAAGCCTATATCAGAACTTTTCCTAATCGTGATGCCGAATTTGGTGTATTGCTAAAGCATCATTCCTCTCAAGGTGGTATTAAAGAAATTAAATTAGATGATTCTTTTTATGATTCTAATTTTGATGTTTATTTTAAGCAAAGCAATCGTGATATGGATTGGAAACTGAATCTTGGAGCTCAACATCAACTATATAACTGGTATGGTTTGCCTGAAATAGATTTTGATACGGCTTTATTAGAAAGTATAAATCCAAGGCAAATGTATTTAAATGTTGTTCTTGGAGGTGAAATAGAATATTATGATAGTTTCTTTAAAGGGGCAAAAGCATCTGTTAGCGGGCTTACTGACAACTATAATAGTGCTGAGCTACGGATACGTATTCAACCCACTTTAGAGTTGCCTATCTCTTCTGAGTTGATTAATTTTCAATTTGATATAGACTTCTTAAAAGGAGACTTTGATAGAAATTATAGTGATGAGACAGCAATTTCATATAGTTATGCAAATCTTGGAGTATCACCTAACTTTGAAGTATTAAGAGATAATTTAAGTATAAATTTAGGAGCAAAACTGTATTATGCAGTAGATTTAGAAAACTCAAATGGTGAATTTAAAGCATATCCTAATGTGGATGCCTCCTATCAGTTAATTGAAGAAGTACTTACTTTATTCGGTGGTGCAACAGGTGGTATGTATTTTAATACGTATCAGGATTTTTCACAAGAAAATCCTTTTATTGCACCCAACTTATTCAGTGTTCCGACTGATGAAAAGTACAGAGCTTTTGCTGGTGTAAAAGGTAAATTGGCTAGTAATATTAATTATTTATTTAGAGCTTCCTATGGCGATGAAAGAAACAAAGCTTTATACCTCAAAAATCAAATTAAAACTTATGGAATAACAGCTGTAGACGAAGCTTATATGTTAGGAAATTCATTTGGAATTGTTTATGATGATGTAAAAACAATGTCATTTTATGGTGAGTTGGCTATTGATTTCTCAAAGGAATTTACATTTGGTGGAAACATTAATTTTGCATCTTATGATATGAATATCCATGAAGAGGCTTGGAACTTACCAAGTTTAAAGACTACCTTATTTGCAGATTATCATGCTAACAAATGGACAGCCTCGGCAAAACTCTTTATGTTAAGCGAAAGAAAAGATTTAGAAGTTCCTTTTGATGCTGGTTTTCAGCCACATTATGCTGGAGATATTGATACGTTTATTAAAACTAACGGTACTTATTTAGATTTAAATGCACAAATATCCTACGCCTTTACTAATCGATTAACAGCCTTTGCAAAAGGGAATAATTTATTAGGAACAAAATACGAACGTTATTATAATTTTCCAGTACAAGGTATTCAGGTTTTGGCAGGAATAACCTATAAGTTTAATTTGTAACCTCAGGTCAAACTCAGTCTTGTAGTTTACCTAAAAAAAAGCCTCTAATATCTTGTAGATATTGGAGGCTTTATAATTTATTATTTAATTGAATTATTTTATCATCATTGGACCCGGGAAGTTAGTACTAACCTCTTCAATTAGTTCGTCACCTTCATATATACCAATTTCTATTTTCTCTTTATTCGAGTGTAATTCACTTTTGTTTATTCTGATAAACACCGTTCCTTCAACTTGTTTTTGCTTTGCTACATCAAAGTTTTTGAGACCAATATATTCAATTTCTCCAGTATGAGAAATAATCTTAAAAGTAATATTCTCTAGCTTTTCCATACTCTTATTAATCACTTTATAGGTATAAACATTGCTCACTTTTTCTCCTTCGGTTGTAAACATTTGTCCAGGAAGTCTCAAAATTATTGTTTCTACAGTACCTCTAAATATCATTAATGAAATTAATAAGGCAGTTAAAGCAGTTAATATAAAAACATAGAATCCAAGTCGTGCATTAAATTTAAATTTCTCTCCTTTTTCTATATCATTTTCAGATGCATATCTAATAAGACCTTTATCAAAGCCAACACTATCCATCATAGCGTCGCAAGCATCAATACAGGCAGTACAGTTGATACATTCTAACTGAGTACCATTTCTAATATCGATACCTGTAGGGCAAACCAAAACACATTGTTTACAATCTACACAATCACCATTACCCATTGCAGTACGGTCTTCACTTTTTCGATATTTACCACGACCATTTTCTCCTTCACCTCTGACGAAGTCATAAGCTACGTTAATTGATTTATTGTCTAAAAGTACACCTTGTAAACGTCCATAAGGACACACAATTATACAAACCTGTTCTCTAAACCAAGCAAATATAAAATAGAATATACCAGTAAAAACTAATAGAATGATAAAAGACTTAAGATGTTCTGAAACACCTTCTTTTATATAGAGAAGTAGTTCGTCACTACCAATAACATAAGCTAGGAATATATTACTAATAACAAAAGAGATGATAAAAAAGGTAATCCATTTTAAAACTCTTTTCCAAATTTTTTCACCATTCCATTCCTGTTTATCTAATTTTATTTGTTTTGCTCTATCTCCTTCAATGGCGTATTCTACTTTTCGGAATATCATTTCCATAAAAATGGTTTGTGGACATAGCCATCCACAAAAAATACGTCCAAATATTACAGTAAACAAGATTATAAAGACTACCATTATGCCTATAGCAATAGCAAATAAGTGAAAATCTTGAGGAAAGAATGGATAACCAAAGATGTTAAATTGTCTTTCACTTACATTGAAAAGAAATAATTGATTTCCATTAACTTTGATGAAGGGAGAGACAAATAGAATAAGTAAAAGCACCCAACTTACCCAAGTTCTGTAATTATAAAATTTTCCTTTTGGTTTTTTTGGTCGAATAAAATTTCTTTCACCACTATCATCAATGGTTGCAATGGTATCTCTAAACGATTCATTATGTTGTTCATTCATATTATTTTATTAAAAAAAATGATGTGCAAAATTACGTATTTTGAAATAAAAACTTGTGATAAATGTAGCAGGGTATTGTGTACAAAAAAACGCTGTAAGTAACATTTCTTACAGCGTTTTTCAAATCTTAGCAGGAAATATCTATTATTCGGTTACGGATTCTTCTTTAACTTCTTTTACTACTTCTTCGGCTTTTGCTTCTTCCGAAGTGCCCTCATCATCAGTTGTGTTTTTATCATCTACCCATAAATCACCTTCTGGTGCTTTTGGAGTAGCAGGAGTTGTTCCACGAAGTGTTAAAATATAACTTGCTAATTGTTGACGTTCTTCTAGAGAGATTGTGCTTTCCCATTCAACCATTCCTTTTCCTGGACGACCACCTTTGGCAATGGTATTAAATATGTTTTGAAAACCACCTCCTAAGATCCAATAATCATCGGTCATATTTGGTCCAATACTACCTCCACCATCTGCAAGGTGACATACTGTACAAGTTTTAGTTGCAAATAATTCTTTGCCTTTTTCAAGATTAGCAGCATCAGTAAAAGCAATCAAATTCTCTGTTTTGTAAAGTTCAGGATGATCTGCTTTGTATTTAGCTACTTTAGCTTCATGAGCTACCAATTCTGCTTGATATTCATCTTCTTGTCCGTACCATCCAAATATATGGATTAGTACGTAGTAAAGTACGGAAATTGCAATTGTAAAAATAAAACCCCATACCCACCATGGTGGAAGTACATTGTCTAACTCCTTAATACCATCATAATCATGGTCTAGCATCACATCTTCTTCGTTTCCTAATTCATTAGCTTTGGTTACCGATTTTATAAATCGAGTCCATAAGCTCATATTTTCGTTATTACTCATAATTTTCATTGTTTAAATTGTTATCATCTTCTAATGGAAGATTACTGATTTCGTCGATATGCTTTTTCTTCATTTTTAAGACCAAAAAAAGCATTATAATAAAAACAGTAAAGAAAGTTAATAGTGCAAGGATAGGATATATCGCTACACCATCAATAGTATCAAAGTTATGCTTGATAAAACGTATCATTATTTTTTACGGTTTTATTTAGCTTTAATATCAGTTCCCAAACGTTGTAAATAAGCAATTAAAGCAACAATCTCTTTATTTTGAATGTTACTATCAGCATAATTTTTAACATATTCAGGGTCTTGATGTAAAGCAGCTTCAACTTCTTTAGCTTGAGCTTGTAAATGTGCCTTTGCTCCTGCAATTTCTTCGTCAGAATAAGGAACACCAAGAATAACTAAAGTTTTTAACTTTTCTTCAATAGTTGAGTAATCTAAATCATTTTTAATCATCCATGAGTATCTCGGCATAATAGTTCCTGGAGAAGTTAAACTAGGATCCATCATATGATTAAAATGCCAGTTGTTATTGAATTTACCACCGATACGATGTAAATCTGGTCCAGTACGACGAGAACCCCATAAGAATGGATGGTCGTATACAAATTCTCCCACCTTAGAGTATTCTCCATAGCGTTCTACTTCAGAACGGAAAGGACGAATCATTTGTGAGTGACAGTTATTACAACCTTCTCTCATATATATATCTCTACCTTCTAATTCAAGTGGAGAATATGGTTTTACACTTGCAATAACAGGAACATTAGATTTAACTAAAATTAAAGGTATTATTTCTACAGCACCACCAATTGCAACTGCAACAAATGCTAAGAAAGTAAACAAAACAGTTTTACGTTCTAGCCAAGTATGCCATCCTTCTCCTTTAATTCTTTTTCCACTTATTGGTTTAAGAGCTACAGCTTCTGCTAATTCATCTTCAACTTTACTACCTTGTTTGGCAGTCATAATTAAGTTATAGGCTAAAATTAAATATCCTGTAAAATAAAGTGTTCCTCCAAAGGCACGCATGGCGTACATAGGAATAATTTGAGTAACTGTTTCTAAGAAATTACCATAAACTAAAACACCAGCTTCATTAAATTGTTTCCATAAAAAAGCTTGTGTAAATCCAGCTATATATAGCGGCATAGAATAGAATAAAATACCAATTGTACCTATCCAGAAGTGTACATTTGCTAATTTAACGGAATATAATGGTGTTTTGAATAATTTAGTAGCTAACCAGTACAACATACCTGCTATGATAAACCCATTCCAACCCAATGTACCAATATGTACGTGACCTACGATCCAATCCGTATAGTGAGCAATTGCATTTAAGTTTTTAAAGGCTAACATTGGTCCTTCAAAAGTTGCCATACCATAAGCGGTAATTGCGACTACAAAGAATTTTAAAATAGGATCTTCACGAACTTTATCCCAAGCTCCACGCAAGGTTAGTAATCCGTTAATCATACCACCCCAAGATGGGAATATTAACATTACTGAAAATACAGTTCCTAAATTTTGTGCCCAATCTGGTAGAGCAGTATATAATAAATGGTGAGGTCCTGCCCAGATATATAAGAATATCAATGTCCAGAAGTGGATGATTGATAATCTGTAAGAATAAATAGGTCTATTAGCTGCTTTTGGTACAAAGTAATACATTAAACCAAGCATTGGTGTAGTTAAGAAAAATGCTACTGCATTATGTCCATACCACCATTGCACTAAGGCATCTTGTACACCAGCATATACCGAGTAACTTTTCATACCTGTTAATGAAACAGGAAGCTCTAAATTGTTAAATATATACAACATTGCTATTGTTACAAAAGTTGAAATATAGAACCAAATAGCTACATAAATATGACGTTGACGTCTTTTTAGTAATGTTCCAATCATATTGATTCCCATAACAACCCAAACGAGTGTTACTAGAATATCAATTGGCCATTCTAATTCAGCATATTCTTTAGTTGAGGTATAACCCAAAGGTAAAGTTATAGCGGCTAATACAATTATTAGTTGCCATCCCCAAAAGTGAACTCTTCCTAAAAAGTCACTAAACATTCTAGTTTTTAAAAGCCGTTGCATGGAGTAATACATTCCTAAAAAGAAGCCATTACCTACAAAGGCAAAAATTGCAGCATTAGTGTGTAGTGGACGTAATCTACCAAAACTCAACCAAGAAATATCTCCTGCAAAAGTTAGGTAATTTGGATAAAGAAATAAAAATGCGACCATTAAACCAACTAACATCCCAACAACGCCCCATAGAACAGTTGCCCAGAAAAATAGTTTTACAATTTTGTTATCGTAGTAAAATTGTTGTTTTTCCATACTTGATTTGATTAATTAAAATTTGGTTTTAGTTAAAAATTATTGTGTAGATTTTTTTTCTACTATTTCTTTTTTATCTTTTTTTGGCTCTTTAACGAGTTCGTCATCGAACAACATTCTAACAGAAGGAGTGTAAATATCATCATATTGACCTGTCTTGACATTTTTGAAGAATAAATATAAAAACAGACCACCTAGTAGTACTGATACAGCCATTGTAATGTATATTACTTCCATTTTATTCTTTTGTGAGTTATGCAAAAATAAAAATAATATAGAAACATAGCATGATAATTGTTAGTTTGTAACAAGTTGACAAAGAGAATATCATCTTTTATTTGCTATTATATTTGTTATTAATGTTACAAAAATAACAATACTTATGGAGCTTAAAGGCATTAATATAGCAGCAATAAGAGGTGTAAGTTGCGCTGTAACAGCAAAATACATTCCTATGATGTTGTATAAGAAAGACAAACCAAAACTCCATTTAATCGTGTTAATGGTTTGTTTAGATAATGTTAAAAAGTTTGGTAACTTTTTAAAAAGTTTTGCATCTAAAATTCCATCACATGCAGGTGAAAACACATTGATGTCTTCTGAAATTGCAATACCCACATTACTTTGTGCCAAAGCACCTGCATCATTTAAACCGTCACCAACCATCATTATATTTTCTCCTTTGTCTTGTAATTTTTTGATATAGTCAAGTTTGTCTTGTGGTTTTTGATTAAAGAAGTAGTTTGTTTTATCTGGTAATATACTTTGTAGGTAGCTTTTTTCACCTTCGTTATCACCAGAAAGAATACTTAATTTATAATGTTTTTCAAGGTCGGAAAAAATAGAGGCTACATTTTTTCTATAAATATTTTTACTTTTATAAAAACCTTTCACTTCTTTATTAATCTTAATATAAATTGTCGTGCTTAGATTTGTTTTGGCTTCAGCTCCAACAAACTGTGCAGAGCCGATTTTAATTTCATTCAAGTCTACTGTACCCGTTATTCCTTTTCCAACTATTTCTTTATAATTTTCTATTTTACCCGATTGAATATCAACTTCAATATACTTATTCAATGATCTGCTTAAAGGATGATTTGATGAGCGAATTAATATTTTTAAGGCTACTTTTTCTTTGTCGGTAAGGGGTTTTCCCTCATAGGTTAATTGATTATCTTCGTTGGTTGTTATTGTTCCTGTTTTATCAAAGACTATATGATTGATTTTACTCATTTCTTCAATAACGGCATCATTTTTTAAATAAAACTTTCTATAACCAAAGATACGAAGCATATTACCCATTGCAAAAGGAGCTGCCAAGGCCAAAGCACAGGGACAAGCAATAATTAATACAGCTGTAATAACACTTGCCGCAATACCAATATCTTTAAAAGCCCAAAATGCTCCTGCAATCAAGGCAATACTAATTATTGTAATGGTAAAGTATCTACTAATGGTATCGGTAAGATTTTTAATATTCTTCTTAGGTATATCTTTGTTGAAAATATCATTACTCCACAACTCAGTTAAATAGCTTTCTGACATTTTATTAATTACATCTATCTCAATGGCTCCTCCTGTTTGTTTTCCACCTGCAAATACTTTATCTCCTGTTCCTTTATATACAGGTACAGATTCTCCTGTTACAAAACTATAATCTAGCAAACCATCTCCATTTATAAGAATGGCATCTATGGGTATTAATTCTTCATTTCTAATCAATAAACGATCTCCTTCTTTGATATCCTGTACAGGAACACTTTCCTCTTTCCCAGCAACAATTTTAGTTACAGCAATGGGAAAATAGGAACGATAGTCACGTTCAAATGAAAGAAAATTATAGGTTTTTTGCTGAAAGAACTTTCCTATTAATAAAAAGAAAATTAAACCTGTTAGGCTATCAAAATAACCTGGACCTATGTCTGTAATGACTTCATAACTACTTCGTAAAAATAATACAATAACTCCTAAAGCTATTGGTACATCTACACTGAGTATTTTTTTTGATAGCCCTTTATAAGCTGTAATGAAGTAATCTTTTGCTGAATATACTACAACAGGAATTGCCAAAATAAGCATCATCCATCGAAACATATATTTAAAATGGTTAAACCAATAGCCTTCTGTTTCAAAATATTCGGGAAATGCGAGTAACATAATATTCCCAAAACCAAAGGCAGCAACACCAAGTTGATAAAGTAGTGTTTTGTTAATTTTATTTTTGGCAGTTTTATCGGCGTCTTCTAAACTTATATAAGGCTCATACGCAATAGATGCTAGAAGTTCAACTACATCTTTTAAACTTACTTCCTCTGCTTTGAAGTTTATTCGAACGGTTTTATTTGGAAAATTAACTATAGAGTTTATTATAGCAGGATTTAAAGTTCCTAAATTTTCTAATACCCAAATACACGCACTACAATGAATGGATGGAATTAGAAATTCTACAACACTAGTTGTACCATCTGAGAACTCGATAAGTTTGTCTGAAATATCAGGATTATTAAGGTAATCAAATTTGCCTTGTATTTCTTTAGGAATTGTACCAGGAGTTTGATCTAGATCATAGTAACAGCTCAACTCATTTTGATTAAGAATTTCGTAAACAGTTTTACAACCGTTACAACAAAAACATTTGTCATTAAATTCTACTGGGTTTTTACCACAATCAAGACCACAGTGGTAACATATTTTATCGCTCATTTGCTTAATAGATTGAAAACAAAAATGTCAAAAACTGATAAATATCAATTTTTTGAATTACATTTGTGGCAAATTTACAATAATCTAAAAACTATACACCATGGGTGCTTGTGAACATTGTTTTATTAAGAACGATAACGAGTTTAGTACGCTTGTTTTTGAGGAGTTAGAAGAATTTACACGGAGTAAAACTACTCTAAATATCAAAAAAGGAGAAAATATAGTAACCGAAGGACACATGATGAACGGTTTGTATTGTTTAAAGAGTGGAAAATGTAAATTGAGTAAACTAAATACTAATGGTAAAAGTCAAATTGTAAAATTTCTTCGTCAAGGTAATATGTTAGGACAACGCTCTGTATTAAGTGAAGAGCCTTCAGGTTTGACCATTACAGCTCTTGAAGATATGCAAGTCTGTTTTATTCCAAAGACGAAAATTCTAGATGCGATTAAAGTAAATCCTTCTTTCTCATTACAGTTGATGAAAAATATCTCTCATCAATTAAACGAAGCCAATTCATCTATTTCAATGATGGCTCAAAAATCAGTAAAAGAACGTTTGGCAGATATTATCATTCAATTAGAACGTATATTTGGTACTGATTCAGAAGGATTTATTGATGTTAGGTTGACCAGAGAAGAGATTGCCAACACTATTGGTACTGCCACAGAATCTGCTATTAGACTGTTATCTACTTTTAAGAATGAAGGTTTGCTAGAGGTTAAAGGTCGCCGTATTAAAATTATTAATGTGGAATCTCTTGAACATGCATCTGATGGCTATCATTAAGTAAGAATGGTTCTATGTCAAATATCGTGAGTTAAACTATTTTTTTTTACAAATCACGTTTCTTAACTAAGTAATAACTTCCATAGATAAAGATTGCAGTCCAGACTAAGACGATTAGTATATCTTGGGGTTGTACAGAAAAATCTTTAGTCACTTGTTCTCCTAATTGATTGGCAGCAGATTTTACAGCATTAAAACGCGTAAAAGGTTCTTTAATTAAATTCATCATGGAATTTAAAGGAAAGAATTGGGCAACACTCTCATAATTATCGGCCATATTAAATTTCCATTTGAGTATTCCCATACTAATGGCTTCTATAAAGGACCAAACTAACATGGCACCGATCGCAAAGGCAGAACGTTTTATTAGAACCCCTAAAAATAATCCAAAAGAAAAGAATCCCACTAATTTGATAAAATAGGCCAATAAGTATTCTAAATCTGTAGTTATTATGGCTGGTTCGGTAAAATCAGAATAGATGAGTCCTAGGATTAATGATGTAATGGCAACAAATACCGTTGAAATAACTGCAAAAAGAATAACGGTGTAAAACTTTGAGAGTACAAATTCTCTTTTACTCAGACCATCAATTAAATTTTGTTTTAAGGTACGATTACTATATTCGTTTGCCATCATAGAGACAATTACTAGTAATAAAAAAAATTTAAAACCTGCTGCTAAATACGTGTTTAGATGCCATATATAGGGAAAGTTAAAAATACCTTGTTCGGCTAAATGAAATTTAATAGGGCCGATATCAAATTTTATTGCAGCAACTAGTACTATAGAAGTCAAAAGTGTAAAATAGATGATAATTAAAGCTTTACTTGCCTTGTTGTACCATATTTTATGTAATTCTATTTTTAATAATCGTAACATTGTTTTTTCTTATTTTTGACTTTAATTTGTGTTTTGGTTTTCTGGTTTCGTAAGTTTTTTTACAGAGTTTTTCAATATTTCTGCATTCTTAATTCTACATTCTTAATTCAATTTGTTAATTCTAAAAACTGTTGTTCAAGTGTTGGTTTTCGCTTGATTAAGTGTGATACTGTTATACCATTTTCAAAGAGGTATTTATTAATGTCGGAAGCTGCAATTTCTCTTTGTAAGGTTACCATTATAGTTTTACCTTCAATTTTTACACTACCAATACCATCATAATTATTTAGTATGTTTATAAGGTCTGTAGTGTCGGTATCTATTTTAATTTCGATAATACCGTATGAGGCTGTCATTTCATCTGTACGACCTTCATATAGTTTTTTTCCTTCTCTAAGCACGATAACATGAGAGCAAACTTTTTCTACTTCATCTAATAAATGTGAAGCTAAAAGTATTGTTGTTCCTTCAGCTGCAATAGTTTTTATAATACTACGTATTTCTTGTATTCCCTGTGGATCTAGCCCGTTGGTAGGCTCATCTAAAATTAATACTTCGGGGTCATTGAGTAGGGCAGAGGCAATCGCTAATCGTTGTTTCATTCCCAAGGAGAATGTCCTGAATTTAGAATTCCTTCTTTCAAAAAGATGAACAGCTTCTAATTTTTTATCAATTTTGTTTTCAGAAATTCCTTTAATCTTACAGACTAAAGCCAAGTTTTGATAGGCTGTCATATACGGGTAAAAATTAGGACGCTCAATAATAGCACCTACTTTTTTTAAGGCTTCGTGTGTATTGGTTGTCCCATCAAACCAACTATAACTACCAGAGGTTGCATTAACGACATTGAGTACTATTCCTAATGTGGTTGATTTCCCACTACCATTTGGACCTAAAATACCGTATACATTTCCTTTTTCTATGGTAAAAGATAAATCTGATACGGCTTGTATGTTTCCGTAGTTTTTATGTAGGTGATTGAGTTGTAAGATAGATTTCAAGATGATAGTTTTTTGTTTCTAACTTACATATGACGAGTTAGAATTGATAACGTTACATTTAAAACTTCAGTTGTTACAGGATTAGCTCCCTACGGTCGCTGATCCTTTTGGGGAAACCTTTGCACAAACCTAAAGCCAAATATGCTGT
>JAOZLL010000069.1 GCA_029934835.1 Flavobacteriaceae bacterium | reverse complement strand
TAAATTCGTTTTCCATATAATTTTGAGTTTCCTTGAGTGAGTAATTATTGCTAACAACGGTGCAACAACACTGGTGTTGTTATATCGTCTATGGCAAATGTAATCAATCTAAGGGGTTTTTAATTGTTTTAATGTTATTAATAGCAACCTGAGTGTAAATTTCAGTTGTTCGAGTACTACTATGTCCTAATAAAACCTGAATATACCTTAAATCAGTACCACTTTCTAAAAGATGTGTAGCAAAACTATGTCTCAGCATATGCGGAGTTATGTTTTTAATAATTTTTGCTTTTTTTGCAGCATTCTTTACTATTTTTAAAATACTTTGAGAACTGTATCGACCACCAGTCTGACCTTCAAATAGATAATCCCTGGGTTTCCATTCTTGATAATAGATTCTTAAATCTGCCAAAACCGTATTGCTCAATAATGTTAGTCTGTCTTTTTTTCCTTTTCCTTGTATTACGTTAATTACCATCCTTTTGCTATCAATGTCTTTTAATTTTAAATTTAGCAATTCTGATCGTCTTAGTCCTGCAGAATAAAGTAGGCTCACTACGCATTTATGCTTTATATTATTGGTGTTATTAATAATCAATTTTACTTCCTCTTTGCTGATTACTTTGGGCAATTTGGTTTCCTTTCGTGGGCGCTCTATCGAGTAAAAACGGTTTGGCATTCCCTCAACAACCTCGTAATAAAACTTAATGCTGTTTAGCATTTGATTGATGTAAGAATTAGATTTCTTCTCTTTTATCAATGTTTGTAAATAATCTCGGATGTCATTTTCATTAATATCAAATAAATCCTTATCTTTATAATACTGCATAAAGCGCTCAAACATAGATATATAAATACGTGACGTATTGTGTGAATACTGTTTTAATTCTAGTTTTTTTAGAAAATTCTCAGGGCACTTTCGAGTAGAATTTTCATTTTTTTTATTCCTATACGTATCTAAATTTAGATTATTATTTCTGTTTTTTAAAGATTTGTTACTGAAAAACTGATTGGAGTTTACCCAAGCAATTCCCCTAAATTGCTTGTAAATTTCATCCAAATTCATTTTATTATTTTCAATATATGCCATAGAGAATTTTTCACTCCAATGTACATTTGGTAAGTTTTTAACAATGAGATGTATCACCTTATCTGGATAAAATTTTAATCCAATTTGCTTTTGAGCATCAATAAACAAATGCTTTAATACGACAACTTTTTGAGATTGATTATTCATTTTTTTAAAGCAAATATAGAAATATAATTTGTTGCTTTTCTTGTCAAAATCTAAATAAAAGTATATAACCGTTAGAAACGAATAAGTAGAAAATCTAATAATTATAGTATCTTTGTAATACTATGAAGTGTAAAATATGCAATAAGAACATAATCGGAAGAAGTGATAAGATTTTCTGTTCCATTCGTTGTAAGAATTATTATCATACCAATCTTAGACGAGTAACTAGTTTAGAAGTAAAAGAGATAAACTCCATTTTACATCGAAATAGATCAATCTTACTAGAAATAATGGGTAAGAGAGTAATTCAACTTCAAGTTAAAAGACTAGAACTAGAAAAAAAGAAATTTCAATTTAAATATCATACTCATTTTCATATTAATATACATGGTAAAATGTATCACCATGTATATGATTTTGCTTGGATGGAATTTTCTGATGACGAAGTTTTAATCGTAAGAAGACGCAGTAAACCAAACACAAAAGTATACGATATATTAAAGTAAATTAAAATTTAACCCTTATTATTCATGAATTTTCATAACGAAAACTCATGAATAATAAAGGTTGATTTAGTGTTGCTAAAAATAAAGAATCTATCTTGAAATAATAGTATTAGAGTAAAAAAACATAAAAACTTATCTCCTTGAGAATAAAGGATGAAAAAGGTTTAACAAATTGACGGCTTGCTAATTAATTATCACAAGAAATCTCTAATTTATGCAAGTATACGAAAACAACTTTTACATAGATAACAGATTATCTACTGCTAAACTTAGCTGTCTTTTCTCTTTAATCTTTGAGCAAAGCGGTCTTGTATCTTTTATCGGACAATACTAATATAATATGACTAATTTACCACCATCTTATTTTCAATCAAACGATTATAATACTGCTGGATATAGGCCTTAAGTTTGATTAGCATAAAGTCAGCTTGAGCTTTTTCCATATCTAATATGTTGTTATGAAGCAATCTATCCGTTTTAAATTGATACAGACCTATTACTTCTTCATCACGAAACTGCAAAAGGAAATCTCCTTCGTAATACTGCCAAGTCTGATTCTTAAAATTAATAGCAAATGGTCTTTTTTCAGTCTGAATATCAGTCCCAAATGAAACGAAATCACCAGAATAGTTGAGTTCTCGTAAAACCCTAGGCATTATATCAGTTTGTTGAACTATGGTATCATCCATTTTAGCTTTTTCTGGTTTACCAGGTTGATATACAATAATAGGAATAGAAAATGCACCAACACTTGTTTTATACTCAGGCAAAATACTTTGATTACAATGATCTGCCGTTATGACAAAAATAGTATTCTCAAACCATGGCATAGTTGAAGCCGTTTTAAAAAACTGTCGTAATGCATTGTCTGTATATTGAATAGGTATATGAATAGGCAAAGTGCCTTTTTCAAAGCTATCCTTGTATTTTTCAGGTACTTTAAAAGGATGGTGCGATGATAAGGTAAAAATACTTCCCAAAAAAGGTTGCTGTAAGGTATCAAATGTATGGGCTGTAAATTGCAAAAACTCTTCATCCCAAATTCCCCAATTCCCATCAAAATCATCAGGATTATTATATTCGTCATAACCATAATACTCATCATGACCTGCCATTTTCATAAAGGCATCAAAGCCCATGGAACCGTTTGGAGCACCATGAAAAAAGGCAGTTGTATAGCCTTTTTCTTTTAGTAAGCTAGCAATTCCATTTATACTGTTCGTTGAATAGGGAGATAATATAAAAGGTTGTACCAAAGATGGAACAGAAGCAACCACAGACGGCAACGCATCAATAGATTTTCTACCATTTGCAAAGGCATGGGTAAACGTATGACTCTTAGTGATTAACGAATCCAAAAAAGGAGTATAGCCTTTATAAGCTCCAGTATTAATATCCGTATTTAAACTGCCGAAATACTCTTTTGCCAAGCTCTCAACAATAATCAAGACTACATTCTGATTGGTAAAAATACGGTCTGTCTCAAAATGCTTAACTGGGTTATAAATTGCTGATAATTCATCCTCAGAATAGTAGTTTTTACGGCTAAAGGATTGAACATCTAAAGTTCTGATAATGGAAAAAGGCGTATTGAGTACTATTGCCATTTCAAGAGGTTTTTTGGTATAAGCTCCTGCATTATTTAAGGATATTGGGCGAGTTGTACGTGTAAATCCTCCACGAATTCCAATGATAGAAAAATAGGCGGTTAACAGAAAAAATATACTCCCTAAAATATAATAGGAATAAGGATTTACAGCTACCACTTTTTTCTGAGTAGTATAGGAATAGTATTTTTTAGTAAGATAAACCAATACAACAAACAGCACAAAACCCAGCCAATAATCTTTTAAAAATTGAATAAACAATAAACCCATATTGCCTTCTTTTGCAAACATAAATATTTCAATAGTACTACGCTTTAAAATATAATCAAAATAGAAAATATCGAGCAGATTAAAAGCATAACCAACCGCATTTGTAACTAGAAAAAGATAGCGTAAAAAAGCTTGATATCCAACATAATCCCTTTGTTTTAAGGGAATTATAGATAATACTATAAATAATGAGTTGATGTAAATAATGGCTGTTAAATCAAACCGCAAACCGCCCCACATCATATATAATAATTGGGTTAACGTTACATCAGAAAAGTGTTCAACATTATTATAAAAGAAAAGAACACGAATAAACTGATAAAGAACAAAAACAATTAACAATCTTTTGAGGAGTAAGAGTAAATGATTGAGCCCAGAATTTTTAATAAGTTGTAGTAGTGACATTGATTTTTTAATAAAAAACAAAACTAATAAAATTTAGTTGTTTATAGGAATAAATATAAATCTTAAAGAGAAACTAGCGTAATAAAAAATAGTGCTTAAACCGCATTTCTTTGTGATATTTTTAACTCGAAAACAGTAATAAAGAATTATTTTCGCCATGTTTTTCTATTAATATTACTATTTTTGTATCTTTTGAAAATTACAATTAAATGATGATTAAAACCATAATAACAAGTCTTATATTTATTATTCTGAGCAGTAGCTCTAGCATTGCTCAAAAAGACAATGTTTTATTTAGTATAGATGGAGAAAAAGTATATAGTTCAGAGTTTTCTAGAATCTATGAAAAGAATTTATCGCTAGTCAATGAGCCTTCTCAAAAAGATGTTGCCAACTACCTTGATTTGTATGTCAATTACAAATTAAAATTAAAAGAGGCTTACGATCTTAAAATGGATACTATTCCATCTTATATTAGAGAATTTACAAAATATAAAAATCAATTAATTCAGCCTTACCTTAAGGATGAAAGCACAAAAACAGACTTGATTAAAGAAGCTTACGATCGACTTCAAAAAGAAGTTAACGCAAGTCATATTTTAGTGAAAATTAATAAGAATGCACTACCTAAAGATACGTTATTAGCCTTTACTAAGATTAGTAATGTACGAAAAGAAATTGTAGAAGGTGCTGATTTTGAGTTTGTTGCAAAGAAAACATCACAAGACCCATCAGTTAAACGAAATGCTGGTAATCTGGGCTATTTTACAGTTTTTCAAATGGTTTATCCTTTTGAAACAGCCGCATATTCAACACCAGTGGGTGAGGTGTCCAAACCCTTTAGAACACGATTTGGCTATCATATCGTTAAAGTAAATGATAGTAGAGCTGCTAAAGGTGAAGTTGAAGTAGCCCATATAATGCTTAAAGGTGATGTGGTTAAAAATAAGACTCAAATAGATAATATTAAAGAGCAATTAGATGCAGGAGTCGATTTTTCTGCCCTTGCAAAAAGATATTCTCAAGATGGAGGTTCTTCTAAAAAAGGAGGGAAGCTACCGAAGTTTGGTAGTGGAAGGATGGTGAAAAGTTTTGAAGAAATGGCTTTTTCCTTAAATAATACGGGTGATATATCAGCACCTTTTAAAACAAAATTTGGTTGGCATATAATCAAGCTTATAAAAAAGTATCCTATTGAGAGCTTTGACCAAACTCAAGAAATGCTTAAGAAAAAAGTTGAACAGGGACAAAGAGCCAAGATTATTGGAAATTCTGTAGTTAACAAACTCATGAAAGAATATGAAATTACAGTTATTGAAAATTTGTTAGATGAATTTAAGAAAGAGGAATGGGCTAGCAATAAAACACTTAGTTCTCATACGCCATTTCTAATACTAAATGCTGTAAAATCAATTCCTGTAAATAGTTACTATCAATTCCTTTCCTCACGTAAAGCAAACACAAATCCTAAACTTCTAAAAGAATTTAAGGAAAAAGAAGTCCTAAATTATTATAAAGAAAAACTACCTACAAAATTTCCTGAACTAGGTTATACTTTAATAGAGTACGAAGAAGGATTATTACTTTTTGATTTAATGCAAAAGAGAATTTGGGAAAAAGCAGAGAAAGACAGCTTAGGCTTAGCTAATTATTTTCAAAATAACAGACAACTGTATCAATGGAATGAACGTGTTAATGCAATAATTGTAGCTTGTTCTAATGAGAAAGATGCTAATACAGCAACAAAATTACTTCAAAACAATGTATCTTCCAATGAAATAGAAAAACAACTAAAGACCAATAAATTGGTAGACATTAAAGAAGGCCTATTTGAAAAAACAGATATCCTGTTTCCAAAACAGTTTAATTTTGAGAAAGGAGTTTCTGATATTTTTTCTGTAGATGACCAATTTATAATTATAAAAATTGATACTTTACTCGATAAAGTACCAAAAGAACTTGAGGAAACAAGAGGTAAAGTAATCAGTGATTATCAAGATTATATTGAAAAAGCCTGGGTAAATGAACTAAAAAACAGATATCCTGTTAAAATTAAAAAAAGAAGTTTAAAAAAATTAAATAAAAAATATCAGTAATTGAAACTAAAAACCTACATATTTATTGGGTTTCTTGGTGTACTTACATCTTGTGAATATCTACAATTAAAAAACGATAAAGTTTCTGATGAAGTTGTGGCAAGTGTTGGTAAAAAACACCTGTATAAACGTGATTTACTATCTCTATACACTACTGACTTAGACAGAAAGGACAGTCTTTTAATAACCCATAACTTTATTGAAACATGGGCTAGAAAACAAATATTTTTACAAAAATCTAGCCTAAATATATCAATTGAAAAAGAAAGGATACTAGAAAAAATGGTTGATGAATATAGAGAATATTTATTTATCAACACCTATAAAGAAGCTTTAGTTTCCCAAAACCTTGATACTATAATCAGAAGTAAGACAATTGAGGATTTTTATATTGCAAATCAAAATATATTTAGATTGAATGAAGAAATGATTCAGTTCAAATACATAAGTTTCGATAATAAAAATGAACTAGATGCCAAATCTATTTTAAAACTCTTTAAGGCAGATGATGCAGTAAGTGTTGAAAAACTATTAGAGGAGGAATTGAAATTTTCTATTATCCAACTAAATGATTCCGTTTGGTTTACCTATTCTGACTTTTTAAAAGAAGCTCCAATAGTAAGAGCAATAGATAAAAAAAGAGTATTGAATAATAATTATTTCTTTCAGAGTAATGATGGTAAGTATACCCATTTTGTTAAAATCAATACTTTTTTAAAAAGAAATGAAATTGCCCCATTAGAATATGTTAAACCGGTAATTAAACAAATGATTATTCACCAAAAGAAATTAAAATACATTAAAGACTTAGAAGATCAATTAATAGATGAAGCCATCCAAAATGAAACCTATAAAACAAAATAAAATGAATAAATATATTGTCATTATCCTAAGCTTATTCTTTGGAATAAACACCTTTGCGCAAGAAAAAATTAAGTTAGATGGAGTTGCTGCTGTTGTCGGAAAAAATATTGTTTTAGATTCTGATATTGAGAAATTCAAACTAGAAATTGCCCAATCGGGTGAAACTATGGGTGATATTTCAAATTGTGAAATATTAGAACAAATGATGCAACAAAAATTATTAGCACACCATGCAGTAATTGATAGTTTAATTGCTACTGAGGCAAGTGTAAAACCTATGGTTGATCGAAAAATTGACTATTTCACACAACAATTAGGTAGTATAGATAAAGTTACTGCATTATATGGTTTTGATAATTTAGAGGACTTGACAAGAGAGTTGTCAAGAATTGAAATTGAAAACTCATTGATTGGACAAATGCAACAACAGATTACTTCTGAGGTTGATGTGACTCCAGACGAAGTTCGTAATTATTACAAGAGTTTAAAAATGCAAAATGAACTTCCAGAGTTTACGACTGAAGTAAAATTGGCACAAATTGTACTAAATGTAACTCCTTCTGATATAGAAATAAAAAGAGTTAAAGATCAATTGCAAAAAATTAAAAAAGAAGTAGTAGACGGAGCCAGTATGAAAATGAAAGCTATCTTATATTCCGATGATCCTGGAGTAGTACAAAACGGTGGTTTATACACTATCACAAGAGAAAGTCAGTTTGTAAGAGAGTTTAAAGATGCTGCATTTTCAATTGATGAAGGTCAGGTGTCTGAACCATTTAAATCCGATTTTGGTTATCATATTGTAAAAGTTGAAAAAGTAAAAGGACAACAAATTGATGTACGACATGTTTTAATACAACCTAAGGTTAATATAGCTGAAAAAGATATAATTCAAAAAAAATTAGATAGTATTCGTACGGTAATAGCAAATGGAGACTTAAGTTTTGAAGAAGCTGTTGGAAAATATTCTGATGACAAAAAGACGAATAAAAATAAAGGAGTTATTCTTAATCCATTCTCAAATGAAAGTACTTTTAGATTAAGTGGTGAGCAATTTATGAGAGCATTTCCAACACTACACACTAAAATTTATAATTTGAAAGAAGGTGAAATGACTGAAGTATATTATGATGAAACTCGTGAAGGTGAGAAAATGTTTAAATTGGTATTACTAAAAGAGTTAAACGAAGGTCATAAAGCTGATTTTGCAAAAGACTACGTTAAAATTCAAAATTTAGCACTTGCAAAAAAACGTCAAGAAACTATTGAAGAATGGATTGATGAAAAAGTGGAAGAAACTTATGTCAAAATTAGTGATCATTTTAAAAATTGTGAATTCAATACAAACTATAAGAAAATAAAATAATCATGTCTGATGTAGCCGCAGCTAAAAGATTAGTTAAAAAATACCACCAATTAAAATCTGAAATTGCCAAAGTAATTATAGGGCAAGATAAAGCAGTAGATCATGTGCTTTTATCTATTTTTGTGGGTGGACACTCTTTACTAATTGGAGTACCAGGATTGGCGAAAACATTATTAGTTTCTACAGTTGCAAATACATTAGGTTTAGATTTTAAACGTATTCAGTTTACACCCGATTTAATGCCCTCTGATATTTTAGGGAGTGAAATATTAGACGAAAATAAAAAATTTCAATTTATAAAAGGACCTGTTTTTTCAAATGTTATTTTAGCAGATGAGATTAACAGAACACCACCTAAAACACAAGCTGCTTTATTGGAAGCTATGCAAGAACGTTCTGTTACTATTGCTGGCCATGAACATAAATTAGCCAAACCATTTTTTGTATTAGCGACTCAAAACCCTATAGAACAAGAGGGAACATATCCACTTCCTGAAGCACAACTAGATCGATTTTTATTTTCAATTAATTTAGATTATCCTAGTTTTGAGGAAGAAGTAGCCATTGTAAAATCGACAACTGACGATCATACAGAAAAACTATCAGAAATATTTAGTGCTGATGAAATTTTAGAGTTTCAACATTTAATTCGTCGTGTACCTGTTGCTGATAATGTTGTGGAATATGCTGTTAATTTGGTAACTAAAACAAGACCAAATTCATCGAATGCTCCAAAAAGTGTTAAAGATTATATCAGTTGGGGTGCAGGTCCAAGAGCTTCTCAAAACCTAATTTTAGCAGCCAAAGCGCATGCAGTTATAAGAGGTAAATTATCTCCAGATAAGGAAGATGTTCAAGCAATTGCCTATGCTGTCTTGTATCATAGAATTGTCAGAAACTACAAAGCAGAAGCAGAAGGTATTTCAGAAAAGAGTATTATTAAAGGCTTATTTTAAGAAAAATTCTTAGTTACAGCTAACAAAGTATTTTTTAGTAACATAGCAATGGTCATGGGACCAACTCCACCAGGAACAGGTGTTATATAACCTGCCTTTTTACTGACACTTTCAAAATCAACATCACCAGCTAAACGATAACCTCGTTTTTTAGTTGCATCTGGAAGTCTTGTAATTCCAACATCAATTATTGTTACACCTTCTTTAACCATATCACCAGTTAAAAATTCAGCAACACCTAATGCAACAACAACAATATCAGCTTGTAAGGTAAGTTCTTTAAGATTTTTTGTACGACTATGAGCTAAAGTTACTGTGGCATCACCAGCCTTTCTTTTTTGACTCATTAAAATACTCATTGGTCTGCCTACAATATGACTTCTACCAATAACAACAACATTCTTCCCTGAAGTTTCAATCTCATATCTTTCTAGTAGTTCCATAATACCAAATGGAGTTGCCGGCAGGAAAGTAGGAATTTCTAGTGTCATTTTGCCCACGTTAGTAGGGTGGAAGCCATCTACATCTTTATTGGGATCTACAGCCATCAAAACTTTTTGTTCATCAATTTGTTTAGGAAGTGGTAATTGAACGATAAAACCATCAATATCAGCATCTTTATTGAGTAAATCAATTTCGTGTAATAATTGTTCTTCCGTAGTATCTTCAGGTAAATCTATTAAAGTAGAATTAAAACCAACTTTTTCACATGCTTTTACTTTGCTGTTTACATAAGTCATACTTGCACCATCAGTTCCTACCAAAACAGCTGCAAGATGTGGTGTTTTTAAACCTTTCTTTTTTAAATTCTTGACTTCTATTGCAATTTCCTCTTTTATTTGTGCCGATGTGGCTTTACCGTCTATAAGCTTCATATATTTTAATATTTATAATTTTGTCCGAAAGATTTATTATTTCTGTGAATCTAGTTTAGTTTGGTAGTGATTTTTTACCACTAGGAACACAGAGTTTTCCACAAGGACACAAGGAAATATATTCATTTAACTTAGTGTACTTGGAGTATTTTTATTGGTTATAACGCTATTTTAGACTAGAGTCAAATTCTATTGTAATAAAAATCTAACATCTAATAGCGCAGCGGTCTAAAGTCTATTCCTACTTCATTCCACTCATCATCTGCATCATACGGCTTTTTCCGCCAGGTCCTTGCATCATCTTCATCATTTTACTCATCTGGGTAAATTGTTTCATCAATTGATTTATTTCTTGTACACTTGAACCAGCTCCCTTTGCTATTCGCTTTTTACGACTAGAATTTATGAGTGTCGGTTCTCTTCGTTCTAGTGGAGTCATAGAATGGATTATTGCCTCAATACCTTTAAAAGCATCATCATCAATA
>JAOZLL010000068.1 GCA_029934835.1 Flavobacteriaceae bacterium | reverse complement strand
ATTTCTTTTAACATAATATCTGTCGATATAAAGCTACGCTGTTATATCTGATATTATATTAAATAGCCTGAAATACGGCTATACAGAAATTACTAACAAAAAGAACTATAATTTATATTATGTTAAATAGAATATTTTAAACCCTACCTAGTGTTCTAATAATTAAAGGAAAATAAACAACCTAAACATCTAAAGCTTGAACTACTATCTTATTAAATAAAAATGAATTGTGTTTTTGGTAAGTTGAACTGATTAGTAATCTAATGTATATAGCTGTTACTTACTAATTCTCCTTCTTATCTTAGAAAATCTAGAATACAAGGCTGTTTTCCTCTTGGTATTTATAAAATAAACACCTGTAAAAAGAATCACTGCAGCAATAACTGATTGTGTTGTTATCTGTTCGTTTAAGAAATACCATCCTAATACCAATGCAATTAATGGATTTACATAGGTAGAAGTTGCAACTTTTTCTGGAGAAACGGATTTCAATAAAAAATTAAAAGCAGTAAAAGCAACAATACCTCCAAAGATGATTAATAAAAGCATTGATATTTGTACCGGTTGACTCCATTGTGTTGGATAAGTCCATGTTTCACCTAACAACAAACTTGCAATTACCAACATAATGCCACCAGTTAACATCTGGTAGCCTGTATTGACAAAATAATTGGTAGGCATATCTGCTTTTGCAACAAATATACTACCGTAACCCCAACTAAGCATACAGGTAAAAATCATGAGCATACCAATTGCCGTATACTCATCACTGATTAATTGTTTTTGACTCACTAATAAAAAAATGCCAATACTTCCTAAAATTACACCAATAACTGACATAAATTGTATTTTTTTAGCTTCCAATATCCGCATTAAAAGTAGGACCACTAAAGGTTGTGCTGATATTTCAAGAGCGGCAAAACCGCTATCTAAGAATTTTAAAGCCCAGACCACTACTCCATTTCCATAGGTCAAAAATAGAAATCCGGCAATACTTGTATTGAGTAATTGTTTTTTAGAAATACGTAAATTATATCCTAGTATTTTAGAGATGATAAAAATGAGTACACTCGCAATTAAGAACCGAATAGATGCCAACATCATAGGAGGCAATTCGGTTACTGCAATTTTATTCCATAAATAGGTCGATCCCCAAATAACATAAATGGCAATAAATGCAAGTATGATCAGTATGCTTGATTTTGATTTTGGCATGAATGCTATTAATTCATTTTTTTGCGTCTCTTTAAAATGGGCTCTTGGCTTGTTGTAATTGCAGGTTTTTGTTGTTTGAGGTAACTCGCTAACATCTTTTCAATCAACTCATCTTTTGTTAAGTGATGGAAAATTGTTTTAACAGTATCCTTTACATGCTGATCTACTTCATGATTTGGTTTTGTCTTAAAGAGCTGTTTTGCCCATAAAAACGTATTATTATCCTCAATATTTCTAGCGTTTGGTTTCTTATAAATATTAAAATGGATGCCTAATTCTTGTTCAAAATCGGCTATATCTTGTACTTCCTCTTGTTGTAAAACTGTTAAAGAAAAACCTGCTGCACCTGCTCTAGCAGTACGACCACTTCTATGCACATAGGTTTCATATACATCAGGTAGATGGTAATTCACTACATAGGATATCTCTTTTACATCAATTCCTCTTGCTGCTAAATCTGTAGCAACTAAAATATTAATATGACCTTCTCTAAATTGTCCCATGATGCGATCACGAATGGGTTGTGATAAGCTGCCATGTAGCGCACCTGACGAAAATCTATTAATGGCTAAATTCTTTGCTAATTTATTAACAGCCGCTTTTGTTTTGCAAAAAATAATACCGCGTTCTCCTTCTCTAGCCGATAAAAAATGCATGAGTACATTTAATTTTTCTATGGGCTTTACCACTACATACTCATGTTCAATTGCCTCATTTCCAACTATTTTCATGTCTGCACTTACTTGTTTCACCTGCTTAGAAAGGTAATTTTGGACTAATTGTTTTATTTTACCCGACAAAGTAGCCGAAAATAAGAAGGTTCGTTTCTTTTTGGGTAATTCTGTGAGAATGTTGTCTAAATCCTTTTTTAAAGAAGTAATCATCTCGTCTGCCTCATCTAAAACAAGATAACTTACTTGACTCAAATCAATAGCATTACGACCCATGAGATCTAGTAAACGTCCTGGTGTAGCAATAACGATATGTGTAGTTTGTGCTAAACGTTCTATTTGTGGTTTGATGGGAATTCCACCACAGGTGGCAGTAATAGACATCTCTGGTAAATGTGTTGCAAAGCTTTCAATATGGCTATAAATTTGATGTCCTAATTCTCTAGTTGGAACTAAAATAACAGCTTGTACAGCTGGTTTAGCTGTATCAACTAATTGCAATAAGGGTAAACCAAAAGCAAGTGTTTTTCCTGTTCCTGTTTTGGCTAAACCTACAAAGTCATCCTTATTTTCTAATAAAGGAGGAATGGTTTTTTCTTGAATTTCAGTAGGTGTTGTGATTTCTAAATCTACTAAACCTCTTAATAAAGGTGCTGAAACTCCTAAATCTGCAAATGCTTTTGACATAAATTTAATTTTGGCAAATGTAGGCATTCTAACAGAAGTAAATTGATAATTTTATTCCTCTCATTTTGATATAAATTTCAAATAGCTGTACTTTGTAACAGATTTGATTTACACATAACAATGAAAGTTTGTATCGCCGAAAAACCAAGTGTTGCCCGTGAAATTGCCCTTATATTAGGTGCAAAAACTAAACACGACGGATATTTTGAAGGAAATGGTTACGCCGTTACCTATACTTTCGGACATCTTTGTACTTTATTTGAACCTGTTGACTATAAAAAACACTGGAAAAGTTGGGATCTCAACAACTTGCCCATGCTTCCTGAAAAATTTCAGACAAAAGTAGTTGATAATCAAGGAATTCAAAAGCAATTTAAGATCGTAAAAAGCTTGTTTGATAAAGCTAGTTTAGTGATAAACTGTGGTGATGCAGGACAAGAAGGTGAATTAATTCAACGTTGGGTAATCAACCAAGCAGGTTATAATGGTGAAGTTCAACGTTTATGGATTTCGTCGCTTACTCCTGAAGCTATCAAAGAAGGATTTCAAAATTTAAAACCATCAGAGCAGTATGATAATCTTTATTATGCAGGGTTTTCTCGTGCCATTGGCGATTGGCTATTAGGGATTAACGCCACTAGATTATATACGGTAAAACATGGCGGATTTAAACAGGTTTTGTCTGTTGGAAGAGTACAAACTCCTACTCTAGCCATGATTGTTAAACGCTTTAAGGAAATTCAAAACTTTATTCCAAAAGCCTATTGGGAACTGCAAACCTTATATAGAGATACTTTATTTAGTTGTGAAGAAGGTCGTTTTTTGGATAAAGCTGTTGGTGAAGCATTTGCAGAAAAAGTAAAAGATAGTGATTTTGAAATTGTTTCGGTCAGCAAGAAAAAGGGGAAAGAATATGCACCAAAACTCTTTGATTTAACAGGTTTACAGGTTTATTGTAATACGAAATTCGGTTTTTCAGCTGATGAAACCCTTAAAATCGTACAAAGACTCTATGAACAAAAAGTAGTTACCTATCCTAGAGTTGATACTACATTTTTACCTAATGATGTCTATCCTAAAGTGCCTAATATATTAAAGCAATTAACGAAGTATAGTATCTTAACTAGTTCATTATTAGAAAATAAAATAAAAAAATCACCTAGGGTTTTTAATGATAAAAAAGTAACTGATCACCATGCGATTATTCCTACTGGTGTGCAGATGAATTTAGACTATAATCAACAACAGGTCTATATTATCATTGTAAAACGTTTTATTGCTGCTTTTTATCCGGATTGTATCGTTTCAAATACCTTAGTTTCAGGAAAAGTAACTGATGTCAAGTTTAAAACCACAGGAAAAGAGATTATCGATAAAGGATGGCGAATTGTTTTTGAATCACCTAAAACAGATACTAAAACGACTAAATCATCAGAATTGCTACCAACTTTTACCAAAGGAGAAAAAGGGCCACATCTTCCCTCCTTTTTAGAAAAGGAAACCAAACCTCCAAAGATCTATTCAGAAGCTACCTTGTTAAGAGCTATGGAAACCGCTGGAAAACAGGTAGATGATGAGGATTTACGTGAATTGATGAAAGAAAATGGTATCGGTCGCCCTTCAACTCGTGCAAACATTATTGAAACACTTTTTAGAAGAAAATATATAGAACGTAAAAAGAAACAGATTCTACCAACTGAGATTGGGGTTTTGTTGATTGAAACGATTCAAAATGAACTATTAAAATCAGCTGAATTAACGGGACAATGGGAAAAACAGCTCAAAAAAATTGAAAAAGGAGAATTTAGTGCGGGTTCGTTTATTAAAAATATGAAAAAGATGGTAGACAATCTTGTCTATGAAGTACGTTCTGAGTCTCGAAGTGCCAAAATTTCTGCCACCACTAGCCTATCCCAAAAGAAAGTGACCAAAGCAATAAATTCTAAATCGGGAATGGTTGGTCAAAAATGTCCTAAATGTAAAAACGGAAGCCTTTTAAAAGGGAATACAGCTTATGGTTGTAGCAACTTCAAAAACGGATGTAATTTTATATTACCATTTCGTTTTATAGATAAGAAAATATCTGATAATCAGTATATTAGATTACTGACAAAAGGATCAACTGTTAATTTAAAAGGATTTAAAACAGCATCAGGTTCTGCTGAAGGGTTGCTTCGTTTTAATGAAACTTTTGAATTAGTATTTGAAAAGAAGTTTAAAAAAGATTCAGAATCAATTCTTTGTCCTAAATGCAAAAAAGGAACCATACTAAAAGGTAAAAATGCTTATGGTTGTAGTGAATATGTTAATGGTTGTGATTTTGTCTATTCTTTTGATGCCATCCGAACAAAAGCCAACGGAAAAGAACTTACTAAAGAATTGGTATATAGTATTTTAAAAGAATCTCTTTAAACTAAACTTTTGCTCTTTATTACTAAACAGTTAAGATAGTTGATTAAACTGTACAATCGAATATAAGCTTGCCTCTACTCTATTTTATATATTATCAAAAACACTTCGGATTATTTAATATAAAAATCTAAATTTGCTTTTCAAGATTTACAATCATTTAATTTAATATTATGTCTAAAATAGTAGTAAGTATTATAATTCTTATTTCAAGCTTAACACTTGTAGCACAAGATGTTATGACACCTGAAAGATTAATTCAATTAGGTAAAGTTTCTGCCAAAGGTATTACGCAAGATGGATCTAATGTAGTTTATAGTGTTTCTCAATATTCTTTAGAAACGGATAAAACGACACGAAAAATTTATCAAATTCCTATTAATGGAGGTGAATCTCAGGAAATAAGTGAGTATTCCTCACTCATAAAAAACAAGAAATTATCACCCAATGGTAAATATCAAATAGTCACTAAAGATGTAAAGCTTAAAAAAGTTACTGGTAAAGATTATTATAACGATGTTCCCAATTCTGATGTAAAAATATATGATGCACTAAATTATCGCCATTGGGATACGTGGGAAGATGGTGAATATAGCCATATTATGTACCAAACAACTGAAAATGATGTAACCATAACTTATGACATAATGCCCGATGAGCCTTTTGATTGCCCGCAAAAACCATTCGGTGGATCAGAAGATTATCTGTGGAATACTGATGGAAGTAGCATTCTATACGTAACTAAAAAAAGCTATGGCACTGACTATACTTTAAGTACCAATTCTGATATCTATGAATATAATTTAGAGACTAAAAAAACTACCAATTTAACTACTAATAATGATGGATATGATACCAATCCTACTTTTTCTAAGAAAGGACAATTGGCTTGGTTACAGATGAAACGTGATGGTTATGAGGCAGATAAAAATGATATTATTATACTAGTAGATGATAAAGAAGTCAATCTAACGGCTTCTTGGGATGGTACTGTTTTTAGCTACATTTGGGGAGAAAAAGCTGAAAAAATCTATTTTGTGGCACCTAGAGGCGGAACAATTCAATTGTTTGAAATAGAGGTACCATCTACCAAAGAACATTCTAGCTATCCTAAACAGATTACTAACGGACAATTTGATGTAAGTGGTATTGTTGGGCAATCTAATGACATACTGGTGGTAAAACGTAGAGATATGAACCACGCCATTGAACTCTATACTGTTCGTTTATCTAATGGAGAAATGTCCCAATTAACTCATGTAAACGATGCTCTTTATGATAGTATTGACCTGAGTACTGTCGAAGAACGTATGATTAAGACAACCGATGGTAAAGATATGTTGACTTGGATTATCTATCCACCAAACTTTGATGCAACCAAAAAATACCCTACCATATTGTACTGTAAAGGAGGACCACAAGGCGCTTTAAGTCAGTCTTATTCCTTTAGATGGAATTTTCAGTTAATGGCTGCAAATGGCTATATTATTGTCGCTCCGAGCAGACGAGGCATGTCTGGTTTTGGTATTGAATGGAACGAACAAATCAGTAAAGATTATGGTGGACAAAACATGCAAGATTATCTTTCTGCAATTGATGAAATGGCCAAAGAACCTTATGTAGATGAAAATCGATTAGGAAGCATTGGAGCCAGTTATGGTGGCTATTCGGTATTCTATTTAGCGGGAATGCACGAAGGCAGATTTAAAAGTTTTATTTCTCATGATGGTATTTTTAATCAAAGAAGTATGTATGGAACGACAGAGGAATTATTCTTTGTGAATTGGGATCTAGGTGGACCGTATTGGGATAAAAACAATACAGCAGCACAGAAATCTTTTGCTAATTTTAATCCTATAGATAATGTGGATAAATGGGATACACCAATTCTTATCATTCAAGGAGGAAAAGATTACCGTGTACCAATTGGTCAAGGTTTAGAAGCTTTTCAAGCAGCTCAATTAAGAGGAGTTAAAAGTAGATTATTATACTTTCCACAGGAAAATCATTGGGTTTTAAATAAAAATAATAGCCTCGTTTGGCAACGTGAGTTTTATAAATGGTTGAAAGAGACTTTGTAAACTAAACCCAAAGAATTCATAATTTTTCTTAGTGTAACGTTATACTGTAGAAAGTTAAAAGTTTACACTATAAAGTAAGAGATATAAAAATAAAGGCTGTTAGAATGATTTTCTAACAGCCTTTTTAATATAAAAGAAATATTTATTTTCCCTGTGGTAGCGCTTTTACATGAGCATAGATTTTCACACCATGTGTAATACCTTCTAGTTCCTGAGTAAACATTTTGACTCCTTTTACGTCATTCATTTCACCTTTTGGAGAAATAGCTTTAACGCCTAAAAAACTACCATCTTGGCAAATTGCAACAATATGTATGATATTGCCACATCGTTTTATACCTTTAACATCGAGTTTTTTACCATCTGCTGTAAAAGCTTTTATATCATAAAGAGTTCCATCTTCAGCAATTGCACTAACTGGAGCATATTTATCTTCACTTACTAATACTTTAATAGGTAATTGATCAATTTCACCTACAAAAGCTTTAATATCTAATAAACTACGTTGGTTTGAATCTCTAATCGCTTTAACATCAAACACTTTACCTTCTTTGTCAATTGCTTTCACATCTAATAAATGACCACTAGGATGTATCGCTTTTATATGCCAAATGAAATTTTCACCAACACATCCTGTTTGTGGTAAGGTCTTTACATGAGCATGAACCGCAACGCCATGAATACTGAGTTCTAGAATCTCTTTTGTCATTTTAATTCCTTTAACATCAACGAGATTTCCAGTAGGTGAGATTGCCTTAACACCATAAACATCACCTTCTTTGGTAATAGCTTTAATATGTATAATATTTCCAGATCTACTAACACCTTTTATATCAAGTTTGTTACCATTTGGTGTAATTGCTTTCAAATTATAAATAGATCCGTCATCGGTGATGACACTTACGGGATCATACTTATTATCTGTATCTAGAATTTTAACAGGAAATATTTTATTACCTGCAAAAGCTTTAATATTCATCACTATTTTTTGTTTTGAATCTTGAATAGCTTTTATTTCATAACTAGTTCCATTTTCATCAAATGCTTTAACATCTAAAAAATGGCCGTTGGGATGTACAGCCTTTACATGCCAAAAAATATCCTTAATTATGGAGGTGTCATTAGAATTAACTTTCAATTCTGTTTGGCTACTTGAACAGCTAGATAGCAAAAATAAAACCACAAAAAAAGTTGCAATTCTTGTAGTTAGAATAAGTGTGTTTTTCATGATATGTCGGTTTAGTTAATAAATATTTCTTTTATTAATTAAAGCACTTATTTAGGGTAAAATAAATGATTATACTTAATGATTCCTAAAGATAATCATTTAAGACATAACATAACATGATAAAAGTCAATATGTTACTTTTTACGAATTTAGTTGAAGTGTTATTTCTTTTTATTACGCATATTATAATTCTTATCGCCTCTAGTTTTGGGTTTCTTATATTTTTTAGCGATAGTTCTGCGATAAGATCCTCCTTGATTTATTTTTCTATTTTTATCTTTTTTTTCTTGAAAATCTGGTGGAAGTTCTTTTGATATTAAAGAATGTACATGGTCGTAATCAGTATCTTCTCTTGGACGTTCTTCTGGTATTAATCTTTCTGATATTTCTACTTCTGAAGGGATTTCTAATAATGGAATTTGATAGGACATTAAAGCTTCTATTGCTTCTTTTGAAGGCATTTCTTTTTCAGTATAAAACAAAAGTGAATATCCTTTTTGGTCTGCCCTACCCGTTCTTCCAATGCGATGCATATAGTTTTCAGGATATCTTGGTGTATCAAAATTAATCACATGGCTCACCTTATCTAAATCTAAACCACGTGCCATGACATCGGTGGTGACTAAAACTCTATTTTTACCTTCATTAAATGCCTTAATGGATCGCAATCGATAGTTTTGAGTCTTATTAGAGTGAATTACACCTATTTCGGTATCAAACTCTTCTGTTAAAGCTTCAAAGAGTCTATCAGCATGTCTTTTATTTGGAGTAAACACGAGGACTTTACTATAGTTTTCAGAATCATTTAATAAGAAAGTTAGTAGGTTTACTTTAGTATAAAAATTAGGAACAGCATAACAGGATTGAGCTATGCTTTCAAGTGGTGTTCCACTTACTGCAATTGATATTTTTTTAGGTGTAATAAAAAAATCATCAATTAATAAGGCAACCTCATCGGTCATGGTAGCAGAGAACATAATATTTTGCCTACGATCTGGTAACAATTCAAAAATATTGGTCAATTGAAAACGAAATCCTAAATCTAGCATTACGTCTACTTCATCTATAACCAGTTTTTTAATTGATTTGAGTTTTAATGCATTACTAATTGCTAAATCGTACAAACGACCTGGCGTGGCAACTATGATGTCAGTTCCTTGAGTAATGGCTTGTTTTTGGGTGTTAATATTAGTGCCTCCATAAACACCTAGTACACGTACATTAATATATTGACCATAACTTTCGATATTTTCTACTACTTGTAGAACCAATTCTCGTGTAGGTACTAGTATTAAAACACGAGGATTCAGTTGTTTTGAAAACTTTAAATCTTGTAAAATTGGTAACATATAGGCAAAAGTTTTACCTGTTCCCGTTTGTGCAATGCCAATGAGGTCTTTACCAGATAGAATTGGTGAAAAAGCTTCGTCTTGAATAGGAGTTGGATCGGTAAATCCAAGGTCATCAATGGCAAATCTTAATTGCTTTGAGATGTTAAAGTCATCAAATGAATTCATTAAAAGTAATTTTTGCAAATGTACTGTATATAATTGTTATGTAAAATTTGAATTAAAGATATGATTTTTTACGTTTTTTATTCGCTTAGAAAGAGAAATAACTTAATTTTAAGCTCAATTAAAAATATCTATTCATCCTATCGAATAACAAATGAATATAGATCTTAATAAGGTTAAACACCAACATTTCAAACTCTATAAACCCTATGGCTATTTAAGTCAGTTTGTTACAAATCAAACAACTAGAAAGAATAAAAAAATGTTAGGTGAACTTTATCCTTTTCCTAAAAACACTATGGCAATAGGTCGATTAGATTATGATTCTGAAGGACTTTTACTGTTGACTACAGATGGTAAAATGAGTGAATTTATCCGAAGTAGTCAGGTAGAAAAAGAATATTATGTTCAAGTAGATGGAATCATAACTGATAAAGCAATTATACAATTACAAAAAGGTGTTACGATTAGTATTGAAGGAAAAAATTATCTAACTAAACCTTGTACTGCTTATATTTTAAGTGAAATTCCCAAACTTCCTGAAAGAGCCAAAAAAATAAGGGATGAACGTCATGGACCTACTAGTTGGATTTCTATCAGCATTCAAGAAGGAAAATTTCGTCAAGTTCGTAAAATGACTGCAGCAGTCGGTTTTCCTACTTTAAGATTAGTACGTATTCGAATAGGTTCCATACATATCAATTCAATGAAATCGGGTGAGGTTATTTCTATCGCGAGTTTTACACCATAAATTATTAGCAATTCCTTATATATCATTGCAAAAAAGCCATATTTTTATTTATTTTAATAATTTAACATCCTACTACTCTACTCTATATAAGTTAATTAGTGTTAAATATTGTTAAATTATTACTTTGTTATGCATAGTACTGTAACAA
>JAOZLL010000067.1 GCA_029934835.1 Flavobacteriaceae bacterium | reverse complement strand
ATCAAATTGCTTATAAATATGAATTAGAAATACCAAAGCTTCGTAAATGGAATAAAATTAAAAAAGACGAAATTAATATTGGACAAAGATTATATATCAAAGAACCAAAAACCACAGATATTCCAAAAACAAAAAATGTAATTGTTCCCGTAGTTAAGAGTGGTATACATTTGGTACGCAAAGGTGATACTTTGTATTCTATAGCTACTAAAAATGGTATTAGTGTGGCTAAACTAAAAAAACTAAATAATTTGAAGTCAAATACAATTAGTATTGGGCAAAAGTTAAAGGTTAAATAGGTTTATAAAGATTCCTAATTTATTTAAGTAGAAACGAGAATTATTATATTAATAATTCTCGTTTTTACTTAAATAGATTTACTTCTAGAATCTTTTAGAATCTTTTAGAACCTTTTGATTGATTTGTTTTATTATGATGCATTTTTTTAGAATGTTTTCTTTTTTCCATACGTTGCATACGCTCTTTTTTCAATTCTTTCCATTCTTCATATTGATCGTCAGTAAGAATTTTTTTCATACTCTCCTGATGTGCTACTTGTGCATCTAAGTTTTTAGTTCTCAAAGCATATAATTCATCTTGGCTAGGTCTCTCACCTTTGTCCCGACGAGTTTGCCTTAGTTCACGATTTACTTTGTTTTCTTTAGCTCTTTCTAATTGTAAAGCTTTTACTTCTTTTTGTTGTTTTTCTGTTAAGTCTAGTGCTAGTGTTAATTGTTTACTTTGTAACTCAGCATGTTGCTCAGGTGTAAAGTCCGGATTCATTTTTTTGTTCATTGGCTTTTGTGCCAGAGTACTGATACTAAACAGTAAAATTGTAATATAAACTAGTGATTTCATGATAAAAAGTATTTAAATTATACCTCTAAGACTTGTTAGATGATATTTAGTTTAATGTAGTATTGTTAATTATTTCTAAATTTTTGTTTTTTATTTAAAATCATTATTCTTTTCAGGAAATAGTATGATTAAAAAAAGTGCAAAGCTTTTAATATTTTCCACCTTTTTAAAGTTTGTTAAAGCGATATATTTTTTATTAAAAGTTAAAAAATACTTCTTTATATTCCCAAAACTTGGTAATAAATAGGATTAAGAAAATAAGAGAGATAGTTAGTTTAATAAAAGTAGAAGTTAAAAATCCTAAGAATGCACCAAAAGCTGCTTTAGTTGCTCTGCTTGTATCCTTACTATCGTAAATCATTTCACCGATGAATGCACCTAGAAATGCACCAATAAGAAATCCTAGAGGTATTGGAATGAAAAATATTCCAAAGATAAGACCTAATGTTGTTCCCCACATTCCATATTTAGTGCCTCCTGATTTTTTTGTACCTATTGCTGGTATGACATAATCTAAAACTGTAATTATGATGGCTATAGTTAGAGTAATACCTAAAACTAACCAATCCATTGGGACAACAGTGGTTAAGTATAATAGAAGTAATCCAGCCCAACCCGTAGGAGGACCAGGTAAAACAGGAATAAAAGAACCTACAATTCCTATAATAATTAATAAAAATCCTGTTATTAGTAAAAAAGTATCCATATATTTTTTTGAGTTTTTTGTGTTATTACTGTGTTTAATGCAAAGACCATGCAAAAAATCGTACCCGACTATTTGTCATATTTATTAGCTATTTGTTACAACTAAAATTCTTGTTATATTTGGAAACTAATAGAAACACATAAGTCATTTTATATAAAAGTTTCATACAGGTTAGAGCTTTATATGTCATTATGTGACTTATGTGGTTTAAAACAGAAACAGTGAAACGAGCATGTCCAATTTTGACACATAAGGGAATGACTAATAGCGAACACCATGTGTCACCAATAAAAATTAAAATATAGACACATGAAACGAGCATGTCCAATTACGACACACAAGGGAATGACTAATAGCGAACACCATGTGTCACCAATAAAAATTAAAATATAGACACATGAAACATTTAAAAATAGGTGATCAAGCACCTACATTTATAGCAAAAGATCAAGATGGACATACCATTAAATCAACTGATTATCTCGGTAAGAAACTGGTTTTATTCTTTTATCCAAAAGCGAGCACACCAGGTTGCACCATGGAAGCAAAGAATCTTAGAGATAATTATCAGGATTTACAAGATAAGGGTTATGCAGTAGTCGGAGTAAGTGCTGATTCGGAAAAACGTCAGAAAAATTTTTGTGTTAAAAATGAATTACCTTTTCCATTATTAGCTGATGAAAGTAAAGAAGTAATTTTAGCCTATGGCGTTTGGGGAAATAAAAAGTTTATGGGACATGAATATGATGGTATCCATAGAATGACCTTTATTATTGATGAAAAAGGTGTTGTTGAAAATATTATTGAGAAGGTAAAAACTAAAGATCATACTAATCAGATTTTAGAGGTAAGAACTCTAGATTAGGGAATTAGTTGTCACTTCAGTAACCTACATTACTTTTGCGCCTTAGCGCGCCTTCACGGTGAAAAAACTCTACAAAGCCACCTTTAACTTAACATTAAAGATTCGCCCAGTCATATAGTTTTTAACGCCATACATTCTTTTAGAATACACATCACGAACCCAAGTATTGGTTATAGCATTTTGCATATCAAACATATTAAAAATTTCGCCACCAACACTAAATTCTTTAAATGGAGCTAACCAAGTTTGCTTGGCTTGTTTTGAAGCATCCTTGAATATATAAAATATACCGAGGTCAACTCGTTTATAATCACCTAATCTCGCTTGAAAATCATACGGATTTGCATAAGTTGGTGAACCACCAGGAACACCTGTGTTATAAACAAGATTCATATACATCTTAAGCTGTGGTATACTAGGAACATAATCTTGAAACAACAATGAAAACTTTAATCTCTGATCAGATGGTCTTGGTATATATCCTTGGTTGTCAATATTTTCTTTAGTATCTAGGTAACTAAAACTAAACCAACTCTCGGTGCCTGGAACAAACTCACCATTAATACGTAAATCAAATCCTGTTGCATAAGCTTCTGCATTATTATCCGCTGCATAGCATAACCTAACATTGTCCAAAGTATATGGATTTACGTCTGTTATATGTTTGTAATAAGCTTCTGCTACTAATTTAAAGGGACGATCCCACATCTTAAAACTATAATCAGTTCCTAATACAATATGAATTGATTTTTGCGCTTCTACAGCTTCATTTACTAGCCCATCAGAACCTCTTAATTCCTTGTAAAATGGAGGTTGAACATAGCGTCCGCCTGATATTCTAAAAAGAACATCCTTATCCCAATCTGGTTTTAAGGCAAATTGAACACGAGGACTAAAAATAACTTGATTAGTAGTATTCAAATTCCATTGATGAGCACGTAAACCAATACTTGTCCATATTTGGTGTTCTTTCCATTCTCCTTTTCTATTCCATTGTGCAAAAGCAGTAAAGCGTTGCACATCAGTTGAGTTTGAGGCTCTTAAGTTTTGATAAGGTACAATTGGACCTTCAAAAGCTTCATAAGGTTGTTCGTTTGGAATATGATCTGGTGGACGTATTGAAAAACCTGCAGAATCAATAACTTCCCATTCCACCAAACGATTTTTAATGTTTTCCAGTTGGTATTTAATCCCAAAATTAAAATGATTTTTGTCCTTTTGAAAACTAACTTTAGCTTGAATATTACCTATAAGGGCATCTAATTCATTTCTAGCATGTATTAAGTTGGACCCTATTCCTTCTGCAAACTCCGTTTCACCATACTCTTCTGTACCCGCATCTGGATCTGGAGCACCTAAAGCGTAAAGGGCTTCTATATCAAAAAACTCTTCCTCTTGTGTGTTAAAAACCGATGAGGTTATGGTAAAATTCCATAACTCATTGATTTCGTATTTCGCATTTAAAGCGCCAAAGGCGGTAAAGTATTGATCGTCTTCTTGACCATTATAATAAACAATTAGCTCTAGAGGTTCTTGTACGGAACCAAATTTAGTACGACGGCTAGTTGGGACATAATTATAATCGTTTATAGAAAAAGTTCCTAAAAAATCTATGGATAGTTTTGGATTAATTTGATGTGTAAAATAGGATTGAATATCTATAAAACGAGGTTTGTAATTGATGTCAGTATCTTTACTTTCAATCAATAAACTATTGTCTCTATAACGCATTCCTAATAGGGCAGTAGTTTTTTTGTTTTTTGTAATACCATCAACGGTAGCGCTAGCGCCTAGTAAACTTAACTCAGCTTTTACACCAAATTCTGTTGGTTTCCTATAGGTGATATCTAATACAGATGAAAGCTTATCTCCATATTTTGCTTGAAATCCGCCCGATGAAAACTTAACATTTTGTGTCATGTCTACATTTACAAAACTCAATCCTTCTTGTTGTCCTGATCGAACTAAAAAAGGGCGATATACTTCTATCCCATTTACATAAACCAAATTTTCATCATAATTACCACCTCTAACTTTATATTGTGTGCTTAATTCGTTATCAGAACTAGTACCAAGACCAATGATTTTTAAAGTACTTTCAATACTTGCGTTGACACTTGATAAGTTTTGAATGGTTTCAACTTTTACACCAGTAATGCCTTCTGCTTCATTTTTATGAGATTTAACTTGAACTTCTTCAATAGTTTGAACTTTAGGATTCAGGATAATATCTAAGTTTTTGGTTTCATTATTTTTTAATGTAATTTTTTTTGTTACTGTCACATAACTTACATGTTTAAATAAAATTGTTACCTGCTTATTTTCAGGTAGTTGTATGGAGTAAAATCCATTAGAATTCGTAGTTGATCCTGTATCTAAATAATGAATGGATACATTTGAAATATTTTTCCCAGATACATTTTTAACAACTCCTTTTATTGTTGCTGTTTGTGCCAAAAAACTGGTGGAGATGAATAGTAATAAAAAGTTAACTACTAATTTTTTTATCAAAATACTTAATTTAGAAAGCTTAGAATTTAAGCTAGTTGTTGATTTTACTTCCTATAAAACGTAGCAGTATAGGTTTTAGTATTATTTGCATTATCAGTTACATATACTTTTAATTGGTGTTTGGTTCCTGACAGTTTTTTATCATTAAAATCATAAACTAATATACCTTTTTTTAAGTTCCATTCCAGTAGAATCCATTTGCCATCTATTTCACCTCTATAGGATTGAATACCAGACAAATCATCTTTAATTTTAATTTTTAGAAATCGAAATTTGCTTAACCATTGCTCATTCTTAAAATTACTTGCAGTTACGGTAGGAGCTTTATAATCAGAAAGTAACGCATATTTTCCTAACTTTTTTGTCTTGCTATAAAAGGTATTTTCTTTTTTATTTGTGTTTGAATAGGTAGGATATCTATTTAAATTATAATAAGCAATAAAGAGATGCTTTCGTTCCTCAGCATTATACTTACTTACATCAAATGTCAATGTAAATGATTTATGAATTGGGACTGTGGGTTTATGAATTTGTGTAGTACCATCTACATTAACCTTAAAGTCAAAGAATAGATCTTTATAAAAGGTGTTTTTTGGAAAAGCAACTGTTACGCCATCTTTAATAAATTTATTGAAAGCAGTAGCCTCTATAGGATAATCAGTGGTTTCTTCAACTTTTGGTAAAGTAATAGGGGCAATTTTACCTACTACAGGTATGGTAAGTTTAGAATAATTACCATCAAGATCTCGAGCAATAATCTCAACATTGTAACTTTTTCCTCCTTCAACTTCTATGTAACCTAATTCAGGGAATTGTCGATCATAGATACTCAATTTATTGTTAGATTCTATAAAACATTTTTGAATACGTTGTTTGTGTGTTTTGTATCGTTCATAATCAATGAGCAAATTAATATATTTACTTTCAGAAAAAGAAAATTTCTCTACTTTGTGTTGGTATATTTTACGACCATTTAATAGTAATTCTAGACTGTATATACCATTTTTATTAAAGGCTCCATTTTGACGGTCAAAAACGTTAATACCAAAGCCAATAGTGCCACTAGCCATAACCGTATCAGCTAATAAACTGCCATCTTTTTGTGATGTAATATTGATATGTACAGGTTTTGCTGATTGATGTACTTGAGCTTCATATGAAAGTGGATAAGCAAAAAGTGTATTTATGGAAGGTCTTTTGGAGTCAGCAACACGTAAGCCAAATAACATTGGATTTATAGGAGTTGCAGTAGCTGTTTCTCTAATTTCATAGTGCAAATGTGGACCAACAAAGCCACCAGTACTACCCGAAAATGCTATAATTTCACCTTTACTTATTGGTAATTCTTCAGCATTTGGAAAAAGTTGAATGCTGTAGCTTTCTTTTTCGTATTGCTTTTTTTTAAGATAAGTTTCAATTTTAGTATTGAATTTTTTAAGATGTCCATAAACGCTTGTGTATCCGTTAGGATGCGTAATATACACAGCTTTTCCATAACCCCAGTTGCTAATTTTAATACGAGATACATAACCATCAGCCACAGAAAAAATCTTTAAACCTTCTCTTTGTTGGGTCTTAATATCAATACCAGAATGAAAGTGATTACTTCGTAATTCACCAAAAGTTCCTGATAGGATTATGGGAATATCCATTGGTTTTTGAAAATAATTTTGAGGATATTTATTTGTTTGACCTATAAAAGATAGCGAAACAAACAATAAGAAAATTGATAAAAAATATTTGGGTAATATCATGTGTAACTTCTAATTTAAAAGGTATTCATAGCAAATAACAAGCCACAATATTAGTAGTAAAATTAGTATTTTACAAAATATATGGTAAAAATCTTGCAAAACCCGAAATCCTATCCTAACTTTGTCAGGTTAGTATAGATACGTTAACTTGATGCAAAATATTACTGAAGTTATTGATTTATTGGAAGATAAGCTTCGTTTACTCTTAGAAAAATATGATTTTTTAAAAGAGGAAAACGAGTTATTACAAAATAATGTAACCTCTTTAGAGCGACAGTTAAATGAAAAAGAACATCTTTTTAAAGAAAATGAAACAACATTACATTCTTTAAGAGTTGCGAAAACTATACAAGGTAGTAATAATTCGAAGGAAACTTCACAAAAGATAAATACACTTATTAAAGAAATTGATTTGTGTATTGCACAATTAAGTGATTAGTTCTTTTTGTTTATGGCAGATAAGATAAAAATTAGAGTAACGATAGCTAATAGAGTATATCCTTTAAATATAGCTTCACCAAACGAAGAAGAAGGGATGCGTAAAGCAGCCAAGAAGATAAATGAATTGGTGATGCGTTTTGAACAGGATTATGCCGTTAGTGATAAGCAAGATGTTTTGGCAATGTGTGCCTTGCAATTTGCTTCAGCACTTGAAATAAAAGATTTAAACAGTAATGATACTGTTAAAGATGCCACATCAAGATTAGCTGAATTACAACAACTCTTAGTGGAGAAAATGGAGTAAGTTCTTTACATAAATAATACAATTACTACCTGCATTAGATTTTGGTTATGAAACTCAACACGATTCTATTCAAAAGGGTGAGTCGTATGTGCTAAAGCGAGCCGTCATTGAACGGATACTTGATCATATAGTTAGCCCTAAACTTGTTTGAATGGAGTTTTTAAACCCCTTTTAATGCAGGTTTTTTATATATAAATTTTAATAAAATGGATACAACAACACTATACATAATAATAGGAATAGTCGCACTGGTTTTGGGTTTTACAATAGCAAAAATAATTGAAAAACGAAGAGCTTCAGGTACTATAAGAGACGCAAACAAAACGGCCGCTAATATGATAAAAGAGGCGAGAGTAGAGTCAGAAGCTATTAAAAAAGATAAAATCTTACAAGCAAAAGAAAAATTTCTAGAACTTAAATCTGAACATGAAAAAGTAATCGTTTCTCGTGAGAGAAAGTTATCAGAAGTAGAAAAACGTGTTAGAGATAAAGAGTCACAAGTTTCTCAAATTTTAAGTAAAAATAAAAAAGAGAGTCAAGATCTAGAGACAAAGATTAAAGATTATGACTATCGTCTTGAATTTCTTGAAAAGAAAAAAAAGGAAACAGAAAAAATTCATAAAAAACAAGTTGAGCAATTAGAAGTATTATCGGGGTTGTCAGCTGAAGATGCTAAAACAGAGTTGATAGCTTCAGTAAAAGAAGAAGCCAAAACTGATGCTATGGCTTTTATTCAAGATCAGTTAGAAGAAGCAAAACTTACAGCAGAACAAGAAGCCCGTAAGATTGTTTTAAATACCATACAAAGAGTAGGAGTAGAACAAACAGTTGAAAATTGTGTTTCTGTTTTTAATTTAGATTCTGATGATGTTAAAGGTAGAATTATCGGTCGTGAAGGACGAAATATCCGTGCACTAGAGGCATCTACAGGTGTTGAGATAATTGTTGACGATACACCTGAAGCTATAATTCTATCTTGTTTTGATCCTGTTAGACGTGAAGTTGCCAGATTATCAATGCATAAATTAGTTACTGATGGTCGAATTCACCCAGCACGTATTGAGGAAATAGTAGCTAAAACAGAAAAGCAAATTAATCAAGAAATAGCTGAAGTTGGTAAACGAACAGTCATTGATTTAGGAATTCATGGGCTACATCCAGAGTTAATTAAAGTAGTAGGAAGAATGAAATTCCGTTCTTCTTATGGTCAAAATTTATTACAACACTCACGTGAAGTAGCTAACCTCTGTGCAATAATGGCGGCAGAGTTAGGCTTAAATCCAAAAGTTGCTAAAAGAGCAGGTTTATTACATGATATAGGGAAAGTACCAAACGAAGAGAGTGAATTACCACATGCTTTATTAGGTATGAAATGGGCAGAGAAATATGGAGAAAAACCTGATGTTTGTAATGCAATTGGATCACACCACGATGAGATTGAAATGAAATCTTTATATGCACCAATAGTACAAGTTTGTGATGCTATTTCAGGTGCAAGACCAGGAGCGAGACGTCAAGTACTAGATTCTTATATCCAACGATTAAAAGACCTTGAAGATGTGGCTTTCGCCTTTAATGGCGTTCAAAAAGCTTACGCAATTCAAGCAGGTAGAGAGTTGCGTGTTATAGTTGAAAGTGATAAAGTTAATGATGATAAAGCAGCCGAATTATCATTTAACATTTCACAAAAGATTCAAAATGATATGACGTATCCTGGACAAGTAAGGGTAACTGTAATCAGAGAAACTAGAGCTATAAACGTTGCTAAATAAGCATTGTACGTTTGTAGGTTTATCAAATTCTTTTAAAACAGAATGCTTTATGAAAGTAATCTAGAATACAATTGATACGTATCTTCAACTGTTTTTTTAATATTAAATTTTTCTTTTATGGCTTTTTGAGCAGTTTCTCCCATTTTAATACGTAAATCTTTATCATAAGCCAAATATTCTATAGCTTCGGCAATTTTTTTAGCATTTTTAATTGGGATAATTATACCTGATTCTTTATGTTTTACAAGCTCTTTAAAACCACCAGTTGGCGTTAATATTACTGGCGTAGCTAAACTTGCTGCTTCACTTAATGATCTTCCAAAACCTTCTCGTAACGAAGGTTGAACATAGATGTCAGATCCTTTAATAAGTGATTTTACATCAGTTCTGTAACCAAGTAAATGGAATCTGTTTGATAGAGGACTTTTTGCAATCATTTTTTTTACAATCTCACCATCAGTGTTACTTCCCATAATGACATAATGTATTGGAATATCTGAATGTAGGTGTTTTGCAGAATCTATAAAATAATTGATCCCTTTTCTTTTCATATAAGTTCCTGCTAAACTAACAATAAGACTATTTTTTGGAATACCAATATTTTCATAATCAAATGCTTTTACATCTTTAAACCATTCTAAATCATATCCTTTATAAATTAAAACGGCTTTCTCTTTTTGTTTGCCCCACAATTGTTTCTTAAAATGATCTAAAACATATTTACTGTTACAAATAACAGTATCTACTCGTTTATTAAGATAGGTCATGTAGGCAAGAGGATCATGCCAATGAACACTATCTAATCCTAAATAAGTAACTAATTTTACAGGATATTTTTTTATAGCAATTATTACATTTCTCAGTATTCTATTGTGATAACAATGAATGATATCATATTGATTTTTTTGATATAAATCTTGTAGTTGTTTGATAAAAAGTTGGTCTATCCCTTTGGGAATAGTTGTTTCAATCATTTCAATACCATCTTTATTTAGTAACTCACGTGTATCATCTGAGAAAGAGGAAAGTACAGTTATTTTTAAACCTTTAGCTGATAAGCCTCTGATTAGTTCAATTTCAGCAATACTAACGTTTAAAGAAACACTATAAACCCCAATGAATAGAACTTTTTTCATGTGTCTAAATTTTTATTTTTTATTGGTGACACATGGTGTTCACTATTGGTCATTACCTTGTGTGTTAAAATCGTACATGCTTGTTTCATGTGTCAATTATTAAATATCATTTTCATCATTTATAGATTTTTTTTGCAGTATCCCAATAAATTTGCAATTCTTTGAGTGAAAGATTTTGCATGTTTTTATTTTCATTTTTTATTTGAGATTCCATTAACTGAAAACGTTTGATAAATCTTTTATTGGTGCTCTCAAGTGCATTTTCAGGAGATATATCGATAAAACGAGCATAGTTAATTAGAGCAAAAAATACATCACCCATTTCACTTTCCATTCGCTTTTTGTCGTTGTTTTTGACTTCATCTTGAAGTTCTTGAAGTTCTTCTTGTACTTTATCCCAAACTTGT
>JAOZLL010000154.1 GCA_029934835.1 Flavobacteriaceae bacterium | reverse complement strand
AGTAATTCGTCTTATCAATTTAAATAAAGTTTATATAAAAGCTGATGTTCCTGAAGCCTATCTAACCTCTATCAAAAAAGGAACTACAGTACTTATTGATTTTGTTTCGATCAACAAACAAGTGCTTGCAAAAATTAATGAGATTGGTAATTACATCAATCCTGATAATAGAAGTTTTAAGATAAAAATTCAACTTTTAAATAAAGATCACAGTATCAAACCAAACCTATTGGCTGACTTAAAAATCAATGATTTTACAGCAAAAGGATTAGTGCTTCCTGCCAACTTAATTCAAATGAATCAAAACAGAGAACAATTTGTTTTTACCATTAAAAAAGATAGCCTTAAGACTAGTGTTGTAAAAAGGCTCTTGACTATTGGAAAAGAATATAACAACAAAGTTTTCATTACTAGCGGCGTAAATACGGATGAGCAAATAGTTCTTGATGGTGGTAAATTTGTTAAAGATGGTGATGAGGTGGAAATAGCAAATACTAAATAGATAGCTGTTAGCGATTAGCAGTTAGCTATTTGCAAATAGTATAAAGCATTAATAAAATGAGTCAAAAAACTAAAAAACAATTTCACTTATCGAGTTGGTCGATAGATAATAAAATGACCGTTTTTGTCATTATTTTTATCATACTGATTGGTGGCTTTTCATCTTATACTTCAATGCCACGTGAGGCATTTCCTGAGGTTGTTGTTCCACAAATTTTTATCAGCACAATACATCCAGGCAACTCTGCTGTTGATGTTGAAAAGTTAATAACCAAACCTTTAGAACAAGAAATCAATAGTATTTCAGGAGTTGATAAAATCACCTCTACCTCAACTCAAGGCTTCTCTATGATTATGGCTGAATTTGATTTTAGCGTTACGCCAGAAGAAGCCTTACGTAAAGTAAAAGACAAAGTTGATGTAGCGATGTCTGATACTGATTTTCCAAAAGATTTACCAGCTGATCCAAGCGTGCAAGAATTAAATATTTCTGAGATGATGCCCATTATGAATATCAATCTATCGGGTGAATTCTCTGCAGATCAATTGAATGATTATGCTGAATACCTTGAGGATAAGATTGAAAGTCTCCCTGAAATTACAGGTGTTGATATTCGTGGTATTCAAGATAAAGAAGTTGAGATAGCTATTGATTTATATAAAATGCAAGCCTCACAAATAAGTTTTTATGACATTGCTGGTGTCATTCAAAATGAGAATATAACTATGTCTGGTGGCGAATTGCTAGAAAATACTATCAAAAGAAATGTTCGTATTGTAGGAGAATTTAAAAATACTAAAGAAATAGGTGATATTATTATTAAACAAGAAGAAGGAAATATTGTTTACCTACGTGACATTGCTGAAATTGCTTTTAAAGGAGAAGATCGTCAGAGTTATGCGCGTGAGTTTATGAAACCGGTAGTCATGCTAGATGTCAAGAAAAAAGGTGGGAAAAACCTTATTGATGCAGCAGAAAAAATTGAACTAATTCTTAAAGAAGCTAAAGAAACCATTTTCCCTAAAAACTTAGAAATATCCGTGACAAACGATATGTCAGGAATAACGAAGAAACAAGTCTCTAATTTGGAAAACAGTATTATCATGGGTGTAATTCTTGTGGTATTGATATTGCTTTTTTTCTTAGGATTACGAAATGCGCTATTCGTAGGAATTGCTATTCCATTATCCATGTTAATGTCCTTTATTATTTTAGGAATGATGGGTGTTACCCTAAATATGATGGTTTTATTTGGGCTCGTTTTAGCATTAGGAATGCTGGTCGATAATGGTATTGTGGTCGTTGAAAATATCTATCGTTTACACGATGAAGGTTATAATCTACTAGATGCCGCAAAACTTGGTGTTGGTGAAGTTGCGATGCCAATTATCGCTTCAACGGCAACCACTTTAGCAGCCTTTTTACCTTTAGCATTTTGGCCTGGTATGATGGGTGCGTTTATGAAATATTTGCCTATTACACTTATCATTGTTTTAGGTTCGTCACTTTTTGTAGGATTAGTAGTAAATCCTGTGTTGACCTCCGTTTATATGAAGTTGAAGGAAAAAGAAGTAAAAATGAGTAGACTTTTACTTTTTAGTGGTCTTTTTATTGTCTTAGGAGTAATCCTAATTTTTATTGGGATTTCATCCGCTAACAAAGCTTTTAACGCCATAGGTTTAGCTTTATTAATACTAGGTGTTTTACGTCTTATAAATACTTTCTTTTTCACACCAGCAACAAAATGGTTTCAAGAAGTTGCTATTCCGTGGCAAGAAAATATATATGAAAAATCATTGCATTTTGCACTACATAAATGGCGCTCTTTTGCACTATTAATTGGTACTTTTGCACTATTAGGTTTTGCTATATTTTTAATGACAGTTTTTCCACCAAAAACACTATTTTTTCCAGAAACACCACCTAAACAAGTTTATGTATTTATTGAATATCCTATTGGTACAGATATAGAATTCACCAATGAATTGACACTAAATATGGAAAAAGATATCATACAATATCTTACCAAATATGAAGATAAGGGTAAAAATTATCTGGTTACTTCGGTTATTGGTCAAGTCGGTGAAGGAACCGCAGATCCAAATCAAGATATGGGATCTGGTCAAACTCCAAATAAAGCACGAATAACCATTGACTTTGTCGATTATGAGTTCCGTCGTGGTATAGTCACGACAGATGTATTAGATGATATTAGAGGTTTAGTCAAAAAATATCCAGGTGTTAAAATATCAGTTGACAGACCAAAAGAAGGTCCTCCAGCAGGCGCACCCGTTAATATTGAAGTTACGGGTGATGATTATGATTTAATCATGCGTGAAGCTCAAAAAATTAAAGATTATATTGAAACTTCAAGTGTCGTTGGATACGAAAAATTAAAACTAGATGTAGAACAAGGTAAACCAGAAATGCAAGTCGTAATTGATCGTCAAAAAGCACGTCGACTCAATCTGTCAACAGGTCAAATTGGTGATGCTTTACGAACCTCAATTTATGGTAAAGAAATTTCTACCTTTAAAGATGGCGAAGATGATTACCCTATAAATATTCGATTAAATAGCAAATACCGATACAATAAAGATGCTTTGATGAATCAACTAATTACCTTTAGAAATCAATCGAATGGTAAAATAGTTCAAGTGCCTATTTCGGCAGTAGCAACTATAGAAAACAGCACGACATTTAGTGCTGTTAAACGTAAGAACCTAAAACGAATGATTACTATAACTTCTAATGTTTTAAATAATTATAATGCCACAGAAGTCAATGATAATCTAAAGAAACTTCTAAAAAACTATGACAAACCTTCAGGAATTG
>JAOZLL010000025.1 GCA_029934835.1 Flavobacteriaceae bacterium | reverse complement strand
CTAACTGCTAACTGCTAACTGCTAACTGCTAACTGCTAACTGCTAACTGCTAACTACTCCTCAAACAAAACCCATTCCCCTTTTTCAATCAGTGGAATTGCTTGTTTGTATTTAACTTCTTTATTAGTTCCATTTACTACATTTTTAATGGTAACACGTTCGTTTCTACCAATTTTGCGCTCTGTTCTAATAATAGTTTCAGTAACTTGTTGTGCTTGAGTTTGATTAGTTTGTGTAGCATTATGGTCAAATTCAGCTTTACTCAAGTTTACTTTATCTCTCTTTTGCTCACGTGCTTGTTGTACTTGATCAGGATTTTGATTGGGTAATTCTCCCTTGAATAAGAAAGAAACTACTTCTTTATTGATATCATCAATCATCAATTTAAAGAGTTCAAAAGCTTCAAATTTATAGATTAATAAGGGGTCTTTTTGTTCGTATGTGGCATTTTGAACATAAGTTTTTAACTCATCCATTTTTCGTAGATGTTCTTTCCAGTTATCATCAATTATGGCTAGTGTAATATTCTTTTCGAAATCAGAAACGAGTTGTTTTCCTTCTGTTTCGTAAGCCTTTTTTAGGTTTGTAACTACATTTATGTTTTTAATTCCATCTGTGAAAGGAACGGAGATGTTTTCATAACGACTTCCTTCTTTTTCATAAACATTTTTGATTACGGGGAAAGCTATTTCTGCATTACGTTCAATCTTATCTTGATAGTGTTTTTGTACGGTATCAAAAAGGGTATTTGCCAATTCGTTTTCAGACATACTTTTAAACTCGTCAGCACTTACTGGTGATGAAGTAGAAGAGAATTTAATTAATTCCATTTCAAAACTCTCAAAATCATCTGAAGGTTTAAATTCATGAACAATAGATTCGCAAGTGTCGTAGATCATATTGACAATATCAACTTGAAGACGTTCTCCATCTAATGCATGACGACGACGTTTGTATACTACTTCACGTTGTGCATTCATAATATCATCATATTCTAACAGACGTTTACGAATACCAAAGTTATTTTCCTCAACTTTTTTCTGTGCTCTTTCAATTGATTTAGAAATCATACCATGTTGTATGACTTCACCTTCTTTTAAGCCCATTCTATCCATCATCTTTGCAATACGTTCTGAGCCAAACAAACGCATAAGATTATCATCTAAGGCTACAAAAAATTGTGAGGAACCTGGATCTCCCTGACGACCTGCACGTCCTCTTAACTGTCTGTCAACACGTCTTGAATCATGTCTTTCTGTCCCAACAATAGCTAAACCACCAGCTTCTTTTACGGCATCGGTTAGTTTAATATCTGTTCCACGACCTGCCATATTTGTTGCGATAGTTACCACACCAGGATTACCTGCTTCAGCTACAACATCTGCTTCTTTTTTATGAAGTTTTGCATTTAAGACATTATGTTTAATCTTTCTTATGTTTAACATCCTACTTAATAATTCGGATATTTCAACAGAAGTTGTCCCCACTAAAACGGGGCGTTTATCATTGACGATATTTTCAATTTCGTCAATTACTGCATTGTATTTTTCACGTTTTGTTTTAAAAACTAAATCGTCTCTATCATCACGTATTAAAGGTCTATTTGTTGGAATTTCTACTACATCTAACTTATATATTTCCCAAAACTCACCAGCTTCTGTAATTGCAGTACCTGTCATCCCTGACAATTTGCGGTACATACGGAAGTAGTTTTGTAAGGTGATGGTTGCATAGGTTTGTGTAGCATCCTCAATTTTTACATTTTCTTTAGCTTCAAGTGCCTGATGTAATCCATCAGAATAACGACGGCCTTCCATTACACGTCCCGTTTGTTCATCTACAATCATGATTTTATCTTCCATGATTACATATTCTACATCTTTTTCAAAAAGGGTATAGGCTTTTAGTAATTGATTCATCGTATGAATTCGTTCGCTCTTCATCCCAAATTCACGATATACTTCTTCTTTTCTAGTTAATTTTTCATCATCAGTTAAATCACTTTTTTCAATTTGACCAACTTCCATTCCTATATCTGGAAGTACAAAAAAGTCAGTATCACCACCTTTTCCTGATAATGCATCAATACCCTTGTCCGTGAGTTCTATAGAATTATTTTTTTCATCAATGACAAAAAGTAATTCTTTATCTACTTTAGGCATTTCACGGTTATTATCTTGCATATAAAAATTTTCCGTTTTTTGCAATAACTGTTTAGTACCTTCTTGACTTAAGAATTTTATTAATGCTTTATTTTTTGGTAAACCACGATAGACACGTAAAAGCAAAAAGCCACCTTCTTCAGTTTTACCCACTTTAATAAGCTTTTTAGCTTCAGCTAAAACACCGTTTAGATGACGTTGTTGTGTGTTTACAAGACTATCGACACTAGGTTTTAATTCATTAAATTCATGGCGATCTCCTTGTGGAATTGCTCCAGAGATAATTAATGGCGTTCGAGCATCATCTACCAATACAGAATCTACCTCATCAACAATCGTATAGTTGTGTGGTCTTTGCACCAAATCGTTCATAGAATGTGCCATATTATCACGTAGGTAATCAAAACCAAATTCGTTATTGGTACCATAAGTAATATCAGAATTATAGGCTTTTCTACGTGCAGTTGAGTTAGGTTGATGGTGGTCAATACAATCTACACTAAGACCATGAAACTCAAATAGTGGTGCCATCCAAGCCGCATCTCTCTTTGCTAAATAATCATTTACTGTGACAATATGAACACCTTTACCTGGTAATGCATTTAAGTAAATGGGTAAGGTGGCAACTAAGGTTTTTCCTTCACCAGTCATCATCTCTGCAATTCTACCTTTGTGTAAAACAGAACCACCAATTAATTGGACATCATAATGAACCATATCCCAAGTTATGGCTTTACCCATAGCATCCCATGAATTGCTCCACATTGCTTTTTCATTATCCAAGACAACATATTGTTTTGTTGCCGATAATTCTCTATCAAATGAAGAGGCTGTAACCTCGATTTCTTTGTTGTTGAAAAATCGTTTAGCTGTTTCTTTCATCACAGCAAAAGCTTCTCCTTGAATGTCGTTTAATACTTTTTCAGTTGCTTCATAGGCAGCATCATTGAGTTTGTCAATTTGTTCATAAAGACTTTCTTTTTCGTCTAATTCAACAGCTTCAATTTTGGACTCTAGCGTAGTGATTTTTTTATTGATATCGTTAACGGCATCTTTTATTATTCGTTTGAATTCTAGTGTTTTACCACGAAGTTCATCATTAGTATATTCAGAAACGTCATCATCAAAACGATGAACACTAGCTATAATTGGCTGTAATTCTTTTAAGTCTTGTTTCTTTTTGTCTCCAACAAATATTTTTAAAACGGAATCAATTATTTTCATTGTATAGTGTCTATTTTACTCACTTTGGTTGGTCTAACTTGAGTGTGTATTTTATGTTATTTTAATTTTTGAATAAAGTTCAAATGTAAGCAAAAAAAAAGCCTCCATAGAGACTTTATTTCTTTTATAAATTGTTTTAATATTCATCCTCATTCCAGAGATAATCATCTGTTGTAGGATAATCGGGCCAAATCTCAATAATTGAGTCAAAAGATTCATTTTCATCATCTTCGATATCTTGCAAATTTTCTGCTACCTCTAAAGGAGCGCCAGTTCTAATTGCGTAATCGATTAACTCATCTTTTGTGGCTGGCCAGGGAGCATCTGCTAAATAAGATGCCAATTCTAATGTCCAATACATATTCTATGAATAATTATTAATTTTTTTGCAAAAGTAATTTTTTTACTTAAAAAGACAAGTTTTTTTGCAAAAATTTAATAAACTAAATTTTTAAAGAACTTACTAATAGTAAAAAAAAACTATTGGGGTATCCAAGGAGTTTCCTTTACCTGTAGATCTTTAGTCAATTTTCGTGCCAATACAAATAGGTAGTCTGATAGACGATTTAGGTAACTTAGAATATACTCATTTACATATGTTTCTTCAGCGAGAAGTACTGTTAAGCGCTCTGCTCTTCTACAAACATTACGCGTGATGTGACAATATGACACGGTAGTATGTCCACCTGGTAAAACAAAATGTGTCATAGCTGGCAACTCCTCATTCATCTTGTCAATTTCTTTTTCAAGATAAATAATCTGTTGTTCGTTTATTTTTTCAATTTGCAAACGTTCTTTTCCGTTTTTTAACTTTTCCTTTTCGGGAGGTGTTGCTAAAATACTTCCAATAACGAATAATTCATTTTGAATTTTTAGTAAACTTTTTGTTATGTGTTTATCAATAGATTGATCACGTAATAAACCAATAAAGGAGTTTAATTCGTCAATTGTACCGTAAGCTTCAACACGTATGTGATATTTTGGGACGCGAATACCACCAAATAAGGAAGTTCTGCCTTTATCGCCTGTTTTAGTATATATTTTCATTGTATAAGTTCTTTTGTTTTGTTTATCCGTACTTCGAGCAGAATCGAGAAGTCTTTAGCATTTTAAAAAAACCGATTCATTTTAAGAATAAAATTTTGTTTCACTTGCTCTTTCCTTAAAAAAATCAATCCAAATTCAAATAAATCAATACTCACCTTTGTATTAGAATGATTCGTAATAAAATCCCATGCTTCTTCCATTTCTTTTGACCAATGTATATCATCAAAGATAAGCAAAGAATCATTATGAAGGCTTTGTAGACTTAGTTTAAAGTAGTTTATAGTAGCTTCTTTTTGATGATTTCCATCAAAATAAATTAAATCAAAGGAATGATTTTTTAAAATATCAGGAAGGAGAGCTGAAAACTCACCTACCTTACTATTGATATTATTTAGTTGGTATTTAATAAAGTAATCTTGTGCTTTTTTAGCAGTTTCTGGACAACCTTCTAGCGTAATTATCTTAGCTTTGGGAGCTGCAATACTCATACTTGCACAACCAATACCCAAGGATGTACCAATTTCTAAAATACTTTTTGGCTCAAAATAACTAATTAGCTGTTGTAAAAGCTTTACTTTTTTAGAGCTTATTCCAGCGTATTTTGCAATATCTGAAATCTTTCTTTTATTTGATGTAAATATTTTTGAGCCTGCACCAAAATCAGTTATTTGTATATAACTAGTATCATTTTGCAAACTATTTCTATAAGATTCAATTTTTTTATCATGAGATGAGTTAACAGGTTTTTCAAATCCTTCAGTGATTAAATCAAATACAAAAGGAGAATGAATACTATATTTTGATTTTGCTAAAAACCTATATTTTATATAGGCAATAATTGGATGCCACATTGTTAATTTAGAATTATCAATTAAGAATTCAGAATTTTCTGAAATGCTGTGGGCTAAATTACATGATTTAATTCTATTACTAATTTTAAAGACTTATATTTGTCCCCAATAAATAATAAGATAATGCTTATAAGAATCGGAATACTTATTTTTTTTACACTATCACTTGTTTCTTGTGTGCCTCATAAGGATATAGTTTACTTTCAAGGTGAACCTACAAGCGAGCATAAAATAAGAGAGATTAATAATATGCCTTATCGTTTACAGGCAGACGATATTTTACATATTGATATTAAAGCTCCCAATGAAGAACTTGTGACTGTCTTTAAGAATAATTCAATACAACAAAATAATGGTCAGGTAACACAAGGGATGTATTATTTTTCGGGATATTCAATTGATAAACAAGGATTCATTGAGATACCTTATTTGAATAAGATAAATGTTTTGGGGTATTCAACAGAGGAGGTTTCTGATAAAATAGAGACTGAACTTGGAAAATATTTTAAGAATTTATCAGATATATTTGTTTCTGTTAAACTTGCAGGTGTAAAATATACTATTCTTGGTGAAGTGGGATCTACAGGAAGTAAGGTTATTTTTCAGAATTCGGTTACCATTGTTGAGGCTATTGCAAATGCAGGAGATATTACTTTAACAGGAGATAAGAAAAATGTTGAAATTATTCGTGTAGGAATTGATGGCGTACAGAAATTTCATATTGATCTTACACAAATGAGTGTTTTTAATTCTGATGTTTTTTATATACAACCTAACGATATAATTAATGTTCCTGCCTTACGTCAAAAAACCTTAGGTACAGGAACAACAGGTGTTCAGACCCTTTCTACTGTAGTTTCAGTTTTGTCTTTAGTAACAACAACTTATTTATTGATTAAAAGTTTGTAATGGAAAACCAAGGTTCACCTTTTGATTTTAACGAATTTTCAGCACTTGATTTAAAGACCTTATTATTAAAAATACTATCGTATTGGAAATGGTTTGTTGCTAGTCTTGTTGTAGCCTTTTTTGTAACACGATATATAAATGCATATCAACAGCGTATTTATTCTTTGGAGTCTTTGATAACAGTTAAAGACGAACAAAATCCAATATTTTCTTCTAGTACTAATATTGCTTTTAATTGGGGTGGAACGAGTGACCAAGTAGAGACAATAAAAACTATATTACAATCTAGAACGCACAATGAGAAAGTTGTTCAAGAAATGCAGTTTTATATTGATTATCTACAAGAAGGTAAATATAGAATGGAGGATATTTATGGTCAAATCCCTTTTAAGATAGTTATAGATACAACACAATATCAGCTTATTAATACGCTTATAAAACTTGAATTTAACTCAGATAATAGTGTAAAAGTGAGTGTTGATTATGAGGATGATTTAAACAAGAAGTTAGTAAATTATACTAATTTAAATAAGCAAGTTTATACGGTTTCTGATGCTAAATTTAGTAAAGAGTTTACTTTTGGAACGATACATACCGATTTTATAAGTTTTAATTTATACGTATTTGATAAAGTTCAGTATAATAAACCCTATTATATTAAATTTAAAGATTTTAATGCCACTGTTGGACATTACAGAAAATTAAAAGTATCCACAGCAAAAAAAGGGACTTCTTTAATTAAATTAGAATTAATAGGTTCCAATAAAGAAAGATTAGAGGATTATTTAAATACAACAGTAAAAGTTCTTGAAAAAGATCAAATTGAAGAAAAAATAAGATATGCTGTAAAAACCAAGTTCTATATTGATACCTTATTCAATGCAATGGCTGGTAATCTTAAAACCATTGAAAGAGATTTAGGTGATTTTAAACAAAAGCAAAATATTTATAATTTGTCTGCTGAAGGTTCAGCGATTTTTGAAGATGCCTTACAACTGGATACCAGATCGAATCACTTTCAAGATAGATTAGATTATTTTCAAAATTTAGAATCGTATATTAAAAGCTATGAAGTTTTTGATATAAATTCAGTTCCGGTACCTGCTGTTGTGAAAATGGAAGACCAAAAAATAGCGCAAAGTGTGGGTGTTTTAGTTACAAAATCTAAATTAAGAGAGAATTTGTTACAAACAGTTACTCCTGATTATCCACCTTTAAAACAACTCAACACAGAAATAAAATTGGAAAGATCGGCTTTACTTGAAAATATTTCCACTTTGAAAAATGAAACCCAAAGTAGTCTTTCAAAAATTAAAAAACGTTTAAAGACCAATCAATACAAACTCAAAAAACTCCCACAAAAAGAACAAAAATTATTGAGTTTTGAGCGTAAATATGCTATTACAGAACAGAATTATAATTATCTAAAACAGAAAAGCTATGAGGCTGGAACAGCAATAGCTTCAAATGTATCTGATATTAAAGTTATTGATACTGCAAAAGATACAGGACAACTACCATTTAAACCAAATACTACTTTTAATACACTTATTGGGTTCTTGTTAGCATTGGTGCTACCATTAATCTATATACTTATTAAGGAATTTTTTAATAATAAAATTCATACAGTTGAAGAGATTGAAAATCAGTATAAGATACCTATCTTAGGAGTTATTGGTACTAAAACAGAGAAATCAAATCTTGTAGTTTTTGATTATCCAAAATCAGCATTGTCAGAATCTTATAGAGCACTGAGGTCTAATGTGCAATTCATGTTAAAACGTGACAACAAATCACATATCATGTTGGTTACCTCATCCATTAGCGGCGAAGGTAAAACCCTTACTTCAATTAACCTTGCTAGTGTCTTTTCTTTAAGTGGAAAAAAGACCATTTTAGTTGGTGTAGATTTACGTAAACCAAAACTTGCAGAAGACTTTGGTTTAGATAATAAGCTAGGATTGGTACACTATCTTATCAAACAAAAACAACCAGAGGAACTGATACAACATACAAAATATGATAATTTAGATGTTTTGTTGTCAGGTCCAGTACCGCCAAATCCATCTGAATTGTTGTTGAGTGATATGACAGCGAATTTAATGGAATATTTAAGAGAGAATTATGACTATATTATTTTAGATGCACCACCAATTGGCGCTGTTTCTGATGCTCAAGAGCTTTTTCAGTATTCTGATACCATTTTGTTTCTAGTTCGCCAAGGACATACAGAAAAGGGCTTACTTAAGATGATTGAAACGAAGTATAAACGTAAAGAGGTGACGAATGTAAGTTATGTGCTCAATGATTTTACATTTAGCAAAAGACATGGCTATGGCTATGGATATGGGTCTTATGGCTATGGTTATTATGAAAAGAAAAAGGAGTCTTTTTTTAAACGTATATTTAATAGGAAATCCTAATTGAAAATTGCCCAACGTTCAACGTCTAATAACTAGCGTCTAACAACCAACATTTATTTTATTTCCATCAATATATACTTCTTCAATTAGATTACTTCCAAAAGAATAAGGTATAAACGTATAAGAAGGAATTTCTTTAGTAATAATAAAACTGGCGATTTTTCCTATAGTTATGCTTCCGTGCGTTTCTGCTAAGTTCATAGCATAAGCACCGTTGAGAGTAGCTGCATTAATTGCTTCTTCGGGAGTCATTTTCATTTTAATACAAGCAGTAGATACTACAAAGTTCATATTTCCACTAGGTGTAGAACCAGGATTGTAATCGGATGCTAAAGCTAAAGGTAAACCTGCATCAATTAATTTTCTAGCTGGTGTATAAGGAATGCCTAAAAAGAAAGAGCAGGATGGAAGTGCCACAGGCATGGTTTCACTGTCTTGTAAAGCAAGTATATCTTGTTCAGTCATTACCTCTAGGTGATCCACACTAAGCGCTTTGTTGGATACACCAACTTGAACACCGCCAACACTATTAAATTGATTGACATGAATTTTGGGCTGTAAGCCATATTCTGCTGCTGCATCTAATATTTTGATGGTTTGTAAGGTAGAAAAATAACCAACTTCACAGAAAACATCAATAAAATCAGCCAATTGTTCTTTTGCAATTAGTGGTAGCATATTGTTAATTATCAAATCTACATAGCCATCTTTATTATGTTTAAATTGCGATGGAAAAGCATGTGCACCTAAAAACGTAGCTTTTATAGCAATAGGATAAGTCTCATTTAGCTTTTTGATAACGCGGAGCATTTTAATTTCAGGTACGGTATTTAAACCATAACCCGATTTTATTTCCAAAGCTCCTGTGCCCATACTCATAACTTCTTCAACACGTTTGGAAGCCTGTTTAAATAATTCTAATTCTGAAGTTTTTTGTAATTTTTTTGCAGAATTTAAGATTCCACCACCTTTTTGAGCGATTTCTTCATAGGTTAATCCTTTTATTCTATCTGCAAATTCACTTTCTCGATTTCCTGCGTAGACAATATGACTATGACTATCACACCAAGTTGGTAAAATCATTTTATTAGTACAGTCAATAGTTTGATCTACTTTATTATCACCTAAGTCATTCATCGTACCGTAATCAGCAATACGATTGTTATCTATCAATAAATAAGCATTTTTTATAGTGGGCAGTGTATTCATTGCTTCACCTGAAACTTTTTTTATCTCAGTTTCGCGGATTTGAATGAGTTCTTGAATATGTATAAAAAGTGTTTTCATGTTATTGAAATTTACTACTAAGACGCTGATACACAAAGTTTCCTTGTATTTCAATCCCTATAGGGATATGTCATGCTCATTATAATTATATTAATCTAATTTTTTTAATAAGCTCTTCGCCTAGAGCTTCATTTAAGATTTTAACAATCTTTTCCTTACCATAACTTAACTCTTCACGTAAAACAGATGAGTTTAGGTAAACAATAAGTGTTTCGCCGCTTAAAATAATTTTATCAGTATAGTTGGCAACACCTTTTCCCATTTGTTCCTTCCAAAGTTCCTCAACAGTTACTTGTCTTAAACCTTTACTTAGATTATTCTCTTTTATGAAAAACTTCATGAGTTCTTCAATAGAATTAGATTCATTATGACGTATGTCTTTTGCCATTACAAATTAAAAATTTTATAGGTTTGTTGTGTATTTTTTACCACTTCTTCTGTACGTTCAAAATGTGTATCGGTAATAAAAATCTGACCAAAATGTTTTTTGTTTACCATATTAATAAGTTTTGAAACTCTTTCATCATCTAATTTATCAAAAATATCATCAAGTAGTAGGATAGGTGTTCGGTTAGAAAGCTTTTTGATGATATCAAATTGCGCTAGTTTAAGTGCAATCATAAATGATTTTTGTTGTCCTTGACTACCAAATTTTTTAATTGGAAATCCATTAATTAATAAATCTAAATCATCTCGATGAATTCCAACGCTTGTATATTGTAAAATACGATCTTTTTCTAATTTTCGAATTAGTAATTCAGCCAAAGGCTCAGTTGTTAGTTGTGAGTTGTATTGTAAATCTATCTGCTCATTTCCATTAGAAATTGCTTGATATCTTTTTTTAAAGATAGGAATTATTTCAGAAATAAAGGAATTTCTTTTTTCATGAATATTTTCAGCATATTTTACCAATTGTTCATTATAAACATCTAATGTATCTTCATTAAAACTACGATTTTTAGCAAAATATTTTAGTAAAGCATTCCGCTGTAACAATACTTTGTGATAGTTTATTAAGTCTGATAAATAAACCTTGTCAGATTGTGATATTACATGATCTAAGAATTTTCTACGTATAGCACTTCCATCAATAATTAAATCTCTATCTATCGGTGAAATAATAACTAACGGAACACTCCCAATATGTTCAGAAAAACGTTCATAAGCTTTACCATTTCTTTTTATAATTTTTTTTTGACCTTTTTTATAACTACAAATAATATTTTCCTCCTGATTATCATCACTAAAAGTGCCTTCAATCATAAAAAAATCTTCATTGTGCCTGATGTTTTGAGAAGTTATTGGATTAAAATAGCTTTTAGTTTGTGATAGATGATAAATGGCGTCTAGAATATTCGTTTTTCCCACACCATTGTTTCCAACCAAACAATTGATTTTAATATCAAAATCTAAAGATTTTGTTGCGAAATTTTTATAGTTAATGAGTTGAATTCTTTCTAAATGCACCTTGTCGTTTTAGTTTTTGCAAAGATACGATAAGAAAGTATAATTTAAAATTCAGAATTCAGAATTTATTATCATTTTGAAATTTAGCTAACAAAAAAATAAGATTTAGCTCGAAAATTTTAAAGGTTTTACATTTTACTTTTCAGATAAAAGATGTATTTTTGCGCCTATTCAAATTTATAAGCAAATGGCGACATACAAAAAGAAAGATAAAGTAGCAAAACAAATACGAAAAGATCAAGCTAAGATTGATTCAGAAAGTACAACTAAAGAGGTTTTTGAAGGATTGGATTCAGGTGCTAATAAAGCAGAGGAATGGATTCTTAAAAACCAAAAAACTATACTTATAATTATTGGTGCTATTTTAGTAAGTGTTTTAGCTTATATGGCCTATATGCGTTATGTGCAAGAACCTGCTGAAGTTCAAGCTGCAAATGAACTTGCTTATCCAAAATCATATTTTGATCAAGCACAAAGTAATTCAGTAGTAACAGATTCATTATATACATTGGCTCTTGATGGTGCTGATGGTAAGTATGGTCTGTTAGATGTTGCTGACAAGTATAATAGTACAAAAGCAGGTAATTTGGCAAAGTATTATGCTGGATTATCTTATATGAAACTTTCTGATTATAAGAATGCAATTAAATATTTAGATGATTTTTCATCTGATGATATGATGTTAGCTCCCATTGCTAAAGGAGCCATCGGTGATGCATTTACGAATATTGATCAATTTAAGGAAGCACTTGATTATTATGAGCAAGCTGCCAATTTGAATACAAATGATTATACAACACCTATGTTTTTAGCGAAAGCTGCTACTAGTGCGCTAGCTATAGGCGAGAATAAAAAAGCGTTGGCCTTGTATACTCGTATCAAAGATGAATATTCAAGCTCAGAAGCAGCAAAAGACATTGAAGGAAAAATAAATCAAGCCAAATATGCTATAAAGTAGTCTGTTTTTCTTCAAGAAATAATATAAACCCCGCTTTTAAGTGGGGTTTTTTAATGCCATTTTTAAAACACTCACAGGATGTAAGATTTTTCGTTGTATTCCATCTAATATTTGATGTCGACAACTGGTTCCAGCTGCAACTATTACATTACTTTGATCTATGTTTCTGAGTGTTGGAAAAACAGAATCTTCTCCAACCTGCATACTTAGTTTGTAGTGTTCTTTTTCGTAACCAAAAGCTCCTGCCATACCACAGCAACTAGTTTCTAATACTATTGCATTGAAGTTTTTAGGAAGATTTAACATAGCGAAGGAAGCATCCATTCCATCTAATGACTTTTGATGACAATGCCCATGAATTTTTATATCTAAAGATAGATCTGAAAAATCATTTTCTGTAAGTATTCCATTTTGTATTTCTCTTTCAAAAAAGCTTTCTATTGTGTAGGTATGCTGTGCTATTTTTTTAGCATCTTTTTGATTATCTGCAAGGCGAATATATTCATCTTTAAAACCTAAAATAGTGGATGGTTCGATTCCAACCAAAGGTAGTTTCTCAGTAATGATGTCTTTAAAAATAGCAATGTTTTCATTGGCAATTTCTTTGGCTTTATCCAATAAACCTTTTGATATATAGGCTCTGCCACTTTCGGCATGTGAAATGGTTTTTACATTATAACCTAAGTTAGTTAATAGATTATAGGTATCTTGGCCTACATTAACATCATAAAAGTTGGTATATTCATCAATAAATAATAGCAATTCTCCTTTAGTTACAACATGTATAGGTTTTTGTTTTTTCAACCATCTTCCAAATGTTGTTTTAGCTAATTTTGGAATACTACGTTCTTCTGCAATACCTACTAATTTTTTAACAGTTTTACTATTTAATAAAAAATTAGTGACTTCTGGAAGTATACTACCTAATTTGTTTAAGGAAGCATTATAGGCAAATAACTTACTTCTAAAAGGAATGCCATTTTCTTTTTGATATTGATATAAGAATTCAGCTTTTAGAGTAGCGATATCTACATTACTAGGACATTCTGAGGCACAAGCTTTACAGCTTAAACAAAGATCAAAAACATCATACAGTTCTTTATGATTAAATTTGTTGGGTTTATCAGAATGTGTTAAAAATTCACGTAAAGCATTTGCTCTAGCTCTAGTAGTATCTTTCTCATTTCGGGTAGCTTTGTAGCTTGGACACATCGTGCCACCACTTGAAGTTAGTTTTCTACAATCACCTGAGCCATTACATTTTTCAGTAGCTCTTAGGATTCCAAGATTGTCTGTGAAATCATAGATAGTATCTATAATGGGTTCAACTCTATCAGGTATATATCGTAAGTTTTCAGTCATGGGTAAACTATCCACAATTTTACCTTTATTAAAAATATTTTCAGGATCAAAAGTGTATTTAATCTCTTTTAATAATTCGTAGTTTTTTTCTCCAATCATGTAGGGTAAAAAACTTGCTCTTACAATTCCATCACCATGTTCTCCACTTAAACTTCCTTTATATTTTTTGACAAGTTGCGCCGTTTTTTCTGTAATCTTATGAAATAACTTTACATCTTTTGATTTTTTTAAATTTAGAATAGGGCGTAAGTGTAATTCACCGGCTCCAGCATGTGCATAATAGACAAATTTTTGTTTAAAAGGTTTCATTAATTTATCGAAATCATCAATATATTGCGGTAAATCTACCAAAGCTACAGCAGTATCTTCAATACAAGCTACAGATTTGTTATCACCAATAATACTTCCTAATAAACCAAGTCCAGCAGCTCGTAAATCTGTTGCTTTGTTGATGTCTTTTCCTTTAAGTTTTGGAAAAGCATAACCCATATTATTGTATTGTAAGTCTTTAATGAGTTTATCAGCTAACTGATTAACTATCTTTTCAGATTTATCCGAAACTTCTAAGAGTAACAAAGCCTCAGGGTCACCTTCAATAAACATACGATTTGTAGCTTGGGTTCTATTATTTTTAGTCTGGTCTAGAATAGTTTTATCCATTAATTCACACATATATAAATTGTGATTCATGGATACTACCACTGCTTTCAAAGCTTTTGACATAGATTTGAAATGAGCACCAATAACTATACTGTGTTTTGGTGGTAAGTCATCCAACTGAATTGTAATTTCAGTCATAATACCCAAAGTTCCTTCGCTACCTGATAATAATTTAGAGATATTAAAATGGGTATCAGATTTTGTAAATAAGTCGCTTTCTAAAAGAGTATCTATGGCATAACCATTATTTCTACGATGTATAGATGCTTTTGGAAATTCTTTTCTAATCTCATTTTGAACATTTTTGTTTGAAAGTTCATTATAGAGCTTTTTATAGATGCTACCTTCTAATGTATTCTCTTTTATTTTGTTGTCAATTTCAGCTCTCGAGATATCTTTAAATGTCACTTCAGAACCGTCACTTAACAGTGTTTTTAAAGCAATAACTTTATCTCGAGTGACACCATATTGTATAGAGGTCGTTCCACTAGAATTATTTCCAACCATACCGCTAATAGTGCATCTATTTGTTGTGGAAGTATTTGGTCCAAAAAACAAACCATGAGGTTTTAGAAAGTCATTTAATTGATCACGAATAACACCTGCTTGTACTTTTATGGTTTTGTTTTTAGCATCAAAATCTAAAATTTTTGTAAAGTATTTTGAGATATCTATAATAATCCCTTCACCAACGCATTGACCACCTAGAGATGTTCCAGCTGCTCGTGGAATAAGTGTAAAATTATTTTTTTGAGCATAATAAATAAGCTCTTTTATTTCTTGTGAATTTTTTGGATAGGCAACTGCATGTGGAACAATGCGGTATACAGAAGCATCAGTTGTATAAATACGTCGATGTAAATCATCGGTGTAGAATTCTGGAATTGGTTTTTCTATATTCATTTACACACTACTTTCTGAAGTTAGAATAAAGGTAAATGTAATGAATAATTGATTAGAAAAATAATAAGTATTGGATTATTATCTTTGAGATAAGTCAGCTTTTCTCTTGACAATAAATTCAGAACGTTTGTTCTCTAAATGTTCAAGATTACTACAGTTTACATCTTTTTTACAATGATTTAATAACTGCATTGCACCATAACCTTTTGGGAAAATCCGAGATGCTTCAACACCTCTTTTAATCAAATAGTTGGCACATGCATCAGCTCTTTTTTGGGTTAGACTTAATAAGAATTTTTCGTTACCTCTACTATCTGTATGAAAACGGATATCTAAATAAATATATTGATATTTATCTAATAGTGCATAGACAATGTTTAGTTGTTTTGCAGCTTTAGGTGTAATAGAGTAATCATCAGGCAAGAATTCTATAGGATCTAGCATGATTTTGTTTTCATCTTTAACTTTTGTAAATTCTTTTATAGGAAAAAGCTCTAGTTTAATATCATGAATACTAGTTGTTGATGATGCAAATATCAATTTAGTGTTCTTGGTGTAGTTTTCATATTGTGCACTAACTTGATAACGACTTACGCAGTCTATATCAAAAGAGAAATGACCGTCTTCATCAGCAAGTGTTTTGCTAACTATACTCCCATTTTTTTTAAGCTGTATAATTGTTTTAGGCATAATTTTGTTAGATTCTTTGTTTATGACAATGCCATTTACTTGACTTAAACATTCATTACTATTTTCTTGAGAAAAAAGACTAAAACTAACTAGAGTAATTAAAATAAAGAGACTTGAACGCATTTGAGAAATTTTGGGGGTTAGGAAATTTCATAAAAATAAAAAGAAATATATCTAGTATGCAAGCTTGTTATTATTGCATGACAATAAAATCAATTCTACGATTTGCACGATGCTCTGCTTCTGAACATTTCACATCTTTAGCACAATGATTTACCAACTGGGAGTCACCATAACCATTAGCATCTATCCTGTCTGCTTCAATACCCTTTTCGATTAGAAAGTTAACAACAATATCTGCTCTTTCCTTAGTGATATTTAGAGAATATTCAGGCTCTCCTTTACTATCAGTATGTACATCAACACTAACACGAATATCTGGATATTTCTTCATTACGTTAGCAACCTTGTTAAGTTGCTCAGATGCTATTATACCAATATTTGAACCATCTGTCTCAAAGCTAAGATATTCAACATCAATAAGTTTATTGGTGTCTATGAATTTAAACTCTTTTATAGGATAGAGTTGCAGATTGAGTTCTTTTGCTTCGCCTTTACTTGAGGAATAAACAATTTTTGAATTTATTGTGAAATTTTCAGATCTTGCATTTATATTATAACGACTACCACAATTTAGGTTAAAACTAAAACTGGCATCATCACCAGTTTGAATAGATGAAACTAATTCACCTCTTTTGAATAACTGGACAAAAGAATTAGGAATTACTTCTCCATTTTTAACATTTGTTACTTTTCCTGTTAAAATAAGAGAGCAATCAGTACTTTCTTTTATGGAGAGATTAGATAAATCTTGTGAGAAACCAATAAATGGAATAAATAATAAAGCGAATAGAATAAGATTTTTTTTCATGATAATAATACTTTGGGGTTTATCTACACGGTAAAGTTATTAATTTTTTTGTAAAACAAAACATTTATTTAATAAAGAGCTGTAAACGAGGGTTCTATATTTATAAATGATGTAAATTAGTTTGATGTAGCATTCTAAAATAAAAGTCATAGCAAAGATAATTTTTTTTTGTATTTTGTAAGTCAATAATAAATCTAAAAAATAATGGGTAAATTTTTTGAAGTAACAGGTTATTTAAATAAAGAAGAAACAGTTCATGTTATATCTGATTATAAGTTAAAGAATACTTTTGTTGTAATAGCTGATGAACCTTATCCTGGGTATCACTATCATAGAATTGACGCCCGAATGATTGAACAAAATACTACTGTTTTTTTAATCACAAGAACCCGAAATACATGGGCAAGTATAATTAGAGCTACAGAAAAAATTAATAAATTTTTAGATGAACCAATTGATGCTTCTTATGCTAACTTAGATTTGTTTAATGTTCCCCATTTTGCCATACGTATTATGGGCCTAAAGAATATGGAAGAGTTGGAAACGATACAAAAAGCCTATCAAGAAGAAGGTTTTACTTTTATGAAAAATAAAAGAATGTCAGATGCAAGGGCTACATTCTTTAAAGTGAAAAGATTTTTTAATGTTAAAGAGATAGAAGAAGGTATTTATCAAGATGATGATGGAATGTACTATTTCACAATTAAGAGAAAAATTGAATGGGAATTATTTCGAAAAATAACGTTTAATGTTAAAAGTAATAGTAGTAGTAATAATTTTGATGTGGTAGATGGTGCTTTTTATATGAATCATAAATTGGTTGATTTTATTAGAATCTATAAACCCGATTGTGATTTAGAGCTAATAAAAGAAATAAGAGTAAAATATCAAAAACAGATAGAAAAGTATTTCTAGATAGAATAAGAAAAAGCCGTTTTGAATTAATTCAAAACGGCTTTTTTATAGATTTAAAATATTGTTTTAATCGTCTAGTGAAGCTAGATAACGTTCTGCATCTAATGCAGCCATACATCCTGAACCTGCAGCAGTAACTGCTTGACGGTAGTCTTTGTCTTGAACATCACCTGCAGCAAAAACACCAGGTATGTTTGTATGAGTTGATCCTTCTTTAGTGATAAGATATTTAGTATCATCCATCTCTAATTGTCCAGTGAATAAATCTGTATTAGGTTTGTGACCAATTGCAATAAATACACCAGTAACTGTAATTTCATGTTTCTCTTTAGTTTGATTATTGACCACTCTAACACCTATAACCACTTCATCACCAAAAGCTTTTTTCTCACCTAATACTTCGTCAAGTTCTGTATTAAAGAGTACTTTAATGTTTTTTGTATTCATGACTCTATTTTGCATGGCTTTAGAAGCACGCATTTCATCACGGCGTACTAACATGGTGACGTTTTTACAGATTTTAGCTAAGTAGGTTGCTTCTTCTGCCGCAGTATCTCCAGCACCAACAACTATAATATCTTGATCTTTATAAAAGAAACCATCACAGGTTGCACATGCAGAAACACCACCACCTTTAAGTCGTTTTTCACTCTCTAGTCCTAAATAGCTAGCACTTGCTCCTGTAGAAATAATTACAGTTTCAGCTTCAACCTGCGTGTTTCCGTCAACTTCAATTTTATGAATTCCACCGATTTTGTCACTTAATTCAACTTTTGTAACTACGCCAAAACGAACTTCAGTATCAAAACGTTCCGCTTGTGCTTTTAGATCTTCCATCATTTTGGTACCATCTACACCTTCAGGATATCCTGGAAAATTATCAACTTCGGTTGTAGTAGTAAGCTGTCCACCCATTTCTAAACCAGTATACATTACGGGTTTTAAATCAGCGCGAGCTGCATATATTGCTGCTGTATAACCAGCTGGACCAGAACCTATTATTAAACATTTTATTCTTTCTATTGTATCTGACATAACTTTATAAGTTTAGTTGTTAATCTTTAATTCAGTCGCAAAAGTAGGCTATTTCTTACAACTCTTTTTGTATTATTAATAACTTTCAAAAATGCTACTATCATTTTTATTTATTTGTAACAATTGTACCAGTTTTCAGAACTACTTTCATTAGTTTTGCCGCTAAACATATTATTTATGGCTTACGATTTTGGTTTTTTAACTTCTTTAGAAGAATTTGATGCTGCTTTACAAGAGCATGATGCATTATTTGTTTATTTTAATTCTAGTTCTTGTAATGTTGGAGAAGCACTAGCTCCAAAAGTTATGAAATTAATAGAATCTACTTTTCCAAAGATGAAATTCTTTTATGTAGATAGAGAGATGAGTCCAGATATTGCTGGAAAATATTCGGTTTTTGTAGAGCCTACAATTCTTACTTTCTTTGTCGGGAAAGAAACACTCCGTAAGAGTCGTCATTTTAGTATGGATGAGTTAGAAGCTGCTCTCACTAGACCTTATACGCTACTTTTCGATTAGTATAATACACTCAAGTAGAACTGACTTTTTTTATTACTTTTATACTTTCGTAATAATTAGAAAATATGTCAGATATTCAGCAAAAAATAATCCAACTTCGTGAAATTTTACGAAAGCACAATCATAATTATTATGTATTGGATGCTGCAACAATTTCTGATTATGAATTTGATGTGCTTCTTAAAGAATTAGAATCTTTAGAAGAACAATATCCTGAATTTGATGATCCAAATTCGCCAACGCAAAGAGTAGGCGGTACAATTACTAAAAATTTTAAAACGGTTACTCATAAAAATAGAATGTATTCTTTAGCTAATTCTTACTCTAAGGAAGACTTACAAGATTGGGAAACTCGAGTAAAAAAAGGTTTAGGAACTGATGATATACAGTACACGTGTGAATTAAAATATGATGGAGCTTCTATTAATCTGACCTATAAAAAAGGACAATTAGTTTCTGCAGTAACCCGTGGAGATGGTTTTCAAGGAGATGATGCCACTGCAAATGTAAAAACGATTAGGTCAATACCTTTATTACTTCAAAATCCACTTCTTGAAAATTTTGAGATTCGTGGAGAAATCATTTTACCTTTAAAGGGATTTAATAAAATGAATGAAGAACGAATTGAAGATGGTTTTGAAGTTTATAGTAATCCTAGAAATACTGCAAGTGGAAGTTTAAAGTTGCAAGATAGTGCTGCTGTAGCCAAACGTCCTTTAGACTGTTTATTGTACCAAGTAGTCGGTGATTCTAAATATGAAACACATTCTAATACACTAGAACAAGCACGTAAATCTGGGTTTAAAGTGCCAGTTGCAATTCAGGTTTGTAATTCTTTAGCTGAAGTACTTAAATTTATAGATAAATGGGATGTTGAAAGACATCAATTAGATTATGAAACTGATGGAGTAGTTATTAAAGTTAATTCCTTAGCACAGCAGGAGGAATTAGGCTATACAGCAAAAGCACCACGTTGGGCAATTGCATATAAATTTAAAGCAGAACAAGCTATTTCTAAGTTATTGAGTATAGATTATCAAGTTGGACGTACAGGCGCTATCACACCTGTTGCCAATTTAGAACCTGTTCAACTAGCAGGTACTATTGTTAAACGAGCATCTTTACATAATGCAGATCAAATAGAAAAATTAGATATTCGAATTAATGATACCGTTTTTGTTGAAAAAGGTGGCGAGATTATTCCTAAAATAGTAAAAGTTAATTTTGATAAACGTCCTATTGATTCTAAACCAGTAGATTATATTACCCATTGTCCTGATTGTAATACACTGTTAGTCCGAAAAGAAGGTGATGCAAAGCATTATTGTCAGAATACTTATGGATGTCCTACCCAAATAAAAGGACGTATTGAGCATTTTATTAGTCGAAAAGCTATGAATATTGATGGGTTAGGAGGTGAGACCATTGGTTTATTATTTGATGCAGGATTGCTTAACAATTATGCTGATTTATATGAATTACGAGTGGAACAAATCATTCCTTTAGAGAGAATGGCAGAAAAATCAGCACAAAATATCATAGAAGGTGTTCAAGAATCTAAAAAAATTCCTTTTGAAAAAGTACTTTATGCATTGGGAATACGATTTGTTGGAGAAACAGTAGCTAAAAAATTGGCACGTTATTTTAAGACAATTGAAAAACTTATGGCATCTGATTTTGAAACCTTAATTGCAGTTGATGAGATTGGTGATAGAATTGCACAGAGCATCATAGATTTTTCAAATGATTTACTAAACATACAGCTAGTAGATCGACTAAAATCCTATGGGTTACAATTTGAGATTGATGAATCACAATCTACGGTACAATCTGCTATTTTACAGGGTAAAAAATTGGTAGTTTCGGGTGTTTTTACAAAATTTTCTCGAAACGAACTCAAACAATCCATTGAGGATAATGGTGGAAAGGTAAGTAGTTCTATTTCTAAAAATACAGATTATCTTATTGCTGGTGACAAAATGGGTCCTGCTAAACGTACCAAAGCTGAAAGTTTGGGTGTGCCGATTATTTCTGAAGAAGAGTATATTACACTGATTCTTTCTTAGACAGAAGAAACAATTATCCAAATTAAAAGTCCTAATACAAAACCACCCAATACATCAATCCAAAAATGTTTTTTTAATAAAATTCTTGATAGAATCACAAGAACAATAACAAGTAGAAAAACTGCTTTTATGGGAATGATATCAGTACTTGAGAATAAGGTAAGATAGACTAAAGTAGTCCGAGATGCATGTAAGCTGGGAAAACTACCTGCATCAATTTTTTCTAATATAGTCGTATAGGTTTGTCCATCAGGTCTTTTTTTTGGAAATACTATTTTTATTATGGAAGCAAAGACTTCATTAACAATTAAAGCTACTAGTAAAATGTAAAAAGTTTTAGTAACACCTAAGAATATAAAAGGTACAAAGATTAAAATCAAAGGGTTAGCAAGTGAAGTAATATCACGAGCCCATTCTTTAAATTTATAAGCTAAGAAAGATTTATTTTTTTTCATCAGTCTGTATTAATTAAGTAAGACTAAGAAATTTGATGAATTTTTTTAATAATACGCCAGTTTCTAATCAAGAAAATAATACCTGATTTTAGCGTAAAATATAAAGTTAATGCAAGTGCTAATTCCAAAACAATTTTAAAATATTCAGAGTAGTACTCGATAAAGTGTCTATTGGTCATAAACAAAACGTAAGCTATACCTAATGTTATCATTTGCATTACAGTTTTAATCTTTCCACTTTTAGTAGCAGCAACCACAATGTTTTTACTTAAAAAGATAAACCTATAGATCGTAATGGCAATTTCACGAATAAATATGGGAATAATCCACCAAATGGATAATACGTCCATATAAACAAATACTGAAAATGAAATAATAATTAAAGCTTTATCGGCCAATGGATCTAGAATTTTACCCAAGTTCGTAATTTTATTATACTTTCGGGCATACCAACCATCTAACCAATCGGTTAAAATGGCAATAAACATAAAAGTTCCTGCAATGATACGTATCCAAAGAGTCCCATTAATTAAGTAAAAAGGAGCTATTAAGGCTATTACAATCCTTAAAGAAGTTAGTATGTTTGGAACATTCATAGGGCAAAGATATGGATTCTAAGTTTATTCTTTGTTACCTTACTCACAAATTACATTGAAATAAAAACAAATTTAGAATTGCTTTACTATTTCAATAATTCAGTATTCTACTTTATTATGGAGTTACTAAATGCATTAATTCAGCAGTAAATATTGCACCTAAAGTACCCACTATATATCCAAATACAGCTAACAATACACCAACAGTCCCTAAAGATGGGTGGAAAGCAGAAGCCACAATAGGTGCAGATGCAGCTCCGCCAACATTTGCTTGACTACCAACTGCTAAAAAGAAGTAGGGTGCTTTAATAAGTTTGGCAACTATAATGAGTAATACTGCGTGAATTGTCATCCAAATCATACCAATTACAAATAAACTGGGAATTTCTTTAATCTCAGTAAGATCCATTTTCATTCCGATAATTACAACAAGTAAGTATATGAAAACACTAGCGATTTTGCTTGCACCAGCACCTTCATAATTTCGTATTTTAGTAAACGATAATAAGATAGCGATAATTGTTGAAGCACTTATTACCCAAAATAGCTTACTACTTAAAAAAGAGAGTGAATTCTTTAAAGTAATATCATCTATGCTATTTACTAAGTTATCGAAAAATAGGGATAGATAGTCCGAAAAGAAATGAGATATTCCCACAGTCGCAAAAGCAATTGATGCTAAAATAATTAGGTCAGAAAGAGAAGGGTTTCGTTCAATACTTTTACTAAAAGCAGTTACTTTATTTTTTAATGTGTCGATGGCTGATGTGTCAGCTTTTAACCATTTGTCTATTGATTTGTTTTTACCTATACCAATAAGAAGTATAGCCATCCATATATTAGCTACAACAATATCAACGATTATCATACCAGCATATTTCTCACTATTATAACCATATATGTCTAACATGGCTGTTTGATTAGCACCACCACCAATCCAACTTCCTGCAAGAGTTGCTAAACCACGCCAAACTTCATTTGGTCCAGCACCACCTAGTACATCAGGGTTTATGGCAGAAACTATCATTAAAGATATGGGACCACCAATTATAATTCCTACTGTACCTGTAAAAAACATTATTAATGCTTTAGGTCCTAAATTAAATACAGCTTTTAAATCCAAACTCAGACTCATTAAAACAAGAGCTGCAGGAAGAAAGTAGTATTTGGCAACATTCCACAGACTAGATTTATGTTCTACTATTTCTCCTAAAGAATTTTCACTACTCCATTCAGGTGCAATTAATCCTGTAGTTGTTAATATTGCCGGTAACATGTATGCCATAAACAAGGCAGGAATAATCTTATAAAATTTTGGCCAAAACCCCTTTTTTAAAGAGGATGTGTAAAAAATAAAGCCTAAAGCTAGCATCAAAAGACCAAAAACTATGGTGTCATCCGTAAAGACAGGTATTCTATGTTCCATTTCTCAAAAATTAATTGACCGCTAAAATAGGAAATCCAAAAGAAATGCTCGAATTAATTCAATATCTTTTAGTAATTTCGTCGACTAACATTACGGGTAGGGTAAATTAATCTTTGTCTTATTGTTTACATTTTATTTTTGAACTAATATATATAAAATATGAAATTTTCACACTATTTATTAATGCTGAGTATTTTCACTTTAACAGCTTGTAAAACAACTCAAACTGCCATTGTAGAGGTAAAACCAAAATTAGATATTACCCAAATGCAAGGTGGAATGTGGGTGCCTTCAGAATTAGAAGGAATGAATGAGATGGAGATGCAATATCTTGGTAGTAAGCTTTCTGCAACCGATATCTATGATACAGACAATCCAAGTTTAAAAGATGCTATTGTTCAATTTAATGGTGGCTGTACTGCTGAAATCATTTCTGATAAAGGATTGATTTTAACGAACCACCACTGTGGATTTGGAGCCATTCAATCTCATTCTAGTGTAGAAAATGACTATTTAGCGAATGGTTTTTGGTCTAAAGATTTAGCCTCAGAATTAAAAAATCCGGGAATGGTAGTTACTTTTATCGTAAGCATGGATAATGTGACTGATCTAGTAATGGCAAATACTGATGGATTAAAAGGAGGAGAATTGGAAAAAATGATGCAAAAAAACAGAGAAACTATCATAAAAAATAGACAGTTAGATCCTTTCCAAGAAGTAAAAGTAAAAGCCTTTAGTAAAGGGAATATTTTCTATCTAATTGTTAGTGAGGATTATAAAGACATTCGGTTAGTAGGTGCACCACCATCATCTATAGGTAAATTTGGAGCTGATACCGACAATTGGATGTGGCCTCGTCATTCTGGAGATTTTTCACTATTTAGAATTTATGCAGATAAAAATAACAATCCAGCCGAGTATAGTGAAGATAATGTACCATACAAACCAAAACACTTTTTACCCATTTCTTTAGATGGAGTTGAAACAGGAGATTTTACCTTAGTGTTTGGATTTCCAGGTAGAACAGATGAATATTTACCTGCCATAGCAATTGATCAGATTGTCAATAAATTAAATCCAGATAAAATTGCCATACGTGAAGCTTCTTTAGCTATAATGGATAAATACATGCGTCAGGATGATGAAATAAAAATTCAATATGCTTCTAAATTTGCGAGAATAGCCAATTATTGGAAAAAATGGATAGGTGAAAGTCAGGGCTTAACTAAATCTAATGCTGTTGAAAAAAAGAGATCTTTAGAAAAAGAATTTCAACAACTTGTTACAGAAAAAGGCTTAACGGATTATACTGATATCCTAAGTAGTTTTGATGCGTTATACAATGAATATGGCGAAGTTGCACAAGTTCGTGATTATTGGATTGAAGTCGTATATAGAAATGTTGAGTTACTCAATTTGACTTTTCAATTATATCAGTTAGAACAAACTTTAGCTAGAAAAGGAAAAGCAGATTTCTTGCAACATCGTGATGGTTTAGTCACTAAACTAGAAGGTTTTTATAAAAATTATAATGCTGATGTGGACAAAGAGATTTTTGCTAAATTAATGTATATGTATGATGCAAAATATGCAACAACAAAAATTTCTGAAGAAAGCAGAGTAAAACAATGGCAAAAAAGAGCACATGAAGTTTACACAAATTCCAAATTAACCAATTATGATAGTTTAAAATCAATCCTTACTGGTGATGCTGAAGTTGTACTGAAAGAATTAAACGCTGATCCTGCCTATAAAATTGGGAAAGAATTCTCAAATAAATTCTTTACTGAAATTAATCCAAAGTACTATGCGGTAAAAGAAAAATTGGATGTCGTGCAAAAGAAGTATATCAAAGCTTTACAAGAAGTTTTTCCTTCTAAAAAGTATTTTCCAGATGCCAACAGCACATTACGTATAACTTATGGTCAAGTAAAAGGCTATGCACCTAAAGATGGTATGCAATATTTACCTGTATCAAATATTGATGGTATTATTGAAAAATATGTTCCTGGTGATTATGAGTTTGATGTCAGTCAAAAATTACAAGACTTATATGCCTCAAAAGAATATGGGTCGTATGCTGATAATGGAAAATTACCTGTAAATTTTATTGGTACTAATCATACCACAGGTGGTAATTCAGGTAGTCCTGTTTTAGATGCTTATGGTAATTTGATAGGTCTAAACTTTGATAGAGTTTGGGAAGGCACTATGAGTGATTATAATTATGATGCAACAATCTGTCGTAACATTATGGTAGATGCACGCTACATTCTTTTTATCATTGATAAATACGCTGGAGCAACACATTTAATTGATGAGATGAAATTGGTTCATCCTAAAAATTAACTGACAACTATTCTCTAAGAGTTTCTAAAGTATAGGCTTTAAAATTGAATATATAGTAGCATTATTTATAATTTGATAAGGCTCTAGTTTAAATTAGTGTTATTACTTAACTACCAAGCCCACTATGAATACGTAAAGGACACTAAGTAAATGGAGTGTAATTTATAGTGAACTTTGTGTAAACCTTTGTGTTCCTTGTGGTAAAAAACAACGCAATACTAAACTAGAGCCTTTGATAATTACTATTTAGAATTTATTCAATTAATGTCATTTTGACACATATACTGTGTTGGCAATACTTTTGCTTGTTAGTAAGTGATTTAAAGAAATGATAATTAGATTATGAGTAAAAATAAAGATAATACAAAAGCAGACGAAACAGTAGAGGAGTTAGATAAAAACCAAGAAAATACTGTTGAAAATACTGATACTGAGGAATCTGTAAAAGATGAGCCTACTGCTGAAGAGTTAATGGCTCAAGAAAAAGACAAGTTTTTACGGTTATTTGCAGAGTTCGAAAATTTCAAAAAACGGACTGCTAAAGAACGAATGGAACTTTTTAGAACTGCCAATAGAGAATTAATGACAGTATTGTTACCTATTTTAGACGATTTTGACAGAGGATTGGCAGAGATTAAAAAGGTAAAGGATAAAGAACTTTTAAAGGGAATGCAGTTAATTCAGACCAAACTAAAAAGTTCATTAGAACAAAAAGGTTTAGCTCTTATGAAGGTGAAACAAGGAGATATTTTTGATGCAGATATCCATCAAGCCATTACACAAATTCCTGCACCTAGTAAAAAACTAAAAGGAAAAATTATTGATGTTACTGAGCAAGGATATATGTTAGGTGAAGCAATAATACGTTTCCCTAAAGTGGTTGTTGGCAAATAAATTATTAAAAAACTTGGCGTCTTACGCCTTTGCAAGAAACTAATGAAACAAGATTTTTACGAAATTTTAGGAGTTACAAAATCAGCTTCCAAACCAGAAATAAAGAAGGCATATCGAAAAAAAGCCATTCAATATCATCCTGATAAAAATCCTGGTGACAAAGTTGCTGAGGAAAAATTTAAGGAAGCAGCTGAAGCTTATGAGATATTAAGTGACGAGAACAAAAAAGCACGTTATGATCAATATGGTCATGCTGCTTTTGAAAATGGTGGTGGACAAGGTGGACATGGTCACATGGATATGGACGATATTTTTAGTCATTTTGGAGATATTTTTGGCGGACATTTTGGTGGAGGTTTTTCAGGATTTGGTGGTGGACAAAGACAAGTTCGTGTAAAAGGAGGCAATCTTCGTATTCGATTAAAACTGAACCTAAAAGAAATTGCTGAAGGTGTTACTAAAAAAGTTAAAGTAAGGCGTAAAGTACAAGCTGCTGGAGTTACTTATAAAACCTGTAGTACCTGTAATGGGAGCGGTCAAGTAACCCAAATAAAAAGCACAATTCTGGGGAGAATGCAAACTGCATCTACTTGCCCTACATGTAGTGGTGCTGGACAAATGTTAGATAAGAAACCATCTGGAGCTGATAGTCACGGATTAGAGGTACAAGAAGAAATGGTTGAAATTTCTATTCCAGCTGGTGTAATAGATGGTGTACAATTAAAAGTCTCAGGAAAAGGAAATGATGCACCAGGTGCAAACTCAGTTTCGGGAGATTTATTAGTAGTTATAGAAGAAATAGAACATGACACGCTAAAACGTGAAGGAAGTAATATACACTATCAATTATTTATTAGTTTTCCAGAAGCTGCTTTGGGAACAAGTAAAGAAATTGAAACGGTAAGTGGAAAGGTTAAGATAAAAGTTGAAAATGGTACCCAATCAGGTAAAATATTTCGTCTTAGAGGAAAAGGAATACCAAGTCTTGACCATTATGGCACTGGTGATATGCTAGTACACGTAAATGTTTGGACTCCAAAAGAATTAACTAAAGAACAAAAAAAGTTTTTTGAAAAATCTTTAGATGATGAAAACTTTGAACCAAATCCTTCACAAGGAGATAGGTCTTTTTTTGATAGAATAAGAGATATGTTTAGTTGATTTTAACATTTTGTTAATACATTTAAAACTATAGCTACCTGATTATCAAATAACTAACAATATTTCATTAAAGTAGAAAAAGCCAATATTATTTTGTAGTTATAAAATTACTTTATATATTTGTACTGTTGTTAGAGCAATCTAATAACAACTTTTTCTTTTTCATAGCAATTTTTCCCACTCAGTTTTTAATTGAGTGGGTTTCTTTTTTTTAGTAATCTTATGTTGTATTGGTGTGATTTAAATTGATTTTTCTTATCTATGAAAACGACTAGTACTAAGGGATTTACTGTTATTTTGATAGTCCAGATTAAAAATTTCGTTTGTTTTTTTCCTGTAGCGTTATTTTTTAAAGATATTGTTCGTATATTTGAATCGTTGTTAGAGCAATCTAATAACACTTTTTCTTTTTCATAGCAATTTTTCCCACTTAGTTTTTAATTAAGTGGGTTTTTTTATTGCCAAAGTTTTAGTCTAATCTTTAAGAATAAAGTATTTTTGCAAAAGCAGATCGTCTTATCGCTGTTCGCCTTTGGCGAATGGAGGAAAGTCCGGGCACTAAAGAGTAGCGTAGCGGTTAATAGCCGTCATTCGCCTTTGGCGGAAAGGAAAAGTGCAACAGAAAGTATGTACAGATAATGCTGTAGTGAAACCAGGTAAACTCTACGTAGTGCAATGCCATGTATATTGAAGTTTGAGGTTAACTCGACCGATTTCAAAGGGTAGGCAGCTAGATTATATCAGTAATGATATAGCCAGATAAATGATAAGAATCACGCTTTGGCGTGATACAGAACCCGGCTTATAGATCTGCTTTTTTATTTTTTTATAATGCTAGTTAGTTCTTTAAGGTTAACAAGATTTTGTTCTCCTGTTGTCATATCCTTTAGCGTAAATTGACCATTTTCCATTTCATTTCCACCTGCTAATACTACAAAAGGAATTTTACGTTTGTTAGCATATCCCATTTGTTTTTTCATTTTTGCACTATCTGGATATAATTCAGCACTTATTTCTTGTGCTCTTAGTTTCTTAATTGCTTGCATAGCATAGAGTGCTTCATTATCACCAAAATTAATAAACAATACTTTTGGTTTTGGAATCTGAACTTGGTCAAACAAATTTAATTCTTCTAAAACTAAGTATATCCGGTCTAAACCAAATGAAATACCCATTCCACTTAAATCTTTAAGTCCAAAAATCCCTGTTAGATCATCATAACGTCCGCCACCACCGATTGAACCTATACTCACTTGATTAGATACAACTTCTAGAATGGTTCCTGTATAATAGTTTAATCCTCTAGCTAATGTTACATCTGGTTCTAAAGTAGCAGTATCTAGTCCTAATTTGGAAATGTTTTCAATTATAAATCGCATTTCAGCAATACCTTTTTGACCAATTTCAGAATCTTTTAATAAGTTTTTTAGTTGGGATAGTTTTTCTTCGTTACTTCCTGAAAAATTAAATAAAGGTTCTAATTTTTTGA
>JAOZLL010000153.1 GCA_029934835.1 Flavobacteriaceae bacterium | reverse complement strand
ACTAATCGCGAAGTAAAAATTCGAGGTTGGGAGGAATTAGATGTGATAATTTTTAGCGGTGATGCCTATGTAGATCATCCTGCTTTTGGACCTGCAGTTTTAGGCCGAATATTAGAAAATCTAGGTTTACGAGTAGCGATTATCCCACAGCCCAACGTAAATGATAATTTACAGGATTTTGAAAAAATGGGTACACCAAAGCTATTTTTTGCTGTTACGGCAGGAGCAATGGATTCTATGGTGAGCAACTATACCGCTAACAAAAGACAACGAGACAAGGATGCCTATACACCAAATGGTGATAAAGGTTTTAGACCTGATTATGCCAGTATTGTTTATAGTAAAATCCTTAAAGAAAAATTCCCTGAAGTTCCTGTTGTAATAGGAGGAATAGAAGCTTCTTTACGTCGTGTGACACATTATGATTATTGGAGTGATAAACTGAAAATCAATATTTTATCAGAATCAAATGCTGATTTGTTGATTTATGGAATGGGTGAATTACCCTTAAAGGAAATGGTCAATCTTTTGCAAAAAGGAGTGCCTTTTCATTCATTAAAAACGATCAAGCAAACAGCAGTATTGATTCCTAGTTTTGAAAAAGTTCCCAAGAATAAAAATTGGGATGATGTTGAAATCCATTCACATGAAAAATGTTTACAAGACAAGAAAGCATTCGCATCTAATTTTAAAATATTAGAACAAGAATCAAATAAAGTTTTCGGTAGACGAATTTTACAAGAAGTAGATCAGGATACGTTAGTTATTAATCCGCCTTATGCAACGATGACTGAACAAGAAGTAGATGCTTCGTTTGATTTACCTTTTACCCGATTGCCACATCCAAAATACAACAAACGTGGGGCAATTCCAGCCTTCGAAATGATTAAGTTTTCGATCAACATTCATAGAGGTTGTTTTGGTGGTTGTAGTTTTTGTACCATCTCTGCACATCAAGGAAAATTTATTGCCAGTCGCAGTAAAGAATCTGTTTTAAAAGAAGTAGATGCTGTGGCCAATATGCCCGATTTTAAAGGTTATTTATCTGATATTGGTGGGCCATCGGCCAATATGTATCAGATGAAAGGCAAGATACAATCAATTTGTGATAAATGTATTGCGCCTTCTTGTATTTCGCCGGTAATCTGTTATAATTTAGATACTTCACACAAACCTTTAACTGAATTATACCAAGCAGTTGACAAACATCCTAAGATCAAGAAGTCTTTTATTGGTAGCGGGATTCGTTATGATTTATTAGTACCCGAATTTAACAAAAATGCAGATCCAAAAGAATTAGCAGACTACACCAAAGAAGTCTTAACCAAACACGTTTCCGGACGATTAAAAGTAGCACCTGAACACACCTCAGATCGGGTTTTAAAAATGATGCGCAAACCTTCTTTTAAATATTTTCATTCTTTTAAAAAGCAGTTTGACGAAATCAATAAGAGATTACGTCTTAACTTACAGTTGATTCCATATTTTATTTCCAGTCATCCAGCGAGTGAGTTAGAGGATATGGCAAATCTGGCTTGTGAAACTAAAGATATGGGCTTTCAATTAGAACAGGTTCAAGGTTTTACACCAACACCAATGACGGTTGCAACCGTGATTTATTATAGTGGTTATCATCCCTATACTTTAAAGAAAACCTATACACCAAGAACTAAAAAAGATAGAACCGAGCAACATCAATTTTTCTTTTGGTATAAGCGCGAACACCAAGCTTGGATTCGTAAAACGCTTGCGCGTATCAATAGGATGGATATGCTTCAGAAGTTGTTGCCTACTAAACGAAAGAAGTAAACTTGGCTCTCTCATTTCCAAACTTTATCATAATTTAAAATATATATAATGAGATTCTATAAAATACTATTTTTTATTATCCTATTGATAGGGTTTTTTTCTTGTTCCCAAAAGGAATCAATCGATTATAAGCCAACCTTATTAGATGTTATTCCGATACCAAATAATGCAATGAAAGCACCAGGTTTTTTTGAGGTAAACAATAACACATCTTTTGTTTTTGATGATTCTTTGAAAAATTCAGCTATCTTTTTTAAACAATATTTATCTAAAGGTTTAGGATATGAGATTTTAGGTAATTCAAAAAATAATTCAATTGTCTTTTCGATTGATCCCAGTATTGTTCAGAATGAATCATATAGGATTTCTATTGATAAGAAAAAATTATTAATTGAATCGAATTGTGAAACAGGAGCCTTTTATGCAGTTCAGACTTTAAGACAATTATTGCCGTCTTCCTTTGAAAACAGGACTTATGGAGAGGACAAAGTAAGATTTGATATTCTAAATATTGAAGACTCACCAAGATTTGAGTATAGAGGATTTATGCTTGATGTTGCCCGTCACTTTTTTACCGTTGATGAAGTTAAACATGTAATAGACTTGCTTGCTATTTATAAAATAAATAGACTTCATATACATTTAACAGATGATCAAGGTTGGAGAATAGAGATAAAATCATGGCCAAATCTAACAAGACATGGTTCTAAATCATCTGTAAATAATGATAAAGGTGGTTTTTATACGCAAGAAGAGTATATAGAAATTCAAAATTATGCATTAAAAAAACATATTATTGTAATTCCTGAAATTGATATGCCTGGACATACAAATGCTTCCTTATCTTCGTATCCTGAATTGAACTGTGATAATAAGGCTACAGAACTCTATACTGGAATCAAGGTAGGATTTAGTTCGTTGTGTATTAAAAAGAAAATTACATATAAATTTGTTGATGATGTAATTAGAGAACTATCAAATATAACTTTAGGAGATCATATCCATATTGGAGGAGATGAATCAAGAAAAACCCAGGAGGATGAATATATAAGTTTTATTAATAAGACCAGAGATATTGTAAAATCGTATGGAAAACAGCCTATAGGATGGGATGAAATAGTTGATGCAGATATTGAAAAAAATGCCATTGTACAATTTTGGGGAAAAGTCAACAATGTAAAACTTGCTGCAAAAAAAGGAGCTAAAATAATAATGTCACCATCAGATAAAATATATTTAGATATAAAATACAGCGATTCTACAAAATTGGGATTAAAATGGGCCGGTTTAAATGATGTAAAGGATGCTTATGATTGGCAAGTTGATGCATTAATTGAAGGAGTTAATGAAGTTGATATTTTAGGGGTTGAAGCGCCACTTTGGACAGAAACTATAGTGAATGTTGAAAATATCGAATATATGGTATTTCCTAGAATAATTGGCGTAGCTGAAATTGGGTGGTCAAAAAAAGAAAACCGAAATTGGAAAGATTATCGAAAACGTTTGGCTAATCAACAACCCCGATTAGATAACTTAAAT
>JAOZLL010000152.1 GCA_029934835.1 Flavobacteriaceae bacterium | reverse complement strand
CAATAAACTAAACAAACTAAAAAAGAATAATCCGGAAGCTTTTTTCTATTGGTATAAAACTTTACAATTAAAATAAATGCACTTGTAAAAAATGATAAAAGAACATTTCCTATTATAAATCTGTTATATCATGATAATCTGATAGATACGAAGTTTTTTCATTTTTTATGAATGATACAGGTTTATAATAAGTTGATGTTCCATAAGAAGCTCTTTCAGTTTATCCAATACAATCACAAGATAAATGCATAACCAATAACTAACATAAAATAATCCAATCCAAAAAATACCTACTACCTTTGAAGAGATAAAATTAATTAAATCTCTCTATCATGGAAAATCACAATATTTACTGGTGGAATCTTGAAAACCTATTCGACATTGAAAACTCACCCCGAAGAAGTCAATTTCTAAATGACAAACTAGATTCAGAATTAATAGGATGGACACAAGCTATTCTAGATCAAAAAATAGATAACCTGTCTTCTATTATCGCTAAATTCAATAACAACAATGGTCCGGATATATTAGGTGTTTGTGAAGTTGAAAATGCACATGTCTTGCATCTTTTATCGAATAAATTGAGTACTCTATTGGGTAGGAATTACACCTTCTCCATTATTGTGGAGAAGATAAAAGAGGTATTGATACGGCACTTATATACGATAGTGATAAGTACAACCAAGATCCTAAAACATTTACATTACGCATAACAAAAAGAAACCCGACAAGAGATTTATTCCAGGTACAACTTAATACCCTATCTGGAAATACCTTAGTTTTAATATTAAATCATTGGCCATCCAGATCAGGAGGTCAATTAGAATCAGAACCGTTCAGAATTATGGTTGCCGAAAACTTATCTTATTGGGTAGAACGAATACATGAAGAGCTTGGTAGTGAAACTTCCATCCTTTTAATGGGTGATTTTAACGATAACCCTTATGATAAATCAGTTACAAAATACTTACAATCAACCAATATTAAAAAGAAAGTGATGAATGCAAAGAATCATTTCTTTTACAATGTAATGTATAAGTTCTTTGATCAAAATAAAGGCACACATGTTTGGGGTAGTGAAGTAAATATACTAGATCAGTTTTTAGTTTCTAAAAATATTCTAAGCCAAAGTAATACCCATTCGTTCAAAATAGATACGGTAGAAATAGTTGATTTCCCAGAATTAGTAAAAGGAGCTTATAAAAAAGCAATCCGTTTTTCAAGGCCAAATAAAAGTGATTTTAATCCAAATGGATTTAGTGACCATCTACCAATAAGCATAACACTAGAAGAAGCATAATAAATACAAATATTTTCTCTTCTTAAAATAGGTACATCAATTCTGCTTCGCTCCTTTGATAAACCTATTTTAAGCTATCTTCGTTTTACACTTAAAAACACAAATTCTTTCATTCAAAAACCATCCTTTATTTAGCTTTTTTCGGAACTCAAAAAACAAAAATTGCAGTCGGTTTTTTCTCTCATTCTTTCAAGTTTCATCACGCTTTATTTTCGGATAACTACAACAGGTTTACAAGCTTCAAAAATTCTTTTTTCGCTGTCAAAACGATACTTTTATCAGAATGCAAATTCACGTTTCCATTAGATAGTAAATAGTTAACATCATGTCATTGGTTATAAGGTGTTCGGCATTTGTCCGCTTTGTTTCACATAGCATATCTGCAATCGGGCAGTTTATTTCCGTTTTGTCATTCCCACGCAGGTGGGAATCTTATGTCGTTTCCTTAATCATAATCCATTTGCCCCCTTGCATATATCGTTCCACTATTTTACACTCCTCCACAGTCGTCGCACAAAGTTACACCTGCTATGTTTCACACACTCTCCACATTCCTCACTCGCTGCTTTACTTGCCCCCAAACCCCAATAAGGTAAAAGATATTTTTATTGGGGGCAATCGCAGCTTCATAATTTTGCTCGCCTGCTGGTCACTTCGGGCTACGTTTGTGTCACAGTTTTCGAAAGTCCTGAACTCGTTTCAGGATCCTACCCCTTTTTGCATATTCGCTGCTGGTAATGTCGCAGCCAATATTGCAAACGCTCGGCAAGAGTTGCTCATTCGCTCAACTGCATTGATATGCATTCATTCAAACCCTATGTTTGTGAATTGTGAATAATCCGTTTTCATAACAATACCATTCCATTTCGCATCGGAGCAGTTTTTAAAACTCTCCTCCTTTTTTAAGGAGGAGCCCGCCTGCCGGCGTGGCAGGTACCCGAAGGGGGAGGTGGTTTAAAATAGCACAACTGGTTCATATTCAAAACTGCACCCGACGCTCCATTTCATTAAAAGTAAAACCCATTCCGTTTCACTTATTCACAACACTTACCCATTCTGAGCGTTGTCGAGGAATCTCTACCTTAATTCAGTTAACCTACAACAATCAAAAACATGCGCCACAAGCGTTTCACGTTACTGCAAAATCGCAGCCATCCGTAAACTCCTGGTCACTATTTTTTGCACTACCCTCCGTTCCTCTCGCTGGCGGCTCGCTTGCTTCCGTATGCCTTCGTAAACTCCGGCAAGTCAGCAATTGCTTGCTACAACTTTACAGTCAAAATAATAATTCTCATTCTGAACAACATTTTTAATCCGACTTATTTAAACTCAGTTTTCGGACTCAAAACAACTTCTCTTTTTTGCAGTTTGTGTTTTTAGCAACGAAAAAATATAATTATCTCTTCAAAATCCAAAAAGTCCAAATAAAAAAAGTGCAGCAAGTTAATTCAATTCGATTACATTTTATTTCAAGCTCATTTTTGTAGGCAAAAAATGCAATCGGATTAAATCCTTGATTTGCTTTCTTTTTTTATTTTTTGTCCTTTTTTAGTTTTTTCTTTTAAAAAATGAATCAGAAAAAAGGAGAAATATTTATTAATCTTTAAATCAAATATTATGGAAAAATTAATTATTAATTTTATGTACTTCGGGATGAATTATCCACCCGAATTCATTTCAAAAGTTTGGAATGATGATCCAAGAATGTTAATCCATTTAAATGAAAAATTTAATATCGTTTATTCAAAAGTTGGAACATTTGCTTTTTACACCTGGTTCTTTGAATTAAGCCAACATCATCAAGTCAAATTAATCAATTGGATTGAGCAGAATTATTGTTCTGGATTTTAAATTTAAATCTATGATCCTGGAGCTATCACTCCAGGATCATTTTTACATCTAGGAAACAATCAATTTTATCTTGATTTCAATAACCTCAGCTGTTATCGCATTCTTTTTTACAGAAGAAATTCCCTGCTCCATTGCTTTAGAACCGGAATACATCTGACTGGTAGCAATAACCAGTTTGTTTTTTGCGATTAGGTTAAAAT
>JAOZLL010000024.1 GCA_029934835.1 Flavobacteriaceae bacterium | reverse complement strand
GAAAAACAGTATTCCAGTTTATAGGAGTTCCTTCAGCAGCAGTTCCAACAGCAGCCAATGGTAAATTTCTCCAATCTCTTAAAGCATTGAAATCCACGTTTCTACCTGACCAATACATTTGTTGTACAGGATTTTCGTTGTCATAACCAACTACAGGCATATTATCACTGTATGAATTGGTATAGTTAACACCAACTTGAGCAGTTAATTTTTCCCCAAATACTTTTGACGTATTTAATGAAGTAGTGATACGACCAAATTCTGTAAAAGGAACCATTCCTTTTTGATCCATATGACCTAAAGATAAACGGTATGTAATATCATTTTCATCACTAGCTCCATTAAAAGAGAAGTTATTATTAATGGTATGACCTGTATCAAAAAAGTCTTTAATATTATCTGGTTGAGATACCCAAGGTAATGGAGCACCATCAACAGTATATGAATTCCATTGTACAAATTCTAATCCAACGTCTAAAGGTGGTCCCCAACTTTCATCAACTCCACCAGATCCATTTTGACCATCAATCCATTCAAAGAAATCATTACTTGCACCTTGTCCATAAGAATTTTGGAAGTCAGGTAATAAAAGTGGACTTTCAAAAGTTATTGAAGAATTAACAGAAATTCCTAATTTATCACCTCTTTTTTTACCACTCTTAGTTTTAACAACAATTACTCCATTACTTGCTCGAACACCATATAATGCAGATGCAGCAGGACCTTTTAGTACTGAAATTGACTCAATGTCATCAGGGCTAATATCAGATAAACCAGTAGGTGCATCTGTACCACCACCGTTACTTGCAGTACCAATATTTGAGTTATTTACTGGGACACCATCAACGACTAGTAAAGGTTGATTGTTACCAGTTAAAGAAGTTACACCTCTCAATACAATCCTAGATGAAGCACCAACACTACCAGAGGAAGCAGTTACCTGAACACCAGCAATCTTACCTGCCAATGCATTTGCAACATTTGTCTCTTTAGCTTTGTTTAAATCATCACCACCTATTCTTTGTACCGCATAAGTAGCCGTCTTTGGCTCAACTTTACGACCAAATCCTGTAACGATAACTTCATCAAGTACGTTAGCAGCATCAACAGCCATAACTACGTCATAAGTGTTAGATGTTCCTACCGTTTTTCTCGCAGTTTCCATACCAATATAACTAAACTGAAGAATATCTCCTTCATTTGCAGTCATGGTATATTTACCATCGAAATCGGTTTCAGTACCAGTTGTAGTACCTTTGATTAATACACTTACTCCAGGAAGTGGTCCAGTTTCGTCAGAAACAGTTCCTGAAACAGTCTTTTGTGCAAAAGCAAAATGCACGGTAAACGCCAGTAATAGCGTTAAAATTCCATTAAACTTTGTTTTCATTGTATAATTATTTGAATTAATTAATTGCAAATATCTTAAATTGACGTTAAAAACCCAAACTTTTTCTTAAAAATGTTTTAAAATTGTTAACGCAATGTTAAGATTATTGCTTACTTGTCCCTAAAAAGATGTTTATATTCGGAATGGTTGCGCCAATACTTAGAAATTTTGTGATAAGCTAAAGTGTAACTTAGAATTAGAAAAAGAAAAAGAATTTCGGTTTGTGTTGCCGATAAAATACTGAATTCCTAGGTTTCCTAGTGCTGTTTTGGCTGAATAGCCTATACCAAAACTATAGGTTGATAGTAATTGGTTATTGTATATTTCTTCTAATACTCCAGTATCAGAAAGTATAGAAATATAGGTGCTGTTATTTATTGAATAATTATATGCTAGATTCAAATAAGAGTATCCTTTGGATTGAATGCTGTTTTCATCAAAACCTCTAATACTTGTGCTGCCCCCAAGCCTGAAAACTTCATTTTCATAATATTCATCTGAAAGTAGTAATTCGCTAGTGCTTTTTATGATAATATTTTTGTTCTCTGAAATAGAAAACAAATAACTAAAATAATTACTTAGTTTGTTTTGTTTACTTTTATTTCTTTTGCCTTGTGACAGATTACTTATTAATTCAATTTTTTTATTGAAAATTAGATCATTATTAGGTTTGGTGTAGTGGTATGAAATTCCATAAAACAGACTGGTAAAATCGATTATATTACTTTCTGCTTGTGGAGTTATTTTGTTGGAGTTGCTATGAGATAAAATGATTCCTATTCTTTGATTGTTTGTTAGTCGATAATTAAGATTAAAATTGTTTTTTATGCTCAGATACGTGGTGTCTTGTTTGTGTATATTAAAAACATATTTTGAAGTAAACGGAGTAGCTAATATATATGGGGTGTTTAGTGATAAATTTAAAGATTGTTGTTGATTGCCATTGGAGTGCCAGTTTAATTCAAGGCTCTCGCCATAATTTAATGCATTCTGAAGTTTTAATTTTAGATAACCATTTAGTTTCAAGCCTTTTTTATCCTCAGAATTAGAAAACCCAATAAGCCCATCAAAATAGTTGTTTTTTTCTTTTTTCAAATATAGATACAAAGCAGTACTGTCTTTTGTGAATAATAATTCAGGTTTCTTAATTTCAGAAGCAAATGCTATTGTTTTGATGTTTTTTGAAATTTGTGTGATGTTGTTTTTGTTAAATTGATCTCCTCTTTTCAGATTTAGCTTATATCTAACGAAAGATTTTGGAAAATCAGTGTAGCCTTTTATAACAACTTTATTAATAATTCTAATAAGATTTTTATTAATGATTAAATCAGCATGGATTAAAGCACCTTCATTTTTTAGGTTTTCTAGTTGAATAGTAACAAAAGGATATCCCCTATTTTGGTAATAGTTTATAAGTTGATCTAAAGAATTCGAAATTTTATTAATCGGAAAAATTAAGTGATTGGAGTCTGCTAGTTTATAATTAAATCTCTTGCTTAGTTTTGATGCATCAGGATGGAATAGTACTATTTTTTCAATATTGTCCTGTACTGAAAAGTGAGCATAGTAAATGCTGTCATTATTGTATAAAGTATCTAATGTGTTGTGAATAAAACCTAAACCGTTTAGTTTGTTTCTAAAGAGACTAAGCTCATTAGGGAATAATGAATCACTTATAATTTTACCTTGAGAATATATCTGTTGAATAATAAAGTTTGATTTTGAATCGCTACCTTTAATAATAAGTGTTTTATTCTTTTGTGAAAACCCATTAGTATAAATGCTAATAAAAAATAGTATATATATATATGATATAGATTTCAATTAGTTTTTATTGCTTTTATGTTTAATACGTATTGTAATACCACAAAGAAACAATTTTATTCAGAAAAATACATCTTAAAAATTCTTATAAAAAATATCCCTCAACATGTTTGAATATAGAAATAATTGTTTTACATTTGCAAACTCTTAAAAAGAAAGAGAATTAATAAGAAAACGTAAATAATCACAACTTTAGTATGCCAACCATACAACAATTAGTACGCAAAGGAAGAACCAAAACAACTAAGAAGAGCAAATCGGCTGCTTTGAATTCTTGTCCACAAAGACGTGGTGTATGTACTCGTGTTTATACTACAACGCCTAAGAAACCTAACTCCGCTATGAGAAAAGTAGCAAGGGTTAGATTAACAAACGGCAACGAGGTAAACGCATATATACCAGGAGAAGGACATAATTTACAAGAGCATTCGATAGTATTAGTTAGAGGAGGAAGAGTAAAGGATTTGCCAGGAGTTAGATACCACATCGTTCGTGGGGCGTTAGATACTGCCGGAGTAGAAGGTAGAACACAACGTCGATCTAAATACGGAGCCAAACGTCCTAAAAAGTAAAATAATATATTAAATAAGTTATATAGATGAAGATGATGTTGGGACTGTAATTGTAAAATTATAATTCCTTGGTTTATTATCAACTACAAATAACACATAATTTTTTTCATAATGAGAAAAAGGAAAGCGAAAAAAAGGATACTCTTACCAGATCCTAAATTCAATGACCAATTAGTTACAAGATTCGTTAACAATTTAATGTTAGACGGAAAGAAGTCTACTGCCTTTGATATTTTTTATTCGGCATTAGAGATTGTAGAACAAAAAAATCAAGATGAGGAAAAAACTCCTCTTGAGATTTGGAAAGAAGCTTTGTCTAACGTAATGCCTCAAGTAGAGGTACGTAGTAGGAGAGTTGGTGGGGCAACCTATCAAATTCCAATGCAGATTAGACCAGATAGAAAAGTCTCTATGGCTATTAAGTGGTTGATTGGAGCATCAAGAAAGCGCAATGAAAAAACAATGGCCCAAAAGTTAGCAGCTGAAGTATTGGCTGCAGCAAAAGAAGAAGGGTCAGCAGTAAAAAAGCGTATGGATACGCATAAAATGGCTGAGGCAAATAAAGCCTTTTCACACTTTAGATTCTAAGAATGGCAAGAGATTTAAAATATACGAGAAATATTGGTATTGCTGCGCATATTGACGCTGGGAAAACCACTGTTACTGAGCGTATATTATATTACACAGGTGTAAGTCATAAAATAGGTGAAGTACATGATGGTGCTGCAACGATGGACTGGATGGAGCAAGAGCAAGAACGTGGTATAACAATTACCTCTGCTGCAACGCATTGTGAATGGGATTATAAAGATAAGTCTTATGCTATAAATATAATTGATACACCTGGTCACGTTGATTTTACCGTAGAGGTAGAACGTTCGTTACGTGTATTAGATGGTGTTGTTGCTTTATTTAGTGCAGTCGATGGTGTAGAGCCACAATCTGAAACAGTTTGGCGTCAAGCAGATAAATATAAAGTACCAAGATTAGGATTTGTAAATAAAATGGATCGTCAAGGTGCTGATTTTTTTGCAGTTTGTACTCAAATTGAAGAGATGTTAGGTGGTAACGCGGTTCCACTTCAGGTTCCTATAGGTGACGAAGAACATTTTAAAGGTGTGGTTGATCTTATTGCTAAGAAAGCCATTGTTTGGAATGAAGATGATATGGGAATGACCTTTGAGGAAATTCCAATTCCTGAAGATTTAAAAGAAGATGTTGATATTTATAGAGCTAAGCTTATTGAAGCGGTTGCAGAATATGATGAAGACTTATTAGAAAAATTCTTTGAAGATGAAGATTCAATTTCTGAAGATGAAATAATTGCAGCTCTAAGAGCAGCAACTATTGATATGAGTATTATACCAATGATGTGTGGTTCAGCCTTTAAAAATAAAGGAGTTCAGACCATGCTCGACGGTGTGATGCGTTATATGCCTTCACCATTAGATATTGAAGCAATTGAAGGAACGAATCCCGATACTGATGAACCTGAATTTAGAAAGCCAAACGTATCTGATCCATTTGCAGCATTAGCATTTAAAGTCGCAACAGATCCATTTGTTGGTCGTTTAGTATTCTTTAGAGTTTATTCGGGTGCTTTAGATGCAGGATCATATATCTTAAATACTCGTTCAGGTAAAAAAGAACGTATCTCACGTATTTATCAGATGCATGCCAATAAACAAGAGCCTATTGATGTAATTGAAGCTGGTGATATTGGAGCTGCAGTAGGATTTAAAGATATTCGTACAGGAGATACCATGTCAGCTGAAAAACATCCAATCGTTTTAGAATCAATGACTTTCCCAGACCCAGTAATTGGTATTGCGGTTGAGCCAAAAACTAAAGCAGATGTTGATAAATTAGGAATTGGTCTTGCAAAATTAGCAGAGGAAGATCCTACTTTTCAAGTGAAAACTGATGAGGCTTCAGGGCAAACAATTATTTCAGGAATGGGTGAATTACACCTTGAAATTATTGTTGATCGTTTAAAACGTGAGTTCAAGGTTGAAGTTAATGAAGGACAACCACAAGTAGAATATAAAGAAGCATTAACTGCTACAATCAAACACCGTGAAGTGTATAAAAAACAATCAGGTGGTCGTGGTAAATTTGCAGATATTATCTTTGAAATAGGACCTGCGGATAATAAAGAAGTAGAAGGCTTACAATTTGAGAATAAAGTAAAAGGTGGAAATGTACCTAAAGAATTTATTCCTTCTATAGAAAAAGGATTTAAAGCTGCAATGATAAATGGCCCAATGGCTGGTTTTGAAATTGATAGTATGAAAGTAACATTATATGATGGTTCTTTTCATGCAGTCGATTCAGATCAACTATCATTTGAATTAGCGGCCAAGTTAGGATTTAAATCTGTGGCCAAAACGGCAGGTGCTGTTTTGTTGGAACCAATAATGAAATTAGAAGTGGTTACTCCTGAGGAAAGCATGGGTTCTATTGTTGGTGATTTAAATCGACGTAGAGGACAAGTTAACAGTATGGATGATAGAGCAGGAGCTAAAGTGATAAAAGCAAATGTTCCACTTTCTGAAATGTTTGGTTATGTAACTACATTGAGAACATTATCATCAGGTAGAGCAACTTCATCAATGGAATTTTCTCATTATGAGCAAACACCAAGGAATATTGCTGAAGAAGTAATTGAAAAAACAATCGGATAATTCTGAATTTTAATACGATGAGTCAAAAAATTAGAATAAAATTAAAATCATACGATTACAACTTAGTAGATAAATCTGCTGAAAAAATCGTAAAAACGGTAAAAAGTACTGGTGCTATAGTTAATGGCCCGATACCTTTACCTACAAAGAAAAAGATTTTTACAGTATTACGTTCACCACACGTAAACAAAAAATCAAGAGAACAGTTTCAATTAAGTTCATTTAAAAGATTAATTGATATATACAGTTCATCATCTAAAACGATAGATGCCTTGATGAAATTAGAATTACCAAGTGGTATTGAAGTAGAAATTAAAGTATAATTTAAAAACGAAATAATAGTTACTGTTTATTTTAAATCGTAAGTGTTAAATCATAAATCAATAATCAAATGTCTGGGTTAATAGGTAGAAAAATAGGAATGACCAGTCTCTATGACGAAAACGGAAAAAATATTCCGTGTACTGTCATTGAAGCGGGTCCTTGCGTGGTTACCCAAGTCAGAACCATAGAGGTTGACGGGTATAATGCCGTGCAGCTTGGTTTCGATGACAAAAAAGAAAAACAGACTCCAAAAGCTTTACAAGGTCACTTTAAAAAAGCTGGGACGTCTGCTAAAAAGAAAGTCGTTGAATTCCAAGGGTACGAAGAAGAATACAAATTAGGTGATATTCTTACAGTAGAATTTTTTAATGAAGGAGAGTTCGTAGATGTCTCTGGAATTTCTAAAGGAAAAGGATTCCAAGGGGTCGTAAAACGTCATGGTTTTCATGGTGTGGGACAAGCAACCCATGGTCAACATAACCGTTTAAGAGCGCCAGGTTCAATTGGTGCTGCATCTTATCCAGCACGTGTTTTTAAAGGAATGCGTATGGCAGGTAGAATGGGTGGTGATAAAGTTAAAGTTCAAAACTTAAGAGTCTTAAAAGTGATTTCAGAAAAAAATCTTTTAATTGTAAAAGGTGCAGTTCCTGGTCATAATAACTCTTTTATAACTATAGAGAAATAATGAAGATAGCTGTTATAGATATTAAAGGAAAAGATACCGGAAAGAAAGTAGACCTTTCTAACGATATTTTTGCAATTGAACCAAATGAACACGCTATTTATTTAGATGTGAAACACCACTTGGCCAATAAGAGACAAGGAACGCACAAAGCGAAAGAAAGAGCTGATATTACTGGTAGTACTCGTAAGATCAAAAAACAAAAAGGTACTGGAACAGCACGTGCAGGTAGTATCAAATCACCTATTTTTAGAGGTGGTGGACGTGTTTTTGGACCTAGACCAAGAAGCTATTCTTTCAAATTGAATAAAAATACAAAGAGATTAGCTAGAAAATCTGCATTAAGTATTGCTGCTAAAAATAACAATATTGTAGTAATGGAAAACTTTAATTTTGATCAACCAAAAACTAAAGAGTTTAAAGCAGTTTTAAAGGCTTTGAAGCTTGATGATAAAAAATCAGTCTTTGTCATGGACGGTCAAAATAATAATGTATATTTGTCGGCACGTAATTTATCTAACGTAAAGATAGTAACGAACTCATCTTTAAATACTTACGGGGTAATGAACGCTTCTAAAGTAGTGTTTTTGCAAGGTGCATTAGAAGAATTTGAAGCTAATTTAAGTAAATAGCCAGTACAATGAGAGTATTGATTAAACCAATAATAACGGAAAAAGTAACAAACGAAAGTGAGTTATATGGAAGATATGGATTTATAGTTGATAGAAGAGCTAATAAAATCCAAATCAGAAAAGCAGTAGAAGATGCTTATAGTGTTGCAGTAACTGCGGTTCGAACAATGAACTATCCGGTAGAAAGAAAAACAAAATTCACCAAAAAAGGTGTAGTAACAGGAAAATCAGGAGGATTTAAAAAAGCTATTGTACAGCTTTCTGAAGGAGACTCTATAGATTTTTATAGCAATATTTAATATACTGAAAAATGTCAGTTAGAAAATTAAAACCAACAACACCAGGTCAGCGTTTTAAAGTAGTAAATGGGTTCGACGCCATTACTACTGACAAGCCGGAAAAGAGTTTACTCGAACCGATAAAAAGATCTGGAGGTCGAAATAATACAGGTAAAATGACTATGCAATATATTGGTGGTGGTCATAAAAGAAAGTATCGCGTTATCGATTTTAAAAGAGATAAAGTTGATATTCCTGCAAAAGTTAAAACAATAGAATACGATCCAAATCGTAGCGCATTTATCGCCTTATTAGTGTATGCTGATGGTGAAAAAAGATATATTATAGCCCAGGCAGGACTAGAAGTAGGACAAACACTTATGTCAGGTGATATGGTAAAGCCAAATGTTGGAAATACATTACCTTTAAGTAATATGCCTATGGGATCAACTATTTCTTGTGTTGAATTAAGACCAGAACAAGGTGCTGTTATGGTACGTAGCGCTGGATCATTTGCACAACTAGTTGCAAAAGAAGGAAAATACGTTACAATCAAATTACCTTCTGGAGAGATTAGAATGGTTTTAGGAACATGTAAAGCTACAATTGGTGTAGTTTCAAATTCAGATCACCAATTATTAGTTGCAGGAAAAGCTGGTAGAACTAGATGGTTAGGTAGAAGACCTCGAGTTAGAGCTACAGTTAAGAATCCTGTAGATCACCCAATGGGTGGTGGTGAAGCAAAAGCTACTGGTGGTCACCCAAGATCTAAAAATGGTATCCCTGCAAAAGGATTCAGAACTAGATCTAAAACCAAGTCGAGTAATAAACATATTGTAGAACGTAGAAAAAAATAAGATAACAAATGGCTCGTTCACTTAAAAAAGGACCTTACGTTTTTTATAAACTTGAGAAAAAAGTCCAAAAGAATATTGAAGCAAACAAAAAAGCTGTAATTAAAACATGGTCAAGAGCATCTATGATAACTCCTGATTTTGTTGGACAAACAATCGCTGTACATAATGGTAGACAATTTGTTCCTGTGTATATTACAGAAAATATGGTAGGTCACAAGTTAGGAGAATTTTCACCTACTCGTACATACAGAGGACATGGTTCTGATAGGAAGTAATAATAAAAGCAGTTAGAAATGGGAGTAAGAAAACATATAGCGGCAGAAGCGCGCAAGGAAGCTAAGAAAAGTATTGTATCTGCAAGGATGAAAGCTGTTCCTACTTCGCCAAGAAAAATGCGTCTAGTTGCGGATTTAATCAGAGGTGTTGAAGTAGACAAAGCCTTACAGATTTTAAAGTTCAGTACTAAGGAAGCATCTATTAATTTAGAAAAACTTTTATTATCAGCAATTGCCAACTGGCAAGCTAAAAATGAGGATTCTAATATTGAAGATGCAAGATTATATATCAGTGATATTTTTGTAGATAGTGCTAGTATGTTAAAACGTATTAGACCTGCACCTCAAGGACGTGCACACAGAATTAGAAAACGTTCAAATCATGTTACTATGATTTTAGGAAGCAAAAATTTAAGTAAATAAGTAAGCGTACAAATGGGACAAAAAACGAATCCAATAGGAAACAGATTAGGAATCATCAGAGGATGGGAATCAAACTGGTACGGTGGAAAAAACTACGGCGATAAAATTGCCGAAGATGATAAAATCAGAAAGTATTTATTCGCACGTTTGGTAAAAGCTAGTGTTTCTAGAGTTATCATTGAACGTACTCTTAAAATAGTTACTATCACTATAACCACTGCAAGACCAGGAATTATTATTGGTAAAGGTGGACAAGAAGTTGATATGCTTAAAGAAGAGCTTAAAAAACTAACTGGAAAAGATATTCAAATAAATATCTATGAGATTAAAAGACCAGAACTTGATGCAAAATTAGTTGCTGCAAATATTGCACGACAAATCGAAAATCGTATTTCTTATAGACGAGCCATTAAAATGGCAATTGCTAGTACGATGAGAATGAATGCAGAAGGAATTAAAGTTCAAATTTCAGGTCGTTTAAATGGAGCTGAAATGGCACGTTCAGAAAGCTATAAAGACGGACGTATTCCTTTATCAACTTTCCGTGCAGATATTGATTATGCTTTAGAAGAATCTAATACTACTTATGGTAAAATAGGTGTAAAAGTATGGATTATGAAAGGAGAAATATATGGTAAAAGAGACTTGTCACCACTTGTAGGAATGCAAAAGAAAACAGGAAAAGGTGGACAGAGTAGAGGTAAAGGAAGAGGACGCGGACCACGTAGAAGATAATAACATTAAAAATTAGATTGTAAGATGTTACAACCAAAAAGAGTAAAATATCGTAAAGTTCAGAAGGGCAAGGGAAATATGAAAGGTAATTCCCAAAGAGGACACCGTCTGTCAAATGGTATGTTTGGTATCAAATCTCTTGAACAAGATTTGTTAACTTCTCGTCAAATTGAAGCTGCACGTGTCGCTGCAACTCGATATATGAAAAGACAAGGAGCTTTATGGATTAAAATATTTCCAGATAAACCGATTACCAAAAAACCTTTAGAAGTACGTATGGGTAAAGGTAAAGGAGCTCCCGAGTATTTTGTAGCTGTTGTAAAACCAGGTAGAATCCTTTTTGAAGTAGGTGGAGTACCAATAGATATTGCCAAAGAAGCTTTACGTTTAGCAGCACAAAAATTACCCGTTAAAACTAAATTTGTTATCGCAAGAGACTTCGACGAAAACGCTTAAAACAAATATGAAATGAAGAATTCAGATATCAGAGACCTATCAGTTGAGGACTTACAAGAAAAATTAGAAAGTCTAAAGAAGCAATACAATGATTTAAAAATTAATCATACTGTATCTCCTTTAGAGAATCCAATACAATTGAAAACTTTGAGAAAAACAGTAGCACGTATTGCCACTGAATTAACTAATAGAGAATCGTAAACGACTATAAAGATGGCAGAAAGAAATCTTAGAAAGGAACGTATCGGGATTGTATCCAGTAATAAAATGGATAAATCTATAGTAGTTTCTGAAGTAAAACGAGTAAAACATGCCATGTATGGTAAGTTCGTTTTGAATACAAAAAAGTACACAGCTCACGATGAGAAGAACGAATGTAATGAGGGTGATAAAGTACGTATTATGGAGACTCGTCCTTTGAGTAAATCAAAGCGTTGGAGATTAGTAGAAATTATTGAAAGAGCTAAATAATTATGTTACAACAAGAATCAAGATTAAAAGTAGCTGATAATACAGGAGCCAAAGAAGTACTTGTTATCAGAGTTCTAGGAGGAACCAAAAAGAGATATGCCTCTATTGGTGATAAAATTGTCGTAGCTATTAAAGAAGCTACTCCAAATGGAACTGTAAAAAAAGGTCAAGTTTCACGTGCAGTTGTTGTTCGTGTTAAGAAAGAAATTAGAAGAAAAGATGGTTCTTATATCAGATTCGATGATAATGCATGTGTATTATTAGATGAGAATTCTGGTGAAATGAAAGGAACTAGAGTTTTTGGACCAGTAGCAAGAGAATTGCGTGATAAAAAATTCATGAAAATTGTATCACTAGCACCAGAGGTACTATAATATATAATAGAATGACAAAGTATAAATTAAGAACAGGAGATAACGTAAGAGTAATTGCTGGAGATCACAAAGGTGAAGAAGGTAAAATTCTTAAAATTTTGGTTGCAAAGAACCGAGCTCTTGTTGAAGGCGTTAATATGGTTTCTAAACACAGAAAACCAAGTGCTACAAATCCACAAGGAGGCATTGAAAAAATGGAAGCACCCATTCATATTTCTAACTTAATGTTGTTAGAAGGAAGTCATGCTGTAAGAATTGGATTTAAAGTAGAAGACGGAAAGAAAATTAGATTTTCAAAGAAATCTGAAAAAGCAATATAGAGATGAGTTATATACCTAGATTAAAAGGCGAATATAAAGACAGAATTGTCAATGAACTCTTTGAAGAGTTTGGTTACAAAAGTGTAATGCAAGTCCCTAAACTACACAAAATTGTTGTGAGTAAAGGTGTTGGTGCAGCTACAGCAGATAAAAAATTAATTGATTATGCTCTTGAAGAGTTAACATTAATAACAGGACAAAAACCTGTAGCTACAATATCAAAAAAAGACGTTGCAACATTCAAATTACGTAAAGGAATGCCAATCGGAACGATGGTAACATTACGTGGAGAAAAGATGTATGAATTTTTAGATAGATTGGTTACTGTGTCATTACCTCGTGTTAGAGATTTCCAAGGAATCAAAGCAACTGGTTTTGATGGTAGAGGAAATTATACACTAGGTATAACAGAACAAATTATTTATCCTGAAATTAGTATTGACAAAATCAATAAAATCAGTGGAATGGACATCACCTTCGTAACATCTGCAAATACAGATAAAGAAGCGATGTCATTATTAAAAGCATTAGGTTTACCTTTTAAAAAATAAGTAGAATGGCTAAAGAATCAATGAAAGCCCGTGAGGTGAAAAGACAAAAATTAGTAGATAAATATGCTGCTAAACGCAAAGCTTTAAAAGAAGCGGGTGACTATGAAGCATTACAAAGAATTCCAAGAAATGCTTCTCCAGTTCGTTTACACAATCGTTGTAAATTAACAGGAAGACCTAAAGGATACATGAGACAATTTGGTCTTTCACGTGTAACATTTAGGGAAATGGCAAATAAAGGCTTAATACCAGGTGTAAGAAAAGCAAGTTGGTAATCAAATAATAAAAATAAAATGAACACAGATCCAATAGCAGATTATCTAACCAGAGTTAGAAATGCATTTAGTGCAGGTCATAGAGTAGTTGAAATACCAGCTTCTAATATCAAAAATGAAATTACAAAAATTTTATTTGAGCAAGGATATATTTTAAGTTACAAACTTATTGATGATGACAAACAAGGAAGCATCAAAATTGCACTAAAATATAACAAACAAACTAAGACTTCAGTAATTAAAAAGTTACAACGAGTTAGTACTCCAGGATTGCGTAAGTATGTAAGTGCTGATGATATGCCTAGAGTATTAAATGGTTTAGGAATAGCCATAATATCTACTTCTCATGGAGTAATGACCAACAAAAAAGCAACAGCTGATAATGTAGGTGGTGAGGTATTATGTTACGTTTATTAATATAGAATAGTAAGAGAAATGTCAAGAATAGGAAATAGCCCAATTACAATACCAGAAGGTGCAACAGTCGAAGTAAATGATAGTGTTGTAACTGTAAAAGGTAAATTAGGAGAGCTTTCTCAAGAAGTTAAAGATGTAAGTGTCACTATAGAAGATGGTGTTCTTAGATTGAGTAGATCTTCAGATAGTAAACCACACAAAGCTAAACATGGTTTGTATAGAGCTTTGATAAACAATATGATTGAAGGAGTAACTAAAGGATATACTAGAGAATTAGAATTAGTAGGAGTTGGTTACAGAGCTTCAAACCAAGGACAAAGGTTGGATCTTGCCTTAGGTTATTCGCATAGTATTGTTTTAGATATTGCTCCTGAAGTAAAAGTTGAAACAATTTCAGATAAAGGTAAAAATCCTATTATTAAATTAACATCACACGACAAACAATTAGTTGGTCAAGTAGCAGCAAAGATTCGTTCTTTCCGTGTACCAGAGCCATACAAAGGAAAGGGTGTGAAGTTCGTAGGAGAAATAATAAGAAGAAAAGCAGGTAAAACGGCTTAATTAGAATAGCATCATGGGATTAACAAAATTAGAAAGAAGGTTAAGAATCAAGCGAAGAATTCGCAAGATTATTTCAGGAACTACTAAAAAACCAAGATTAAGTGTTTTTCGTAGTAATAAAGAAATATATGTACAGTTAGTTGATGACGTTAGTGGTAAGACTTTACTTGCAGCATCATCACGTGAAAAAGGCATAAAAGCTGACGGAAATAAAGTTGCTACCGCAACAGCAGTTGGGAAAGCCTTTGGAGAAAAAGCAATTAAAGCAGGATTCTCATCATGTGCATTTGATAGAAATGGATATTTATATCACGGTAGAGTCAAAGCTTTAGCAGAGGCAGCTAGAGAAGCAGGTTTAAAATTTTAAGAAAGATACTATGTACAAAAAGTATAAAAATGTAGAACATGTTAAGCCAAGTGGCTTAGAGTTGCAAGATCACTTAGTTGGTGTGCAAAGAGTTACTAAAGTAACTAAAGGTGGTAGAACATTTGGTTTCTCTGCAATTGTAGTTGTAGGTGATGGTGTTAATATTGTTGGTCATGGATTAGGAAAATCTAAAGATGTGGCAACAGCTATTGCAAAAGGAATTGAGAATGCTAAGAAAAATTTAGTTCGTATTCCTATAATTAAACAAACTTTACCTCACGAACAAAAAGGTAAATTTGGTGGTGCAAAAGTTTTCCTTAAACCAGCATCTGCGGGTACAGGAGTTATTGCAGGTGGACCAGTACGTGCGGTATTAGAGTCAGTAGGTGTACATGATGTACTTTCAAAATCACAAGGATCATCAAATCCTCATAATGTTGTAAAAGCTACATTTGATGCACTACTTCAATTAAGAAGTCCAGAAATGGTAGCTCAGGAACGCGGAGTGTCTTTGGACAAAGTTTTTAACGGATAAAAGATAATGTAATGGCAAAGATTAGAGTTAAACAAGTAAGAAGTATAATTAGAAGAACTGGAACGCAAAAACGTACTATGGAATCTTTAGGATTGCGTAGAATGAATCATGAAGTAGTACATGAAGCTACTCCTGTAATTTTGGGAATGATAAATAAAGTAAAACACTTAGTTTCTGTTGAAGAAATTTAAAAAAGATATAAGGTAATGGAATTACATAATTTAAAACCAGCTAAAGGTTCTACTCATTTGAGTAAACGTGTAGGAAGAGGTCAAGGATCTGGAAAAGGTGGTACAGCAACGAGAGGACATAAAGGTGCCAAATCTCGTTCTGGTTATTCAAGAAAAATAGGATTTGAAGGTGGTCAAATGCCATTACAAAGACGTGTACCTAAATTTGGTTTTACCAATATCAATCGTAAAGAATATCAAGGTGTAAACCTTGATGTATTACAATCATTGGTAGATGCAGGTAAAATTAAAGATTCTGTTGATATGCAAGTTTTTGTTGAAAACAGATTAGCTCGCAAAAGTGAATTGGTAAAAATATTAGGTAGAGGCGAGCTAAAAGCCAAATTAAACATAACAGCTCATAAATTTACTGCAACAGCTAAAGCAGCAATTGAAAAAGCTGGCGGTTCAGTAACTGAATTATAAGTAATCCATGAAGAAGTTAATACAAACCATACAAGATATTTGGAAAATAGAGGAACTTAGAAATAAGTTGATTCTAACTCTTGGTTTTATGGCGGTATACCGTTTTATGGCTCAAGTATCTTTACCAGGGATAGATATATCTCAATTAGGTGCAACAAGCAGTACACAAGGTGGATTGTTAGGAATTATTAATGCCTTTACAGGTGGTGCTTTTTCAAGTGCTTCCATAATGGCTTTAGGTGTAATGCCTTATATTTCTGCATCTATTGTTGTTCAATTAATGGGAATTGCTGTTCCCTATCTTCAGAAGTTAGATAAAGATGGTGAAAGTGGTCGAAATAAGAAGACACAAATTACGCGTTGGTTGACAATTTTAATTACCTTGGTACAAGGACCAGCCTATATTACAAATATGGGAGCTATTGGGATTCCTGAAAGTGCTTTTACAATGGGACATGGAGGAATGTTTTTTATCTCCTCAATGATTCTATTGACGACAGGTTCAGTATTTGCTATGTGGTTAGGTGAGAAAATTACTGATAAAGGTATTGGTAATGGTATTTCTTTACTGATTATGGTGGGTATTATCGCTCGTTTTCCAGGTTCATTTATGAATGAGGTGACATCAAAAATGTCAGCAGGCGGTGGAGCAGGGATCATGATTTTATTAGAAATCGTAGTATGGTTCTTAGTTATTATGGCATCAGTATATTTAGTGACTGCTATAAGACGTGTCACTGTACAGTATGCTAAAAGATCAGTAATAGGTGCAATCAAAACAGTTGGTAGTGCAAGAGATTACATTCCTTTACGTTTAAATTCTGCTGGTGTAATGCCAATAATATTTGCACAAGCCTTAATGTTTGTACCAGGATTATTAGCACAATCAACTAACGATACAGCAAGGTTAATTGGATCGCAATTCCAAAATATGTTTGGCTTATGGTATAATGTTCTGTTTGCAGTTATGATTATAATATTTAGTTATTTTTATACTGCGATAACAATTCCTACCAATAAAATGGCTGATGACTTAAAGAGAGGAAATGGCTTTATCCCAGGAGTAAAACCAGGGCATGATACAGCTGAATTATTAGATACAGTTTTATCTAGAATTACATTTCCAGGATCAATATTTTTAGCACTCTTAGCTGTTCTTCCAGCTTTTGTAGCACAATTTGGCGTACAACAAAACTGGGCATTGTTTTTCGGAGGAACCTCACTTATCATTATGGTTGGTGTAGCTATAGATACAATACAACAAATTAACGCTTACTTATTAAATCACCATTATGATGGATTGATGAAAACAAGTACAGGGCGAAGAGCAAAATAAGTAAATAGTATGGCAAAGCAACCCGCAATAGAACAAGATGGAACAATAACTGAAGCATTATCTAATGCTATGTTTAGAGTAGTATTAGAAAATGGACATGTTGTTACAGCACATATTTCGGGAAAGATGAGAATGCACTATATCAAGTTGTTACCAGGAGACAAAGTAAAACTTGAAATGAGCCCTTACGATTTAAGCAAAGCTAGAATAACATATAGATACTAAAAAATTTAAAACACTACTAAGAAAATATTTTGCGCCTTGGCGTCTTAGTGGTAAAAATTAAAGACATGAAAGTAAGAGCATCCTTAAAGAAAAGATCTGCTGACGACATTATTGTACGTCGAAAAGGTAAATTATACGTAATCAACAAAAAGAATCCAAAACATAAACAAAGACAAGGATAATTATGGCAAGAATAGCAGGTATAGATATTCCAAATAAAAAAAGAGGTGTAATAGCACTTACTTATATTTATGGTATTGGAAGAAGTAGAGCACAAGAAATTTTAGCAAATGCTAAAGTTGATGAAAGCACAAAAGTTCAAGACTGGTCAGATGATGAAATTGCTCATATTCGTGAAGAAGCTGGTAAATTTACTATTGAAGGTGAATTACGTTCTGAAACACGTTTGAATATCAAACGATTAATGGACATCGGTAGCTATAGAGGTATTCGTCATAGAACAGGATTACCTTTAAGAGGTCAAAGAACAAAAAACAATTCTAGAACCAGAAAAGGTAAACGTAAAACTGTTGCTAACAAAAAAATAGCAACTAAATAATAGTGAATTATGGCGAAAAAGACTGTAACTAAAAAACGTAAAGTACTTGTAGAAGCGATAGGTGAGGCACATATTCATGCTTCATTCAATAATATCATTATCTCTTTAACAAACAAAAGAGGAGATGTAATATCTTGGTCTTCTGCTGGTAAATTAGGATTTAGAGGCTCTAAGAAAAACACTCCTTATGCTGCCCAATTAGCAGCTGAAGATTGCGCAAAAGTAGCTTTTGAAGCTGGTTTAAGAAAAGTAAAAGCTTATGTAAAAGGACCAGGTAATGGTAGAGAATCTGCTATGCGTGCACTCCATAATACTGGAATCGTAATTACTGAAATTATTGACGTTACTCCATTAGCACATAATGGATGTCGTCCACCAAAACGTAGAAGAGTATAATTAATTAATAATCGTAAGAACACTAAAGATTATCGAAGGATCATTTCTAGACCTTAATTCATAATAGTTCTTATTTAAAACAAAACAGATGGCTAGATATACTGGACCTAAAACTAAAATTGCTAGAAAATTCGGCGAGCCAATATTTGGCCCTGATAAAAGTTTCGAGAAAAAAAATTACCCACCAGGTCAACATGGTAACAACAGAAGACGTGGTAAAAAATCTGAATATGCTGTTCAATTGCAAGAAAAGCAAAAAGCAAAATACACTTATGGTATTTTAGAAAAGCAATTTCGTAATTTATTTAAAAAAGCACAACGCAGAAGTGGTATTACAGGTGAAATCTTATTACAATTCTGTGAAGCAAGATTAGATAATGTTGTTTATCGAATGGGTGTTGCTCCATCTCGTAGTGCAGCGCGTCAATTAGTTTCGCATCGTCATATAACTGTTAACGGTAGTCTAGTTAATATTCCATCTTACAGTTTAAACCCTGGTGATGTTATAGGTGTAAGAGAAAAATCAAAATCATTAGAAGTTATTGAAAATTCATTAGCAAATAAAAGTGCTGTATATGAATGGATAACTTGGAACGATGACACGAGACAAGGAATTTTTGTTTCTGTACCAGAAAGAATTCAGATTCCTGAAAATATTAATGAACAATTTATTGTTGAATTGTACTCTAAATAATAAAGATAATTAACCTACTATGGCTATATTAAATTTTCAAAAACCCGATACAGTAATTAAAATTGAATCAGATGAATTTGAAGGAAGATTTGAATTCAGACCTTTAGAACCTGGTTTTGGTTTAACTGTTGGAAATGCCTTAAGAAGAGTTTTGCTTTCTTCTTTAGAAGGTTATGCTATAACATCAATACGCGTTGAAGGTGTAGAACACGAATTTTCAACTATCTCTGGTGTTGTAGAAGATGTAACAGATATCATTCTTAATTTAAAACAAGTACGTTTTAAAAGACAAATTGATGATGTTGATAATGAGACTGTGTCAGTTGCAATTTCTAAGAAGAATCAACTTACTGCTGGAGATTTACAACCATTTATTTCAGGTTTTCAAGTTCTAAACCCTGACTTAGTTATTTGTAATATGGAGAAAAGTGTAAAACTTCACATGGAGTTGAACATTGAAAAAGGTAGAGGTTTTGTTCCTGCAGAAGATAATAAAAAATCTGGAATGCCTTTAGGTACTATATTTACTGATTCAATCTACACACCAATCAAATTGGTTAAATACGAAGTGGTAAACCATCGTGTGGAACAAAAGACCGATTATGAAAAATTAATATTTGATATTAAAACAGATGGGTCTGTTAATCCTCAAGATGCTTTAACTGAAGCTGCTAAAATATTGATTCAACATTTTATGTTATTCTCAGATGAGCGTATCACTATGGAATCTGATGAAATAGCACAGATTGAATCTTATGATGAAGAATCATTACACATGCGCCAGTTACTAAAAACTAAATTAGTTGATATGGATCTTTCAGTAAGAGCATTAAACTGCTTAAAAGCTGCTGAAGTTGATACATTAGGAGATTTAGTTTCTTATCATAAAAGTGATTTGATGAAGTTTAGAAATTTTGGTAAAAAATCATTAACAGAGTTAAGCGAATTAGTAGATGCTAAAAACTTAAGCTTTGGAATGGATCTAGCTAAATATAAGTTAGAAAAAGAGTAATAATAATAGAATTAAATCGCTTTAAGCGAATATATTAGTAAGTAAGATGAGACACGGAAAGAAATTTAATCATTTAGGAAGAAAAACAGCACACAGAAAGGCAATGTTGTCAAATATGGCTTGTTCTCTTATTGAGCACAAACGTATAAATACAACCTTAGCTAAAGCAAAAGCTTTACGCCAATATGTTGAGCCGATTATTACTAAATCAAAAGATGATACAACACATAACCGTCGTATGGTTTTCAAATATTTGAAAAATAAGTACATGGTAGCTGAATTGTTCAAAAATGTAGCTGTAAAAGTTGCAGATCGTCCAGGTGGATATTTACGAATTATCAAGTTAGGAAATCGTTTAGGTGATAATGCTGAGATGGCAATGGTTGAATTTGTTGATTATAACGAAATTTATAATCCAAATGCTAAAAAGAAAAAAACAACTAGACGTAGTCGTAAAAAGAAAACGGAAGATATAGTAGAAGCAACGGAAACAAAAACTGAAGAAACATCAGAAGAAACTAAAACGGAAAAATAAACGTTTTTATAATGATAATTTAAAAGGGATGAGCTTCAAGCTTGTCCCTTTTTTAGTTAATACACATTTTCATAATTTATGTTAGTAGCATCGTATAAATCTTTAATTTTGTGTTTTGAAATAAATAAATTTTGAACAGAAAGATTAAACTTATTTGGGATTTTAGAAATGAAGAAGCACTTCAGATTGCAAAGAATCATAATCAAGATATTGAAGACTACGCTACAGTTAAGAAATTACTTTTTTATGATTCAGGTACATCTAAAATTAGTACCTACCATAGCATAAGCTTTTTAGTGGTAGATGAAAGTGATATGATTATTTTTCGAGATGCTCTAAAACCTCATAGGGCCGAAGTAGCTGAATAATAGAATAACTATATTTAATTTTATAAAACCTAAAAGTATAAATTGCAAAACAAAAATGGAGTCCATGGAGTTACAAGATAGACAACAAGCATTCATTAAGTTAGGTCTTTTTTTAAGTCAGTTTAATATAAAATCTGTAAAGAAAAATGATTCTATAATTTGTAATGACTCTTGTTTTAATCAGTTGGTAAACAAAATAGATATAGCTGTTCATCATAATGGTTGGTTTACTAAAGATAATGTTTTATTTGCACTTGAAACTTGGGCTTTAGCTCTAACACAGAAGTCTTTAAAGCAATGGACAAATGAGTATGTTTTTAAAAAGTCAAAACCTAAGACTATTGGTATAGTAACAGCTGGAAATATACCTATTGTTGGTTTTCATGATTTTATAAGTGTATTAATGTCAGGTAATAAGATACTTATAAAACAATCCTCTAGTGATCAAAACCTTCTACCTGTTCTAGTAGATTACCTAATTTGTGTAGAGCCTCGTTTTAAGGAGTATATTACTTTTACGGAAGGACAACTAAAAAACTTTGATGCTGTAATAGCAACAGGAAGTAATAATACAGCCCGATATTTTGAGCACTATTTTAAAAGGTATCCGCATATAATTAGAAAGAATAGGAATGCAGTTGCAATATTGTCAGGTGATGAATCAGAGGCTGAATTAGAGGCTTTGGGAGAAGATATCTTTAGGTATTTCGGATTGGGTTGTAGGAGTGTGTCTAAGTTATTTGTTCCAAAGAACTATGATTTTGATAAATTATTTAAAGCGGTATATAAACAGAATGATATAATTAATTACACAAAGTATAAGAATAACTATGATTACAATAAGACCGTTTATTTAATGAGTCAAATACCTTTATTAGAAAACGGATTCTTAGTATTAAAAGAAGATGTTGCCTATGCTTCACCGATTGCAACATTGTTTTATGAATATTATGAATCAGTCGATGATTTGAATGAAAAACTACTAATTGATATAGAGCAGATTCAATGTGTAGTAGCTAATACAATGAAAGCGAATACTATTCCTTTCGGTCAAACTCAGCAACCGCAATTATGGGATTATGCTGATGGAGTTGATACAATGAAATTTCTATTAAAACTTTAAATGAGTTCATTATGTCATTATATATACAATTGCGACCTTTGCGTTAATCTTTGTGCACCTTGTGGTTAAATTTTTATATTTGCCAGAATTTTATCTCAATATACAATACTAATATCTCAATACTAAATTAATGAAAGCAGGAATAGTCGGATTACCAAATGTAGGAAAATCTACCTTATTTAATTGTTTGTCTAGTGCTAAAGCACAGTCAGCTAATTATCCTTTTTGTACAATAGAACCAAATGTAGGTGTAATAAGTGTACCAGACAAACGACTTACTAAATTAGCAGAAATTGTTAATCCACAAAAAGTTCAAGCAGCCATTGTCGAAATAGTTGACATTGCTGGTTTAGTAAAAGGAGCAAGTAAAGGTGAAGGATTGGGTAATAAATTTTTAGGTAATATTAGAGAAACTGATGCAATCATCCACGTATTGCGTTGTTTTGAGAATGAAAATATTACACATGTTGAAACTTCAATCGATCCTGTAAGAGATAAAGAAATAATTGATTTTGAGCTACAATTAAAAGATTTAGAAAGTCTTGATAAAAGACTTGAAAAGGTGAAAAGAGCTGCTAGAACAGGTGATAAAGTGGCGCAAAAAGAACTAGATGCATTGCAAAAAGTAAAAATTGGTTTAGAAAGTGCTGAATCTGTAAGAGCTATTGAATTAACAAACGATGAAAGAAACGAATATATAAATCCATTACAATTTTTAACAGATAAACCTGTGCTATATGTTTGTAATGTAGATGAAGCATCAGCAACAAAAGGAAATGCCTTTGTTGAAGCCGTCAAGGAATCAGTAAAAGATGAAGAAGCTGAAGTTCTAGTATTAGCTGTTGCTACAGAAGCTGATATCGCTGAATTAGAGGATTATGATGAAAAAGAAATGTTCTTGGAGGAACTAGGATTAAATGAAGCGGGAGCCGCAAGATTGATTAAATCAGCCTATAGACTACTTAATTTACAAACATATTTTACAGCAGGTGAAAAAGAAGTGCGTGCTTGGACTATACATATTGGTGATAAAGCACCACAAGCTGCAGGTGTTATTCATACTGATTTTGAAAAAGGTTTTATTCGTGCCGAAGTGATAAAATATGATGATTTTATTCACTACGGTAGTGAAGCTAAAGTAAAAGAAGCTGGAAAACTATCAGTTGAAGGAAAAGAATATGTAGTACAAGATGGCGATATGATGAATTTTAGATTTAACGTTTAAAAACTCGCAAAGTTTCAATAGGTAGAAGCATTGAAAACTTTGGAAGTTTGTTTTGAAATTTATCAACTTATAAACCCTGCTAGGGTTTTAAACCCTAGCAGGGTTATAGATAAAACGTTAAAACCAATCATCTTTTAAATATTTAACATTTTCCTGTAACAATTATTCTCTTTCTTCGTTTATTATTGTAGTAAATTAATTCAATGATGCTACGAAAATTTATCTTTTTACTTATTCTTCTACTAGTAACTCCAGTTGCAATTGCTCAAACAATATCAGCAAAACTCCTTGATACGGAATCATCTGAACCCATTCCTTTTGCTACTATACAATTTGCAAAGAATATAGGGGTTATGTCAAATGAGGAAGGTGACTTTGTTTTTGAAAAATCTGAAAATATTGTATTAAAAGATTCTATTGAAATCTCATCTCTTGGTTTTAAAACAAAAAGAGTTTTCTTGAACGACTCCATCCCGAATGTAATTTATCTTGATGCAAAAGTTTTTGAAATCACTCCTGTTGTCTTATCTAATATTAAACTAACTGCTGAAGATATAATTGATAAAGTCAAATTAAACCTTTCAAAAAACTATTACACTAGCTATACAAAAAGTACTGTGTTTTTAAGAGAAACTTATAAGCAACGATTTAAGTATTTTGACTTTGATGTTAAAAAATCAACATTTGAAAATATCAATCAAAAAGTATTTGATACCATCTTAAATAACTTTCCAAAAAGATTTACGGCTCTAGTGGAGTCTTTTGGAGATATAAAGTTAGATGATGGAAACCAAGTAAAATTACAGTTAAAAAAAACGATGATAGTACAAAGTAAGCATCAAAAATCATCGATAGAAGGTATGCAAAAAGATTTTATCACAGCCTTGGAGAAAAACACTAAGTCTGATTCTTACCTAGTTATTAAATCAGGTATTATACGATTAGATAAAACAGAATCAATTGATTCCATTACAAAGTCAATGAAGCCTAATGCTAATAATAGTGGAGAAAAAATGCGGGAAAATTCTCAAAATTATAGAACATCTACTTTAAATAATTTGCTAAAGAACATATATATCAATAAAGATGCTGAAGTAGATATTTTAAATAAGTCAAGTCGATACGAGTTTTCTAAGGTTGGGTACGTAGAGCTTGAAGATGCAATAGCCTTCGTTCTTGAATTTAAGCCTAAAGGAAATGCCAAATACAAAGGGAAGTTATATATAAATACAGAAGATTATGCAATTGTTAAATCGGAGGTAGTTGGTGCCAGAAAAGTATTTGATAAAAAGATGAATATGTTAGGGATTAATGCAAATGAATTAACATACAGTAACACTGTAATTTTTTCAAAAGTTGGAGATAAGTATCATGTAAAATATATTAAAAGAGAAGCAACACAACAAGTAGGTATTGATCGACCAATTAAAATTGTAGAAAAAAATAAAAACGTATCTGGAAAAAATACCCAAAATAAATTATCGTTTCAGATGACAATTTCCATTCATAATTATGATAAAAAAGAAGTTGTATTCAACCATGTAGAATCAGATTCAAAAACTAATTACGAATCTTTTAAACCTAAGGCTGATTTTAAAACGGGAAAGTTTAATTCTTACAACAAACAATTTTGGAAAGGATATAATATCCTAACTCCAGAGAAAGCTATTCAAGAGTTGAAAATAGAAGATTAGATCCTTATCCTAACTCTGCAAGGGTTTCAAACCCTTGTAGAGTTAACTTGTTAATAAATTCCCCTAGAGAAGCTTTTTCTTTTACAAGATTAATCTTATTTTCGTCGGTCGAACAAGAGAATAAGCTCAATGGCTAAAAGCATACAATATACTGAAGATAACATACGCTCGCTAGATTGGAAAGAACACATCCGAATGCGTCCTGGTATGTATATTGGTAAATTGGGTGATGGCTCATCTCCAGATGATGGAATTTATATCTTAATTAAAGAGGTTCTAGATAATTCTGTCGATGAATTTGTCATGGGTTCTGGGAAAACAATTGAACTTGTTGTTAAAGAGGATACGGTATCGATTAGAGATTACGGTCGAGGTATCCCACTTGGAAAAGTGGTTGATGTGGTTTCAAAAATGAATACAGGTGGTAAATATGATTCTCGGGCTTTTAAAAAGGCTGTAGGTTTAAATGGAGTTGGAACCAAAGCGGTAAACGCACTTTCCTCTTACTTTAAAGTGCAATCAATTAGAGATGATAAAACCAAAATTGCAGAATTTGCTTCGGGTGAATTGACATCAGACGAACCTGCAAGTAAATCCTCATCTCGAAAAGGTACTAAGGTTACCTTTATTCCTGATACAGGCATTTTCAAAAAATATAAATTCAGAAATGAATATATAGAAAAGATGATAAAAAATTATGTTTTCCTCAATAGAGGATTAACCATAGTTTTTAATGGAGAAAAATTTATTTCAGAAAATGGCTTAAAAGATTTATTAGACGAGCAAATTAATGAAGAGGCAATGCAATATCCAATTATTCATTTAATGGGCGAGGATATTGAGGTAGCAATTACGCATAGTAAGTTGCAATATAGTGAGGAGTTTCATTCTTTTGTAAATGGACAGCATACTACACAAGGTGGAACACATCAAAATGCTTTTCGAGAATCAGTTGTAAAAACGATCAGAGAGTTTTTTGGGAAGAATTATGATGCTTCAGATATTCGTAAATCTATTGTTTCCGCTATCAGTATTAAGGTGATGGAACCCGTTTTTGAAAGTCAAACAAAAACGAAACTAGGCTCTACAGAAATGGGAGGAGGTTCACCAAGTGTTCGTGTTTTTATCAATGATTTTATCAAAACAAAGCTTGATAATTATTTACATAAAAATCCAGTTACGGCTGAAAGTATCCAACGTAAGATTGTACAAGCTGAAAAAGAACGAAAAGAACTTTCTGGAATCAGAAAATTAGCAAGGGATAGAGCCAAAAAAGTAAGCTTACACAACAAAAAATTACGGGATTGTCGTGTGCATTTAGGTGATATGAAAAAAGAAAATCGCTTAGAAAGCACCCTATTTATTACAGAGGGAGATTCAGCGAGTGGTTCTATAACAAAATCGAGATCTGTCAATACACAAGCTGTATTTAGTTTACGTGGAAAGCCACTAAACTCTTATGGTAAAACAAAAAAAATTGTTTACGAAAATGAAGAGTTTAACCTATTACAAGCAGCTTTAAATATTGAAGACGGAATAGAAAACCTTCGTTACAATAATATAGTTATTGCTACTGATGCCGATGTAGATGGAATGCATATTCGATTATTATTGATAACCTTCTTTTTGCAGTTTTTTCCTGAATTAATAAAAGAAGGACATCTCTATATTTTAGAAACTCCTTTATTTAGAGTTAGAGATAAAAAAGCCACTTTTTATTGTTATTCAGAAGGTGAAAAAAAAGAAGCAATCAAAAAATTAAAAGGTAAACCAGAAATAACACGATTCAAGGGATTAGGTGAAATATCTCCCGATGAATTCAAGTTTTTTATTGGAGATGATATGCGTATTGATCCAGTAATGTTAGATAAATCTATGAGTATTGACGAAATGTTAGAGTTTTATATGGGTAAAAATACACCAGAACGTCAACAATTTATCATAGAGAATTTAAAAGTAGAATTAGATATCATAGAATGAGTCAATGATAGAAGAGAACGAACATAACGAATCAAATAACCAATCACAAGAAACCATAACCAAGGTTACGGGAATGTATAAGGATTGGTTTTTAGATTATGCATCTTACGTAATTTTAGAACGTGCTGTACCCTCAATTGAAGATGGTTTTAAGCCTGTGCAACGTCGTATCATGCAGTCTATGAAAGATTTAGATGATGGTCGTTATAATAAAGTGGCAAATTTAGTAGGACATACCATGCAATATCATCCACACGGTGATGCTAGTATTGCAGATGCCATGGTTCAGATAGGGCAGAAAGAATTATTGATTGATACCCAAGGAAACTGGGGAAATATTTTGACAGGAGACAGAGCAGCGGCACCTCGTTATATCGAAGCTAGATTATCAAAATTTGCATCGGATGTTGTATTTAATCCAAAAACAACCGAATGGCAGGCTACGTATGATGGTCGTAGAAAAGAACCCATTGATTTACCCGTAAAATTTCCATTGCTTTTAGCACAAGGAGCTGAAGGAATTGCAGTTGGACTTTCTACAAAAATTCTACCGCATAACTTTAACGAACTTATAGATGCTTCTATTAAGCATTTACGTGGGCGAAGTTTTACTTTAATTCCTGATTTTCAAACAGGTGGTATTGCTGATGTCACTGATTATAAAGATGGTGTTAGAGGAGGAAAAGTTAGAGTTCGAGTAAAAATTGCACAATTAGATAAAAAGACATTAGTGATTTCGGAGTTGCCATATGGAACTACCACAACATCTTTAATTGATAGTATCTTAAAAGCAAACGAAAAGAAAAAAATTAAAATCAATAAGATTGAAGATAATACGGCAGCTGAAGTAGAGATTTTAATTCATTTACCCAATAATGTATCTCCAGACAAGACCATAGATGCACTTTATGCTTTTACTAGTTGTGAAGTGTCAATTTCACCCCTATGCTGTGTGATTGATAATAATATACCCGTATTTATTGGTGTAAAAGAAGTGCTAAAAAGATCGACAGATAATACAGTTCGTTTGTTGAAAATGGAATTAGAAATTCAGTTAGCTGAGCTACAAGAACAATGGCATTTTGCTTCTTTAGAACGAATTTTTATAGAAAACCGTATCTATCGAGATATAGAAGAAGAAGAAACTTGGAAAGGTGTATTAAAAGCTATTGATAAAGGTTTAAAACCGCATATAAAACATTTAAAGAGAAAAGTTACCGAAGATGATATCATACGTCTTACAGAAATTCGTATTAAAAAAATATCAAAATTTGATATTGATAAAGCCAATCAATTAATTGAATCTTTGGAAGATAAAATTGCAATAGTTAAAAATTATCTAGATAATCTCATTGATTATGTAATTGATTTTTTTAAAAATTTAAAGAAAAAATATGGCAAGGAACGCAAACGAAAAACAGAAATTAGACTTTTTGATGATATTATAGCAACAAAAGTGGTCATGCGAAATGCAAAGCTATTTGTGAATAGAAAAGAAGGTTTTATTGGAACTTCACTACGTAAAGATGAGTTTGTAACAGATTGTGCTGATATTGATGATGTTATTATCTTTCGTGCAGATGGTAAAATGATGATTACTAAAGTAGATGCTAAGACTTTTGTCGGAAAAGATGTTATTCATGTTGCCATCTTTAAAAAGAATGATAAACGCACCGTTTATAATATGATTTATCGTGATGGTGCTCGTGGCCCAAGTTATATGAAAAGATTCAATGTCACTGGAGTAACTCGTGATAAAGAGTATGACTTAACCAATGGAAATACCAGTTCTAAAGTTTGGTATTTTACACCAAACCCAAATGGAGAAGCAGAAATAATCACAGTTTTTTTACGTGCAGTTAGTACAGTTAAAAAACTAAAATGGGATATAGATTTCTCAGATTTAGCTATAAAAGGCCGTGGTGTGAAAGGGAATCGAGTTACCAAAAACTCCATAAAGAAAATTGTTCTAAAAGAAGAAGGAATTTCTACTTTAAAACCACGAAAAATCTGGTTTGATGATGCGGTAATGCGTTTAAATGTAGATGATAGAGGTGAGTTATTAGGCGAATTTAAGCCTAATGATAGACTGCTTATTATCAATCAACATGGTAATTTAAAAACGGCAATTCCCGATATGACCATGCATTTTGATGAAGATACAATCATTTTAGAGAAATGGAATCCTAACAAGCCAATTACTGTTGTTTATTATGATGGTCAAAGAGAGAGAGCCTATTTAAAACGTTTTCTTATTGAAACACCTGAAAAGTTAGAAGTGATAATTTCAGACCATCCAAAGTCTCAATTAGAAATTGTATCTACAGATTATCGACCTATGTTAGAAGTTGTCTTTAGTAAACGTAGTTTAGATTCAATTCAAGTTAATGCTGAGGAATTTATTGACGTAAAGGGAGTTACAGCTTTAGGTAATTTATTGACAAAAGAAAAGATAAAGCAAGTCAATGCATTAGAATCTTTAGCCTATGAGGAGCCTAATTTAGATGAATTGGAAGTAGATGAAGTAGTAATAGAAGCTGAAGTGATACTTGAAAAGCAAAAGCCTGCTGAAAATAAAGATGATCCAACTAAAGATGGTGGGCAAACATCTTTGTTTTAGATTTTCTTGTATAGCTGTAAGGGAATCTTACATCGAACTCAGGTCTAAAGCTGTTTAGCAAAAGATATTTGAATCCCAAAACTACCTGATATTTAAACTAATACTTTTTATATAGCCTACTGAAAAGATCAGAAGCACATCACTTTTACAACTTACTCGGTTTGAAGTATATATCCGCATTTTATAAATTTAAGAATTAAAGCTTGCACCCAATACAGGTTACTATTATCTCAATACTTATTTTTTTAATCAATATATCTGTTTTTTATGCTTGAGTTACCTGTAGATTCAAATAAATCTATATTTTTATCGAATACTACTGCTAAATTAGCTGTCTTTATATTCAACTGAAACATATATATTTAATACCTTTGTAATCTGCATATATGCGTATAAAAATGTTAGTTTTTTTGCATATAATTACTAGCAT
>JAOZLL010000151.1 GCA_029934835.1 Flavobacteriaceae bacterium | reverse complement strand
TAAAATAGGTGTATCTATCCCAAAGTAATTGTCCTTTTTCATCTACAGGACTAAATTTCCATCTTTTTACAGGATTGTCTAATCTTGCTGCAAAACGACTTTGTTGCTCTTCTTTAGTAATTGAAAACCAGAATTTGATAATATGAACACCATCCTCGCGGAGCATGTGCTCAAATTCAGGAACTTGAACCATAAATTGATCGTATTGTTCATCAGAACAGAATCCCATAACAGGTTCAACAACAGCACGATTATACCAACTCCGATCAAAGAATACAATTTCACCAGGGTTTGGTAATTGTTTAATATAACGTCTAAAATACCATTGACCTTGTTCTACTTCTGTTGGTTTGTTTAATGCTACTAAACGCATAGAACGTGGGTTAAGATGTTCTGCAAAACGACGAATGCTTCCGCCTTTTCCTGCAGCATCTCTACCTTCAAAAATAATAGCAACACGTTGTTTGGTTTTGGCAATCCATCGTTGCAATTTTACGAGTTCAACTTGAAGTAGTTCCAACTCATGTTCATATTGAAGTTTGTTATAAACTTTGTCTGTGAAGATATTTTTTTCTAGCAATAAACTTTTTAAACCATCAGTATTATTAATCGATTGAAAATCTGCTATTGTCAACTTATTGGTCGTATTCATGTGCAATTGATTAAAAATTAAACTATTTTATAAAGTATGTGATACTTTGTACTTTATCTTTTGGGTCACAAGGCTTTGTATTGTTGTTTATTTGTAACTTGGTGTTAGGAGGTGAGATAAAAGGAATTCCTAAGGCTAAACCTCTTAAAATAAATAAAGCACCAACTAAAACAACAAGATACGGAATAATTTTATTAATCTTGTTTCTGACGGATAAAGATAAGAAATTTCCAGCTAAAATGGCACCTGTCAACATAGGGCTAGTTCCTAATCCAAAAACAAACATGTAAAGCGCACCCTGTAAGGCATCACCCATGGCAACAGAGCCTATTAAAGCCATATAAACAAGACCACAAGGTAGAAAACCATTTAAAAAACCAATAACAAATAAAGCTGAGTTTGATTTCTTTTGAAGATAACTCCCTAAGGTTGATTTTAATTTTCCGGTGAGTTTATAAAGTGGTTTGGAAAAGTTAAATTTTGCGAGATAATTGGTAGGAAATACTACTGCTAGTATCATTATGACTCCCATTAAAATCGACACACGTTGCTGAAAACCAGCTAGATATAAACCTTTTCCTAATAAACCAAATAATAGGCCAATTAGAGAATAGGTGAGCAGTCTACCTAAATGATATATAAGAGATTGTAGAGCAGCTTTCCATTTGCTACTTCTATCAACTGGTAAAACAAATGCTATTGGACCACACATGCCTATGCAGTGAAAACTACCGCCTAAGCCAAGAATTAACGCTGATAAAAGCATAGTTTAATAGGATATTTTTTGTTTTAATTGATAAGGAATACCATCATATTCCCAATTAAGTTTCAAGTTATAATAGCCTCCAACTAAGGAGTTGTCCGGGATTAAATAAGTTAAGCTATCGAGTTTTATCTCTTTTTCAAAATCTAATTCAGCATTTGAAATTCTCTGTAATTTTAATAATCCAGAAATTTTTTGATAGTCAAAACCAGATGGAAAAACAAACTCTAAACCTTTAGAGGTATGATTTATAACAATGTCTTGTTTAAGTTTATTTGCATTTTCTAAACGGTCAATTTCATTTTGATAATGCAATTCTTCTTTGTAATATTCTTCGGAAACTAGAGCGTGGTTGTAATTTGGATCTGCTAGTGTTTTATAAACAAAAAAGCTGATGAAAATTACAAACATTGCAATTGCTGTTGCTAGACCGTGTCCCCAGTTAAATTTAAAAGCCATATCTATTATAAATTATAAGTTTTGCAAATTTACATGATATTGTAGGATTTTAGGCTGATTTATATCACAAATCTCTTTTGGATATCTTAATTACTTTCAATAGTATTTGGTAAAATTCTACCCTTCAATCTAAATAGTTGTATTGTGTAAAGGAATTTTATTTGCAAATATTAGGATTACGATACACTACACATAGAATTGGTTTTGTTAAATTTAAAGACAAAAATTTACACTTGTTTTAGTAGAATTTTCTTATTGGAATATCTATTCACAATATTTTTGTACATTTGGAGTCTGTTTATAAAAAGCAAAGATGGTATGACAAAAAGAGATATTATTATGAATGTACGTTCTGCTAAAGCAGCACACGTTCGTTGGAAATCGTATGTGCAAATTGCATTACGTGGTATTATTACAGATTCTTCTAATGTAGACATTCCTATTGTTCAAACAGAATGTGATTTTGGTAAATGGTACTATGGTGATGGTATGTCTTTATCCATGTTACCGAATTTTGCAGCCTTAGAGGAACCACATGAAATGGTTCATGAGATGTATATTCAAATTTATACCTTGCAAAAAGCTAAGTTACGAGGTGGTTTTTTTTCTAATAAACGTAAGATGTTAAAAAGAAGGCAACAAGAGATTATTACTTTGATGGCTAATTTAAATGATTACACAAAAATTTTATTAGGAACTTTACACCAGTTAGAGATTGAAGTATTAAATATGAATGATGATGAAATCAAGGATTTATTTGATATGAATATTATACCACCAATCGTATAAAATAGAACATTAAATATATAAAAGGTCAACTTTTTAGTTGACCTTTTTTTATGGATAATGTGAATAATATTTACTACCCATGAACTAATGCTGTTTTTCCTAGTTGCTTCATGAAAATAGCTTCATAAATTAAAAAATCATTCCATTTTTTGCTCACAATTTCATCTTTTTGAAAACTTTTAGCAAGTTTTAAGAACAATTTATGGTGACCTACTTCATTTTTGATAAGATTATGATAAAACACCGATAATTCAGTATCTTTAGTATGTTTTGAGAATAATGAAAAACGTTCACAGCTGCGCGCTTCAATCATAGAAGCTATCAATAACCGATTAACTAAGTTTTCTTTTCTATCTGTAGATTTAACAAAAAACTGACGTAGATGTTTAACATAGGCACTTTTTTGATCTTGTTTTAAAGTGAGTTCTCGATTTTGCATTAAATCTAAAACGCGTTCAAAATGTTCACTTTCCTCTAGTGAGTAGGTCCCCATTTTACTGATTAGCTTTGATTTTTCTGGATATTGCATTACAAATGAAAAACCATTAGAAGCTGCTTTTTGCTCAGCATATAAATGGTCAGATAAAAATGTAGCCAAATCTGCATTCACAAGTTCAACCCATTTCGGATCCGTATCTGAAAGTAATCCTAATATTTTATCATAATCATCAATCCTTTTACCTTCTCAGCAAACTAAAATGTCCTTTTTTATTTCTAC
>JAOZLL010000023.1 GCA_029934835.1 Flavobacteriaceae bacterium | reverse complement strand
TCTAATCAAATGGACGACTTTTACTCTTTAATTACAAATGCACAACGGGTTAATAATAATTACAATTTATAGGCTGAAAGTATAACTTTAAACACGAATAGCACAGAATAAATCAAAAATTAATTTGGTTTTATAGAAAGTTTATTACTTTTGCCCCATAATTAATTAAAACCTTTACAATTATGTCAGACATTGCATCAAGAGTAAAAGCCATTATCATTGATAAATTAGGCGTTGATGAAAACGAAGTTACCATGGAAGCGAGTTTTACCAACGATTTGGGCTCGGACTCATTGGACACTGTAGAATTAATCATGGAATTTGAAAAAGAATTTGATATTCAAATCCCAGATGACCAAGCTGAAAACATTGCTACCGTTGGGCAAGCAATTAATTTTATCACAGAGGCTAAAAAATAAATTTTTATACTCATAAGAAAACAAGCTATGGAATATTTTTTCCATAGCTTTTTTGTTGAAAAAAAAACAAGTATCTTTACGAATTAACTACTTATTTATCATAAATAACATCAGATATAATATATGGAACTAAAACGTGTTGTTGTTACTGGACTTGGAGCATTAACTCCAATTGGAAATAATGTAACAGATTACTGGAATGCCTTAATAGATGGTGTTAGCGGAGCAGCTCCGATTACACATTTTGATGCCAGTAATTTTAAAACTCAATTTGCTTGCGAACTAAAAAACTTTGAAATAACGGATTATCTTAATCGTAAAGATGCCCGAAAAATGGATCGTTTTACGCAATATGCAATGGTAGCTTCTGATGAAGCTATTATTGATTCGGGTTTAGATTTGGAAAAGGAAAATCTAGATCGAATTGGTGTTATTTGGGGATCTGGTGTTGGAGGTTTAGAAACTTTTCAAGATCAAATGATTGAGTATTCTAACGGAAACGGAACCCCAAGGTTTAATCCTTTTTTTATTCCTAAAATGATTCCTGATATTGCACCTGGTCAAATTTCCATAAAATATGGCTTTAGAGGTCCTAATTTTGCAACTGTTTCTGCTTGTGCTTCTTCATCAAATGCGCTAATAGATGCCATGAATTACATACGTTTAGGTCATGCTGATGCAATGGTTTCTGGAGGTTCAGAAGCAACTGTAGCCATTGCAGGAATAGGTGGTTTTAATGCTTTACAAGCTCTTTCTACTCGAAATGATGATCCTAAAACTGCTTCTCGCCCTTTTGACAAAGACCGTGATGGTTTTGTGTCAGGAGAAGGTGCTGGTGCTTTAATTTTAGAAGAGTATGAACACGCCAAAGCTAGAGGCGCTAAGATTTATGCAGAGATAGTTGGTGGCGGACTTTCAGCAGATGCCTATCATATTACTGCTCCACATCCAGATGGTTTAGGAGCCAAACTAGTAATGGAAAACTGTTTGCGTGATGCGGGCTTAGAACCCGAAGATGTCGATGCTATAAATGTTCATGGAACAGCCACAACTCTTGGTGATTGGGCTGAGGTCAAAGCTATTCAAGTTGTTTTTGGTGATCATGCTTACAAACTGAATATCAATTCAACAAAATCTATGACAGGGCATTTATTGGGAGCTGCAGGTGCTATTGAAGCCATTGCCTCTATTTTAGCTATTAAAAATGGCATTGTTCCTCCAACCATTAATCATTTTACAGATGATGATGAAATAGACAATAAACTTAATTTCACCTTTAATAAAGCCCAAAAACGAGATGTTAATGTTGCCATGAGCAATACTTTTGGTTTTGGTGGTCATAATGCTTGTATTCTATTTAAAAAATTATAAATAAAATAAATTTTGAATATTATCCGAACATTAACATTCTCTAAAAATATAGAAGATGTTGTTTTTGCGAAACAAATTAAGAATCTGACTGGTTTCAAACCTAAGGGTCTTGAGATTTATAAAATTGCTTTTACACATAAATCAGCAAGCAAAAAAGATGAAGAAGGCCATATTCTTAATTACGAACGCCTTGAATTCTTGGGTGATGCATTATTAGATGCGGCAATAACTGCTTTTCTATTTCATAATTTACCTTTTAGTAAAGAAGGGGAACTTACTCAAATGCGTTCTAAAATTGTTAGTCGTGAACATTTAAATGAAGTTGGGAAAGATCTTGAACTTGTTAAACTCGCCAAAAGACCAAGTTCTAAAAGAACCTTTAGTTATAATGTTTACGGAGATCTTTTTGAAGCTCTTGTAGCTGCATTATATTTAGATCGTGGCTATGAAGTTATGGCTAAATTTATAGATCGAAAACTGATTAAAACGTATATCGATTTGGATAAACTTTTAGGTAAAATCTCTAGTTATAAAAGTATATTTATTGAATGGTGTCAAAAAAATCAAAAAAATTATGAATTTACCATTTTTGAAGATACAGGGAATAGTCATGTTAAACATTTTAGTGTCAAATTATATTTAGATAAAAAATTGATTAGCAAAGGTCGTTCTACTTCTAAGAAAAAAGCTGAGGAAATTGCCTGTCGAAGAGCATATTATAAATTTCAAGAGCGCATGTAATTAACGGCTTCAATCGAAATTAACATCCTAATTATTATGAAAACCCATAAATTGAGTCTAAATGATACTTTTGAGGAAAAATTCTATGTCATTGCTATATATACTGATGAAGAAGATTATAGGATGGCTTTTATCCTTAATGAGACTCTTACTTTACAATTAAAAAAAACAAGTCCTATTATTGTTAAAAGAAATAAAGCTGAATTCTCCATATTTGAGTATGATGATATTTTGTTATATCGAAATTGGTATTTATTACACAATCACAGCTTAATTGAAAAAGAAATTGTAAAGTCTCATGACTTATTTAGTCAAAACACAAGACAATTTCATCAAAAAGCTTTTTATTTAAAAGAATTGAAAAAAGCAAGATTTCTACTTAAAGTTGTAACTGATGAAGGTAATGAGTTTTTAAAAGAATTAACGAATAAATTACAAAATATTCCCCAAATATATACCATTGAAGTAGTACATTTGGAACATCTAAAAAATAAAAAATTATTTTTATTTTAAGAACTAAGTCTCCTTATTATTGACAAAAAACTTAAAAAATAACCAAAAATTTATGCAACATATTAAGAAAACAAAAATAGTAGCCACACTTGGCCCAGCTTGTGAAACTAAAGATTTAATTAGAGAAATGATTTCTGCTGGAGTTAATGTTTTTCGTATTAATTTCTCACATGCAGACCATGTGGATGTCAAAGAACGTATTACTTTTATACGTGAATTAAATGAAGAATTAAATGTTCATGTAGCTATTCTAGCCGATTTACAAGGGCCAAAACTTAGAGTTGGTGTTATGGAAAAAGGAGTGAAACTTAAAAAAGGAGATGTTTTTACTTTTACCACAAATAAATGTATAGGTAATAAGCAAACAGCTTTTATGACCTATCAACAATTTCCAAAAGATGTAAAAGTTGGTGAGAAAATTTTAGTAGATGATGGGAAACTGTTATTTAAAGTTACCGAAACAAACAACTTAGATACCGTAAAAACAAAGGTTTTAAGAGGTGGAAAATTAAAATCAAAAAAAGGAGTTAACCTTCCCAATACTAATATTTCACTTCCAGCATTAACTGATAAAGATAAAGCTGATGTATCTTTTGCCATAGAACAAGAAGTAGATTGGGTAGCACTTTCATTTGTGCGAACAGCTGAAGATATTCAACAACTTAGAGATTTTATTGATGCACGTTGCAACTATAAAATACCCATTGTTGCCAAAATAGAAAAACCTGAAGCACTTACTAATCTATCAAAAATTTTACCTATATGTGATGCACTAATGGTTGCTCGTGGCGACTTAGGTGTTGAAATGCCGATGGAACAGGTGCCTCTAATCCAAAAAAAATTAGTGTATACCGCTAAAAAGGCACACAAACCTGTTATTATTGCTACACAAATGATGGAAAGCATGATTAGTAGTCAAGTGCCTACAAGAGCTGAGGTTAATGATGTGGCAAACTCTATCATGGATGGTGCTGATGCCGTAATGCTTTCTGGAGAAACGTCAATCGGAGAATTTCCTGTTGCAGTCATTCAACAGATTAGAAGTATTATTGAAAGTGTAGAAGACTCACCTTTAATTAGTGTCCCTCACACGGCTATTAAAAGTGTTTCTGAACGTTATATCTCAAAAACAGTTTGTTATCATGCAGTTGAAGTAGCTAATAATATTGAGGCCAAAGTAATTTCTACCTTAACAAATTCAGGTTATACAGCTTTTCAAATATCCTCTGGTCGACCTAAATCTACCATCTTAGCCTTTACCTCTAATAGACGCATCTTAACCATGCTCAACCTATTATGGGGTGTTAAAGCCTATTTTTATGATAAGATGAGTACTACTGATGAAACCGTAATAGATATCAACCAGATAGCCAAAAAGAAAGGTTATTTAACAAAAGGTGATTTTGTTATTAATTTAACTTCTATGCCTATACTAGATGAAGGAATGGTGAATACTTTACGAATTACTCAGATTGCTACTTAGTAATTTGTCCCTGAAATATTGGGAGTTTTAGAATGTTTTTTTATTAAGTACTAAATATGAAAGTAAATCTGCTTTGATTTATTTGATAATTCAAGCTTTTTACTAAACTTCAGGGCACAATCACATCACCACGCAACTGCCTAAATCGTTTTCGAGCAGGTATCAAATATATACTTGAAGGTTGCTCAAAAATTATTTTCTCATAATAGGTTTTTGCTTTTTCAGGATTACTTAGACATGTATCATATAATAAAGCTAAATGATACAAAGCATTATCAATTAATATATCATTGTTTTCAAGAGCAATTATATTAAGATAATTTTGCTCAGCTGCTTCAAATTGATGTATTTTTTCAAAAAGTGCTGCTTGTTTAAACATTGCTTCATCTTCAATAGGATGCCCTTTATAGTTTTTTAACACCTGAGATAGCGTATCAATAGCCTGTTGATTTTTATTTTGATAGGCTAATAATTCAGCTTTTGCATAACTTTTTAAAGCAATTCGTGTTGAATCTTGTGCCGTATTGTCATCAATAAGTAAACTCAAATCTATCGCATCGTTGGATATGAGTTTAGTAGTACCTCTTTTTAAAACTTTCAACTGAATATTTGCCCAATCAAAATCTCCTTTAAAATAGGATGTCTGTGCCACTTTATAACGTGCTTCTTGTGCCAAAACGTGGTTTTTAAGATTTGTTTGAACTTGTGAATATTTAATTAATGCTTGGTTGTACTTTCCTATATAGACCAATATATCCGCTAATTGTATTTTTATTACCGCTTTTTGAAATTTGTTTAATCTGTTTTTTAGAGAAACTTCTAAAACTTCAATGGCCTTGTCGGGTTGATTGATAGTAAAAGTTAAAAAATCAGCATAAGAAACTTGAATTTTAACCGTATTACTTCCTTTTCCGTACTGCTCAAATATTTTTTGATAGGATTGATCAAGGGTATTTTGATCTAATTTAAGTTGTTTATCACTTTCCAAAATAGAATAATGGGCAAATAACTGTAAGTCAATATCAAGAGTAGCGCCTAGAATATAATTAAATGCCTTTTTCGTTGTTGTGTAATCATGTGCCTCAAAAGCAATTGTTCCCACATCAATTACACCATTTAAATCAGTTTGACTCCGCTTATAAACTGCTTTTTCTTGTATTAAAGCTTTACTAAAGCTTTTTTGTTTTAAGTACAACCAAGACAGTAATTTATTCCATTCATCTTTTGGGTTTTGTTGTAATCTTTTTATCAATAGTTGTCTAAAAAGAAGGTTATTTTGATCTTGGGAATCATCTGTTACATATTTACCGATAAAACGTTGAATGTTTTGCAAAGTACCTCCTTGTTGTGATACCATTGTTAAATAGGTATCAAACATCTTTTCTACATCACCTTTTTCACCGTAAATAGCAGCAATTTGGTAGTTATAATTTGCAGTAGGTATGGAATCCATCATCAATTGATACGATTTTAAAGCATATTCTAACAAATGATTATCATAAAAACTCTTTGCTATTTGATAACCCGATGTCGGTTTTCCCTTTAAAATCGTCACCGCTTTATCATAATAAGGTTTTGCTTGTTCACTTTGATATTGCAAATCATGATTATAGCCTAGTTCTACCCATAAAAAAGCTTGTTTGGGATAACTTGAAATTCGTTCATTAATTATAATCTCTACCTTTGAATAGTACTCCATTGCTTGGTAGCATTTGAGTAGGTTCTTAAAATAATAGGTATTGTGCTTGTTGTCTTTATATAGATTTTCATACAACTTTGAGGCCTTTTCAAATTCACCTTTGCGAAAATAGTCCTGAGCTAATTTTTGTTCTTGAGCAAAAACAAATTGGCTAGTGAGAAAAACAACTATATAAAAGATTTTTTTTAGCATTGATTCAATGGTAGTAAGCAAACCTACGGAAAAAAATATCGAAAAGTTGTAAAGAGTTAAAATTCCATCTCTATAACTATGCTAATCAAACTTCTAAAAACTATATTTGTACCTATTTTAAATTCAACGGATAAAACAAATATATCATCCTGTTGTAAAAATGGAATTGACATATAAGTACTTTTTTACACCATCACGTTTTGCATAACAACAAAATAATTAACATACAGCTTTGTGACTCTGCGCCTTAGCGGTAAATTTTAAATCTATGAAAATCATATCCTACAATGTAAATGGCATACGAGCAGCTTTAAAAAAAGACTTTATTGGATGGTTACAACTTGCAGATCCCGATGTAATCTGTTTGCAAGAAACCAAAGCCCATAAAGAACAACTAGATTTAAGTATTTTTGAAAATGCTGGTTATAAATATCATTATTGGTTTTCGGCTCAAAAAAAAGGCTATAGCAGCGTCGCTATTTTATCAAAAACAGAACCCAATCATATCGAATATGGTACAGGAATAGAATCTATGGATTTTGAAGGTAGAAATTTACGAGTAGATTTTGATGCTGTGTCTATAATGAGTTTATACTTACCATCAGGAACAAATGATTCTCGATTGGCATTTAAGTTAAATTATATGGATGAATTTTTAAATTATGTCACCGAACTAAAACAAAATCATCCAAATCTCGTTATATGTGGAGACTATAATATTTGTCATGAAGCTATAGATATTCATGATCCTGTTCGTCTAAAAAACACATCTGGCTTTTTACCTGTTGAACGCAATTGGTTGACTAAATTTATAGCTAGTGGATTTACGGATAGCTTCAGACATCTTAATGAAAGTCCACATCAATATAGTTGGTGGAGTTATCGTGCAAACTCACGAACAAATAATAAAGGTTGGCGATTAGATTACCACATGGTTTCTAATCCTCTAAAAGATAAAATACAAAGAGCCTATATATTATCAGAAGCCGTGCACTCTGATCACTGTCCAGTTGTTGTTGAATTAAACATTTAAAATAAATATATTAACACACTATAATAGAATAAATTATGAATACAAAAGAGTTAAGAAAAAGCATCTATTCCCTCTTAGAAAAAGTAGATAATAAAGAAGCCTTAAAACAGTATTATGGCTACTTAAAAAAAGCTTCCAGTAAAGAAATGAGCAAACTTTGGGAACAATTTAATGCGGTATATTCCTATAAAAAAATCCCTGAAGAAGGCACTCAAGAAGCTCCAGATTTTATATCGCAAATATCAGGTAGAATTAAATAATTCTCAACATCAATATAAAAATACCATAAAAACATTTGTACTTTAGATAATTTCTTTGTGACTTTGTGTCTTTGCGGTAAACAATCAACAGCATGAAACAAGCATGTACGATTTTGACATTCAAAGGAATGATTAATAGCGAACACCATGTGTTACCGCTAAAAAATAAAATATAAACACATGAAAAATAAAAGCATTCTACTCATCCTTATTATTCATATAAGCCTATCATCTTGTGTTTCTAAAAAAATATATGAAGATTTAGAACATAAGTATGACAGATTAATTCATTCAAATTCTGAATTAATTGATAATAATGAGACTTTGGTAACACAACGAAATCAGTTACAATCAGATGTGAAAAATTTAGAGAGTGAAATTCAAAATCTAAACGATCGAAAAGTAAGTGTAGAAAACGAATACGTTGCTGCTAAAAATCGTTTGGACAAACTAATTGCTTCTTATGATGCTTTAGAATCTGAAAGTGCAGTAGAACTTACTGAAAAAGCAAACACAATAAGAGACTTATTGCATAAATTAGAGAAAAAAGAAAGGGAATTAGCTACTGAAAATACCCGTTTACAAAGACTACAAGCTGAACTAAATGAACGTTCTGAAACCATTAATGAATTAGAGGAATTAATAGAAGCTAAAGAAGCTAAAATGAATGCATTACGTAATGCAGTTTCAAATGCTTTAGCCTCTTTTGAAGGTAAAGGATTAACCATAACTCACAAAAACGGAAAGGTCTATGTCTCTATGGAAAATAAACTCTTATTTAACTCTGGAAGTTGGGCTGTTGGAAATCAAGGTAAGACTGCCATAATTAAATTAAGTCAAGTTCTAGTTAACAATCCAGATATTGAGGTTTTAATTGAAGGACATACGGACAATGTCCCGTTTAATGGTACAACAATCCAAGATAATTGGGACTTATCAGTAAAACGTGCTACAGCAATTGTCAGAATCTTACAGAATAAAGGAGTAAACCCGCAACAAATTACAGCTGCTGGACGAAGTAAATTTATACCAGTAGGTGATAATACTAGTTCGGAAGGTCGTGCAAAAAATAGACGTATTGAAATAATCTTAGCGCCTAATCTTGATGAAATCAATGATTTATTAGGAGAGTAAACTAGAATTGATTTTGTCCATATCATATCTTAATCAATCTCCTTTGCGTAACTTTGCATATTCTTTGCCGAACCTTTGCGTAATAGTTTTTCTTGAACAACAAACGAGTTATTACACAAATCACAAAGACTTAATCTATAAATTATCCTAATAAATATCACCCTAGAAAATATCTATACTATAATGAGATTCCCAAAAAACATACTAATCCTTTTATTAAGTATAACATCAATAGCTTGGAGCCAATCAGATCCTAGTATCAAGATTATTGAAGCTAAAGATATTCCTATTGATTCTACTGGTCAACATACAAAAATCACGACAATTAATTCAAATACTATCATTCAGAATGATAGTATTATCAATGAATCTCAAATTATTAAAGAGACAATAACAAATGAATCAGTAGAAATCCAACAAATAAATAGTGAGACAATACAAACTTTTCAAACACTCAAAGATAATCCTGAATTAGTAGCTATTGATGCAAAATGGATGGAGTTTATTAAACAATCTGATTTATATGATGCATCATCCTATAATATCAATGAAATTCCATTAGAAAACATAATCATTGAAGACTTGCCAACTGATTTATTAAAAGAACGTTTGGCGTTAATCGATGCTAAAACCCCTTTTCACGTTACTTATAATCCTGACTTAGAACGCCTGATTAAAACCTATTTAAAAACGCGTCCAAAAGCTTTGTCAAACCTAATGGGAAAAGCAAAATATTATTTTCCATTATTTGAAGAAAAATTAGATAAATATGATATCCCTTTAGAGGTGAAATATTTAGCCATCGTTGAATCTGCACTTCGTCCAAAGGCACGTTCTAGAGTTGGTGCAACAGGTTTATGGCAATTTATGTATGCCACAGGCAAACAATACGGATTAAATGTAAGTTCGTATGTCGATGAGCGACAAGATCCGATTTTGGCAACCGAAGCAGCCTGTAAATTTTTGGCTGATTTATATACTATGTTTAACGATTGGGATTTGGCATTAGCGGCTTATAATTCGGGACCAGGAAATGTAAATAAAGCTATTCGTCGATCTGGCGGCAATAAAAATTACTGGAATTTACGTGCTTATTTACCTAGAGAAACAGCTAGTTATGTGCCTATTTTTTACGCAACACTTTATCTTTTTGAATATGCTAATGAACACAATTTACAAGCATCACCTAAATTTAATTTACATCATTTTGAAGTAGATTCTATTCAAGTTTCTAAACAATTGACCTTTGAGCAAATTCAAGTTACAACTGGTATTGATGAAAGTTTACTTGAGTATTTAAATCCATCCTATAAATTAAATGTTATACCACATATTAAGGGAAAATCACACAGCTTAGTGTTGCCTAGAGAATACGTTGGCTTATTTGTACAAAATGAAACACAGATCTATGCTTATGTTGCCGCCGAAGAAGCTAAACGAGAAAAACCCTTACCACAATATGTTGAATTAAATGATAGAATTCGTTACCGCGTTAGAAGTGGCGATTATTTAGGAAGAATCGCACAAAAATATGGAGTAAGTGTCTCCAAAATTAAACAATGGAATAGGTTAAGAAGTAACGATCTACGAATTGGGCAACGTCTAACTATTTACCCAAGACGTTTACCTGTTGTAAATACTCAAAAAGTTAAAAAACAAAGTGTGGTTAAAAATAAAAAGCCACTTCCTAAAGGAAAATATATTACGTACACCGTAAAACAAGGTGACTCTTTGTGGAGTATTTCTCAAAAATATCCTAATATTTCTGTAGCACAAATTAAAGAATGGAATAATATTTGGAGCAACAAACTAAAGATTGGTACCAGACTAAAGATTTTTAAAAGCTAAATGCCAATTACATCTCATTAAACCAATTTTACAGATGAAAAAAACAATCCTATTTCTTGCCGTTATTCTCAGTTTAGTTTCTTGTGACCAAAAAAATGACAAAAAATTATTACCAGGTTCTATTGGTCGTTTCAATGAATTAATGCTCGTTGTCAACCATAAAGAATGGGAAGGAAAAATTGGTATGGAGTTAAAAAAAGTACTTGCTTCAAGTGTTCTAGGATTACCACAACCTGAAGCACAATTTGCAGTTACACAAATTCCACATAAAGGTTTTAATGGATTTTTAAAACATAACAGAAATATATTGACTGTCGAAAAAAATGATAAAGCTTCTTTTGATATTGAATATAATGTTTTTTCAAAACCACAAGTTTATGCACACATAAAGGGTCCTGATCAACAAAGTATTATAAAAATAATAAAAGAAAATAAAGACAAAATTATCAGTGTTTTTAAAGAATCTGATTTAAAACAGGTTCAAAAAAGACTGCAAAAAAGCAGTCATAAAACCCAAAGCATCAATACATTTGAAAAACAAGGTTTTACTATGAAAATCCCTTTTGACTATAATTTAATTGATGATGCTGATAATTTTTTATGGTTTAGAAAACGCATCCAAGACTATGGCTATAAAGTCAATGGTAGCATGAATATCATAGCCTACACACTTCCTTTAGAAGTGCCATTTTCTCAAATAAAAGACAGTATTGTTTCTATTCGAGATAGTATAGGTAAAAAGCATATTCCTGGTGCTACTGATGGCACCTATTTAATAACTGAAGCTGCATATACACCACATATTTTTGACACAAAAATTAATTCTAGAAACGCCTATAAGACCAAAGGAAAATGGGAAGTATATAATGATTTTATGGCAGGCCCTTTTGTTAGTTATACCATAGAAGATTCTAAAAATAAACGATTAGTCGTTGTTGAAGGGTTTTCTTATGCTCCTTTAGTTAAAAAAAGAGATTTTATGTTTGAGTTAGAAGCAATTATTCGCAGTATTTCAATAAAATAGAAATTGTTAACAAAGCATATAATTGATTTTAAGCCTGTTCAATACTCTTTTTTCATTATTAACATTTCTTAAATTTTGTTAATAACTTCGGTTTTTTTATTACATTTGCTTAAATAATAAAATTATTCCCAAATGATGTTGTATAAATATATAAGTGATTTATTATACAGATATGAATGTGTAATTATCCCCGAGTTTGGAGGTCTTTTAACCAAAACAATCTCTACAAAGATTGATAAAGAAACCAACACATTCCATCCTCCTACTAAGCAACTAGGTTTTAATTCACAATTAGTAGATAATGACGGTTTATTAGCAAACCATATAGCATCAGTAGATAAAGTACCTTATGAAACGGCAGTAAATTTTATAAAATTTGAAGTTTCAGAGTTGAAAAAAAAATTAGAAAGTCAAGATGTTAGATTAGATAATATCGGTGTGTTTTCTTTAAACGATGAAGAAAAAGTCATTTTTGAACCAGATCTTAATTCTAATTTCTTAACAGATACTTTTGGGCTAAGTCCTTTTGTCTCCCCAAATGTAATCCGTGAAGAAATTCTTGAAGAAGAAGTTAGCTTTGATTCAATATCTGATATCATTGCAGCAGAAGAAATTGCTGTTAATACTGAATCTTTAAAACAAGTTATTAGTCCATATTATAAATATGCAGCAACTTTAGCTTTGTTGGTTACTCTAATTGTCGTCTTTTCAAAACAAATCTTAAAAAATAATGAATTAGGGAAAACGATTACTGAACTAGAAATGGATCAAAATACTAGAATTAATAAACGCATTCAAGAAGCTACTTTTGAAATTAGTAGCAAACTGCCTGATATTACCATAAAAGTACAAAATGAACAAGCAATTGCTACTAATTCTGAAGAACTTCCAGAAAACAATAACGAAGACAATGAGGAAAATCTACATGAAAAAATTGTTTTAAAACAAGACCGTATTGATAAAGCACTGGCAAACCAAGAAAACAAAGTTGATGAAACGGCTAAAGTCGAAACTACAATAGAAAACGACTCTGAACAGATTAATAATACTGTGAATTCACAAACTATTGATAATAAATTAGTTACTGATAGAGATCTAGAAACGGCTTCAAACACTTTAATCAAACGATATCATATTATTGCTGGAGCTTTTAGAGAACCTGCAAATGCCGACAAAAAAGTACGCCAACTAAAAGCAAAAGGTTATGATGCGCAAAAAGTAGGCATTAACAAATGGCAACTTACTCAAGTTGCTTTTGGTAGCTACACAACCAAAAAAGAAGCTCAAAAAATACTAAACAAGATTAGAATTACTGAAGCTAAAGATGCTTGGATGTTGGTAAAATAGATGATTTATCACATGAAACGAGTATGTACAAATCTGATACACCTATCTGCCGACAGGCACGGCAAGGAAATGATTAAAAAAATCTTTGCTGTAAAATTGAACAGATGAAATCAAAAACACCATCAGAATCACTTACCATACTAACTGATTTGGTTTTACCAAGTGAAACTAATCCGTTAGACAGCCTATTTGGAGGTGAGCTTTTATCTCGTATGGATCGTGCTTGTAGTATTGCAGCTCGTAGACATTCTAAAAGTATTGTAGTAACCGCATCTGTAAATCATGTCGCTTTTAATAAAGCAGTACCAGTCGGTAGTGTTTTGACTGTTGAGGCTAAAGTATCAAGAGCTTTTTATTCTTCTATGGAGATTTTTGTAGATGTTTGGATGGAATGTCTTGAAACTGGAAAACCAGAGAAAGTAAATGAAGGTATGTATACTTTTGTTGCCGTTGATGAAAATGGAAAACCAACACAAGTTCCTCCTATTTTACCTGAGACTCCTTTAGAAAAAGAACGCTTTGATGCAGCTTTGCGTCGTAAACAATTGAGTTTGGTTTTGTCCGGAAGAATGGCTCCTGGAGAAGCAACCGAACTTAAGAAATTGTTTGAATAACTTATAGCCTTCCCTAAAAACAAAACAGTTTGTTTTTCAGAAATTACCTAATCTTAAAATTTTAGTAACTATCATCATGAGAAAAACAAAACCCCAATAAACATAGTTTGTTGGGGTTTATTTAAAGTGGAGCATATCGGAGTCGAACCGATGACCTCTACGCTGCCAGCGTAGCGCTCTAGCCAGCTGAGCTAATACCCCTTTTTAAATTCATTTAAATTACTTTTCTTTGTCTGGCTAAAAAGCAACTATTCAGACAGCAAATATACTATAAAGGAGTTGAAAAATAAGATACCTTTTAAAGAAATCAATAAACTTGCCATACCAGCCATGTTGGCAGGTATTGCTGAGCCAATATTATCAATGGTGGACACTGCTTTTGTAGGACATTTACCTGAATATGGTAAAGAATCCTTAGCTGCAGTGGGTTTAGCTGGAGTTTTCTTATCCATGTTAATTTGGATATTAGGGCAAACTCGTAGTGCTATTTCTACGATAATATCACAATATTTAGGTGCAAATTCTTTAGAAAAAGTTAAAAACTTACCCGCACAAGTTATAGTAAGTGTAGTAATACTTGCTTTGATAATCATTGCCTTAACCTATCCTTTTGCTCCTTTTATTTTCAAATTATACAATGCTGATGATATGCTGTTAGAGTTGAGTGTGCAGTATTATCGTATTCGCATTTTTGGATTACCTTTTACCTTATTTACTTTTGCTGTTTTTGGTACTTTTAGAGGTTTGCAAAATACTTTTTATCCTATGTATATCGCAATAACTGGAGCTGTTATAAATATAGTTCTAGATTATTTTTTAATTTATGGAATATCAAATTTAATTCCACCTTTAGGTGTTAAAGGCGCTGCTTATGCTAGTGTTTTAGCACAGATTGTCATGGCTTTACTAGCTGCATATTTTCTAATTAAGAAAACACCCATTCGACTGAAAGTACAATTTCCTATAAATCATGAAATGGGAAATCTTACAAAAATGATTCTACATCTTTTTGCACGTACCATTGCATTGAATGTTGCTTTGTATTTAGGAAGTTCTTTTGCTACAAAATATGGGAAAGATAGTATTGCTGCCTATACAATAGCAGTTAATATTTGGTTTTTCTTTGCTTTTTTTGTAGATGGATATTCGAGTGCAGGAAACATATTATCTGGGAAATTATATGGTGCTAAAGAGTTTATAAAATTACGTTTACTTGGAAAGCAATTAACAAAATATAGTATCTTTTTAGGTTTAGCAATTGCGGGTATTTCCTTTATTTTATACTATCCCATTGGAATAATTTTTATCAATGATCAAGCTGTTTTAGAAAAGTTTTATAGTATTTTTTGGATTGTTTTAATCATGCAACCAATCAACGGAATTGCTTTTATATATGATGGTATTTTTAAAGGTTTAGGTCATATGAAATATTTAAGAAATGTATTGATGATTGCCACTTTTTTAGGATTTGTTCCCATATTGCTTATCGCTGATTATTTTCAATTAGAGCTTCTCGGTATTTGGCTTGCTTTTACAGTTTGGATGTTACTTCGAGGAGGAATTTTATTAAATAAATTTGGACGGTTACCTATCTTTAACACTAAATAATAATGTAAATTTACACACTAATCATTTTTCTAATGAAATATCTAATTCTCTTAGTATTCAGTATAAGTTTTCTTTTAGAGATAAATGCTCAAGACATAGACTTATACAAAAAAGACAAAAATGACAACTACATACTTCCGACCATTAATAATCAAATGACTTATGAAGAATTTGAATTATTGGCAGAACACATGCGTATGAAAGATATGATGTATGCAGTAGCAGTACCTGGTTATATTCATTTTAAAGCAAAAGAAAATAAAAAAGGCTATTGGTTATTAGGTATTCGTATGGCATCTTATTTAACAGCAGGTATTGTTTATCTAAATGCTAATGCTGAATATGAAGGTGTACGATTAAAAGAATTATTATACAATGATAAGGGAACTCATACCAATATGTTATACGGTGCAATCACTGTTGCATTAGCAACTTATGGCTATGATTTAATACACGGTGATTATATTTTACACAAAAATCAAGAAAAAATTCGATACAAATATGCCATAATGCTTGGAAAACATCCAACATCTTATAATACTGATACTAATTTGTATCCAAGTTTGGCACTTAAAATTCAGTTTTAATATGGAACAAGGTAGTTTATACACACACGTAGAAAACAATATAGCAACAATCGAGTTTTATCATCCTGCTGGAAATTCTTTACCGACTGATTTATTAAATAGATTAGTTAAATCTTTTAATGAATTAAGCGATGATAATAAAGTGAATGTCATTATTTTAAAAAGTGAAAAAGAACGTACTTTTTGCTCTGGTGCTTCTTTAGACGAATTACTTTCTATTAATAATCCAACAGATGGCGTTGCCTTCTTTTCTGGTTTTGGAAAATTGGTAAATGCCATGCGAAAATGTAAAAAACCAATTATTGGTCGTATTCAAGGAAAAGCAGTTGGCGGTGGAGTCGGAATTGTATCTGCTTGTGATTATGCCATGGCAACTGAAGAAGCTTCTATAAAACTCTCTGAAATTAGTATTGGTATTGGTCCTTTTGTCGTAGAACCGGCAATTCGTCGAAAAATTGGCGTTGCCGCTGTTGGTGAACTTTCCTTAAATCCAGCTATGTGGCAAAATGCCTATTGGGCAAAGGAAAAGGGTTTATATGCTCGTGTATTTGATAATACTAAGGATATGGATAAAGAAATTCAAATTCTATCTGAACAACTCGCTTCTTACTCACCTGAAGCTGTTCAACACTTAAAACGTGTGTTATGGGAAGAAACTGATAATTGGGACACTTTACTCTCTGAACGAGCAAATATTTGTGGAAACCTTGTGTTGTCTGAAACGACTAAAAAAGCTTTACAAAAATTTAAAAATAGTTGAACCACATAAGGCATATAAGTAACATTTTAATGTCTAAAGATTATTAACTTAAAAAGTAAAAAATGAATCTTTCCCAAATCATATTCCTAGGCTTTCAAAATGCGGAACAAATCAAAGAAAAAATAGATAGTGCACCTAATCAGGGTTATGAAATAGGTGTAGTCATTGGCACTTATTTACCTTTTGTGTTGTTTATTATTTTTGCTTATGCTGTTTATTATATGGCAAAAAATAGAAAAGATTAAACAAATTATTTACTGATTCTTAATAAGATTCTGTAAAAAATCAAACAATTCTTTGGCTTTTATCCAAGATATATTATCTAATTTCATATCGTTTGTCTGTATTTGATATACTGTTGAACTTTCTAGCATATTTAATTCAATAATATATGTAAAATCATTCCTTAAATAGTTTTTGTCAATCTTAATAGTCTCTTGGTAATCTACATCAAATTGATTTTCAGAAATAAGTGAAAATATTGCACTATATTCTTGGTTAGATAATAGTAAATTCTTTTTTTGAGCTTTTCGTTTTTCTGATTTAAAACCCCAAAATCTTTCGCTATAAGAAAGACTATTATTTTCTAACATAAATATTTTATCAGACCCATTTGAATCTTTAGAACGTTCCTTTCTTTTATAAGAAATTCTTATATGAAAATGATCTGTTTCATTCATTTAAATGATTATTAAGGTTTTAAGTTTGTTAACATATCTTTTACAATAGCATCAGTATCATAATCGTGCTTCCAATTCCATTCTTCTCTTGCAAGCGAATCATTAATCGTTTGTGGCCAAGTATCAGCAATTTCTTGTCTAAAATCAGGTTTGTAAGTAATAGTAAAATTCGGTAAATGCTTTTGTATTTTTTCTGTGAGTTTCTTCGGGTCAAAACTAACTGCGGCAACATTATAAGCTACGTAAGTATCAAAAATTTTACCATCCATTAAATCTAAAGTTGCTTTTAAAGCATCATCCATATACATCATCGGCAAAACAGTATTTTCATTTAAAAAACATTCATAAGTACCATCTTGTAGCGCTTTATGAAAAATTTCAACAGCATAGTCTGTGGTTCCGCCTCCTGGTAATGTTTTCCAACTAATTATTCCTGGATAACGAAGTGTTCGCACATCTACTCCAAATTTATCATGATAATAAGCACACCAGCGTTCTCCTGATAATTTACTAATTCCATAAACTGTAGCAGGCTCTAATATAGTCTGTTGTGGCGTGTCTATTCGAGGAGTAGTTTCACCAAAAACAGCTATCGAACTTGGCCAATAAATTTTTTGAATTAGTTTTTCTTTGGCAAAATCTAATACATAAAGCAAAGAATTCATGTTGATATCCCATGCCTTTTTAGGTTGTCTTTCTGCAGTTGCTGATAACATGGCTGCCATCAAATATACCGTGGTAATTTCATGTTTATGAATAATCATTAAAATGGCTGCTTTATCTGTTGCATCAAGAAACTCAAAAGGACCATTTTGCATAATCTCAGCACTTCCTTCTCTAATATCTGAAGCAACTACTTGCTGATTTCCATGTTTTTCACGTAGTTTCACCGTAAGTTCTGAACCAATTTGCCCACAAGCTCCAATGATTAATATTTTTTCTATCATTTTCTCAAATTTATCCCACAAATATACATGATTTCGCTGCAATAAATATCATATTAATTAAACCAAATAAGTCATATAAATTCACATAAGGGTACTAGTGAAAAAACTTATATGCCTTATGTGGTTCAAATAGAAATCCAAGATTCGTTAAATTCATAAAGAATGGTTATTTTTGAATTTTCATCCACTATTTAGATTATTACGTATGAATTGGAATCAATTATTATCCTTAAAACGATTTGGTGATACAGAAACGCGCCATAGACACTTACAAGACGAAACTCGTTTGGGCTTTGAAGTAGATTATGATCGTATTATTTTTTCAGATTCTTTTCGCTCCTTACAAGATAAAACTCAGGTGATACCCTTATCAGATGCAGATTTCGTGCACACGCGATTAACCCATAGTTTAGAGGTTAGTGTCGTTGGGCGTTCTTTAGGTCGTATTGTCGGACAGGCTATCCTACAAAAACATCCAGAATTAGCACAAGACGGTTATAAATTTAATGATTTTGGCGCCATTGTGGCGGCGGCATCTTTAGCACATGATATTGGTAATCCACCTTTTGGACATAGTGGTGAGCGTGCCATTGGTGATTTTTTTAAAAATGGTGATGGCAGACAATACAAAATGCACCTCGATAAAGCTCAATGGCAAGATTTAGTTTCTTTTGAAGGCAATGCAAATGGTTTAAAAATCGTATCTGAAAGCAAACAAGGTGTCACTGGCGGTTTACGCCTATCTTATGCAACACTTGGTGCGTTTATGAAATATCCTAAGGTTTCTATTCCTGTTAAGAAATCTAAACACATTGCAGAGAAAAAATTTGGTGTTTTTCAATCTGATATCCCATTTTTCAAGGAATTAGTAACTGAACTGGGTTTAAAACCAATCCGTGAAGGTGAAAACGTGTATTATCGACATCCTTTGGCTTTTTTAGTAGAAGCTGCCGATGATATTTGTTATTCGATTATTGATTTTGAGGATGGTATTAATTTAGGATTAATTCCTGAAGACAAAGCCTTAGAATATTTACTAAATTTAGTTAGAGAAAACCTAATTACAGAAAAATACCATGCTCTCAAAACACAAAAAGATAGGGTTAGTTATTTACGAGCTCTAGCTATTCAATCTCTAATATTTGAAGCAGCTCATGTTTTTATTGAAAATGAAACTGCAATTTTAGCTGGTAATTTTTCACATTCGCTACTCGATAAATGCCGTTATGAAGTACAACTAAATGATATTATCAATATTAGTGTCGAAAAAATGTATCGAAGTAAAGAAGTAATTGAAAAAGAGTTAACTGGCTATCGTGTATTAACTAATTTATTGAATGTATTTATTACGGCTGTAAATAATAATTTTGAAAATCAAACTACTGGGTTTGATCAATTAGTTTTAGAGTTATTACCTGAAGAATACAATACTAATCAAGAAGCTTTATACGACCGAATAATGGGTGTTTGCACCTTTGTTGCAAGTATGTCAGACAGATATGCTATCTTGCTTCACAGTAAAATTAAGTAAGTTATAATTTTAGACACATCATAAATTATTGGCTTTATAATACTTAAACCTTAAAAAAATGGATATAGAAAAATTAATCATACAAGGCAAGAGAATATCTGAGAATTCCAATAGTGATTATAGTATTTATTCTGAAGGATTGGAGTTTTTACGAGTTTATGCTGGTGAGAAAAGCTCTTTTTACACTCAACTATTAATCGATTTACAACAAACGACCAATAGTTCAAAAATAGGGTATGTGAAAGAAGCTATTATTGGTTTTATAAGCTTTCTAGAAAATGGGCTTTTTGATGGAATCTCACTTGAAAGGCGAGCACAAATTGATGTTGTTTCTGATTATCTAGATCAAGCTAGATTATTACTATTAAATAAAAAAACTCATCCTGCAGCAGCTTGTGTCCTTATTGGTGCTTCACTAGAAGAGTTCTTAAGAAATTGGATGGAAGCAATTGAGGTATCTTTAGACAAGCAAAAACCTAGTATTGATAATTATTCAAATATTCTAAAAGCAAACTCTTTAATTACCAAACAAGATGCAAAAGATATATTATCATGGGCTGGTTTAAGGAATCACGCTGCTCATGGTGAATGGGGTGAAGTTAATGATAAAACAAGAATTTCTCTAATGTTAGAAGGTGTTAATTTATTTATTAGAAAATACAGTTTATCACAGTTGAATTAAAATTTTTATACTAAAAAAACTATGTTAGAACTAGCCGGAATTATCATATTAGGAATCGTCGCCCAATGGTTTGCTTGGAGACTTAAAATCCCTGCCATATTACCCTTAATTCTTATTGGCTTATTGGTAGGCCCAATTTCTACTTTACTAACACCTGATGGTAGTAAATGGATAGAGCCTTTATGGAATGGCGAAACAGGACTTTTTCCTGGTGAACGACTGTTTAATTTTGTATCACTATCTATTGCTTTAATCTTATTTGAAGGTGGAATGACCCTTAAAAAAGATGAAATTAAAAATGTAGGTTCTGTTATTTATAAACTTATTTCATGGGGTTCATTAATTACAATGGCTACTGCTGGAATCGCTGCACATTATGTTATCGGACTTAATTGGCCTATGTCTTTTTTGTTCTCTGCTTTGATTATTGTTACGGGTCCAACGGTTATTACACCAATCCTGAGAAATTTAGCCATAAAAAAAGATATTTCAACGGTATTAAAATGGGAAGGAATTCTTATAGATCCTATCGGAGCTTTGGCTGCCGTATTGGTCTATGAATTTATTACTGTTGGTAGTACTCATGGTACCGAATATACACAAGAAGCCTTAATAGAATTCGGAAAAATAATCATAATCGGCGTCTCCATCGGATTTACGACTGCCTACGCATTCGCCATGGCTTTAAAACAAAAATGGATTCCGCATTACTTAGTTAATGTAGTGTCTTTAGCATCTGTTTTAGGTGTTTTTGTTTTATCAGATTTATTTGCACACGAAAGTGGTTTGCTAGCGGTAGTAATTATGGGAATGGTTTTAGGAAATATGAAAATTCCAGTATTAAAAGATGTACTACATTTTAAAGAAGCAATCAGTATCTTACTTATTTCCATCCTGTTTATATTACTTTCTGCTAATATAAATGTATCTGATTTTGAATTAATCTATAGTTGGAGAACGCTACTTTTATTTGGTATTGTTGTTTTAATTGTACGACCATTAGGCGTTTTTCTTAGTACCTATAAATCAGGAATGCAACTCAACGAAAAACTCTTTATTAGTTGGGTTGGCCCTCGTGGAATTGTTGCAGCTGGTATCGCCTCTTTATTTGGGTTAAAACTAGCCAGCCAAGGTGTTGAAGGTGCAGAATATATAACACCATTGGTTTTTATGATTGTATTAGGAACCGTTTTATTAAATGCTACAACAGCACGACTTTTTGCTCGATTATCAGGTGTTTTGTTAAAAAGATCTGAAGGAATCTTAATTGTTGGGGCATCGCCTCCAGCACGATTAATTGCTACGTATCTACAAAATAAAGATCGTCGTGTCGTATTAATCGATAGCAATACAAAACATATTGAAAATGCTAAAAAACTTAATTTAGAAGCCATAGCTTGTGATATTTATTCAGATGATTTAGTTGAAAACATCGAATTAAATGATATCGGATATTTAATGGCTTTAACAGGAAGTAATACTATTAATGAATATGCCATCTCAAAACTAAAAACACATTTTGGTGAGCAAGGTGCCTATCGATTAATTAGTGCTGAGGAAATGAAAGATCCTAATGATAATCCAGAAAATGGTTTATTCTCACATACCGATGATTACATCAATATTAGTGAAGTAGTACGTGATTACCCTTATATTAATGAAGTAGAAATAATATCAAAAGATCATTATTCAAGTATTTTAGAAGCGACTAAAAACGAAATAAAAACAGTACCTATATTTGTGAAAGATTTGGAGGGCGAAATACATATTATCCCATCAAATAGTGGGCAACTACAAGTTGATGAAGGATTTAAGTTGATGTATTTGGGGAAGAAATTAGATGTGTAGAGTAGCTATTACACAGAGAAAATTTTATAAACATAAAAAAACACGGAGAACTGCGTTCTCCGTGTTTTTTTGTTTAATCGGGTTTGTATTATCTTCTTCTTGAAGTTGAACTACGGCTTGATTTACTTGAGGTAGATCTGCTCGGTCTGCTTTGTGTAACATTTCTTGAGGAGCTAGATCTTGAGCTTCTCTTACTAGCTTTTTTTCTATTATTATGAGACGAATAGCTTCTTGATTTAGTTGTTGGTTTTCTAGTTTGTGTGCTTGTTCTTGGACGGCTTGTTCTAGGTCTTGTGCTCGGGTTTGTAACTCGTGGTTGACTCGTAATGGGTCTATTTTGAACCGTTCTTGGTCGAGTCGTCGTACTTACCGATCTAGGTGAACTTGCTATTCTAGGCTGACTTATAGTACGTGGTTTACTTTGAACTGTTCTAGGATTATTTTTTGTTCCTACTGTTCTTGGTCTCGTACTTGGGTTTGTAACTCTTGGACGACTTGTTGAAGTTGGTCTGCTCTGAACTGTTCTAGGTCTGCGTGTAGTGTTGGTACGCGTTGCATAAGATCTGTTCGGGTTTCTTCTACCATAATCATTACGTCTATATTGGTTGTGCATATTCATTGCCGTATGGCTTCTACGATAATTTACATAGTTATAGGAATGATAGGTATTAATATGGATATGAATGTGTCGGCGGTATGCAAATACATCTAATGGATGCCAAAAATGGAAGTAATGTGGATAATAGCCCCAGTAATAACTAGAGTGATACGGATGGTAAACAGGTCTCCAAAAATAAGAGAAAAACACAGGTCGGTGTCTGTAAACCGGCTCAATAATATAGTTAGGTCCATACATATAGACATCACCTACAACTTGAACACTTGTATTACCACTATAATCTTTATCAATTTCTATGGTGGCAACATCTTGGTATTGGTCTTCTCCCAAAACAGCTTGTATCGCAATTAAATGAGTGCGTTTTTCAGTAAGTTCTACAATACGTAAATAATCTACATATTGATCTCCGTTTAAATCTAAATTGGATATTTGATTTTTAGGATCATTTAAACGTCTTTCAAAGTCCTCTAAATCTTTAGAATCCCCAAAAAGTGATGCGACTGCTTCTAAATCGAGATGATCGCTGATGTCGGGATTGCTTGCTTCTACTCTAGTAATATCTTGTGCTAGAATTCCTCCGATACTGAATAGGAAAATCGACAGCAAACTTAAAATAGTAGTTCTTAGGGATATTTTCATGTGTCTAAATTTTTTAATTTTTATAGGTGACAAACGGTGTTCGCCATTAGTCATTCCCTTATGTGTCAAAATCTGACTTGCTCGTTTCATGATGTGTTGTTTTATGTTAATCGTATGACAACTTGTGTGTGAAATGGTTTAGTTTATCTCATAAACGCTTCGTAGCCATCAAGCTTCTGTATGAAACTCTACTACAGACTAAACATACATCATGCCAAAATATTAAAACTGTAAATTTTAACAGCATGCTTTTAATACTAAATCAATACAGTCTAGCTATTAACTAATAAATTGAAATAGATTATCTTTGGGTTATATTTGTGAAAAGTTGCTGATATAAACAAATTGTAAAATATTAAAACTGAAAAATGAGAATATACTTATTAATATTAAGTTTAACTTTTACAGTAATATGTAAGTCGCAAGTATTGACAATTAATGTATCTGAGAATAATTTTGGAGTAGATGAAAGTAATTCACTAATCGTTTCTCATATCCAAAATATCAGTGATTATACAAATACTAGTGAATATGATGAAATAGTTATTATATTGGGTCAAAACAATTATAATTTCAGTTCAATACCTGATAGCTTAGAGTATTCAGATTCATATTTGGTTACTGATAGTAGCACTTCAAATCAGTACGATTTATATTTTACACAATTACCAATTATCTTAATTGAGTCTAACAATACTATTGTTGACGAGCCAAAGGTCTTAGCTAGTTTTACATATTCTGATGAAGAACAAATATTAGTTTCAAATATAGGCATCGAATTGCGAGGTGGTAGTTCTCAATCTTTTCCTAAAAAAACTTATGATTTAGAATTTTGGGATGATGAGGTAGGTGATGAAACAAATAATATCCAATTTGGAGAATTACGCTCTGATGATGATTGGATTTTAGATGCTCTTTATAATGAACCTTTAAGATTGCGAAGCTATGTAGCTAATAAACTATGGCTGGAAATACATAATGCACCTTACTACATAGATGATGAACCTAATGCCAAATCTGGGGCAGATGTTATGTATGTAGAAATGTTTTTAAATGGTCAATATAATGGTTTATATAATCTTTCAGAACAAGTCGACAAGAAACAATTAAAACTTAAGAGTTATAATGACAATATTAGGGGTGAACTTTACAAAGGTATTTCTTGGGGAGCTTCTACTTTTTCTAGTTTACCTAGTTATGATAACGAAAGTAGAATATGGAGTGGTTATGAATTTAAATACCCTAAAGAAGATGATATAACTGATTGGGGAAATCTATATCAGTTTACAGCTTTCGTAATGAATTCATCAGAAACAGATTTTACCAGTAGTATTTGGGCAAAGTTTGATGAGGATAATTATATAGATTATTTTTTATTTCTCAACTTAATAAGAGCAACCGACAATACGGGAAAAAATATTTATCTAGCAAAATATAAAGCCAATGAACCTTACTTTTATGTGCCTTGGGATCTAGATGGTTGTTTCGGAACAATCTGGGATGGTACAAATGAAAATATCACTAACGACATTTTAAGTAACGGATTTATTAGCAAAATAATAGATATAGATCCCAATGATATATCAACTAATATCGCAAACAAATGGTTTAATTACAGAAATAATATTTTTAGCAGTGAATCTTTATCAAATTTTATTTCTGAGCAATATAATTTCTTACAGTCCAATAAAATTTATGAAAGAGAATCTTTAGTTTATTCAAATTATTTGTTTGACAGCGAATCTTTATCATATACGTTAACTTGGTTAGAAAATAGGTTAGAGTATTTAGATATTTACTTTGGAAATATTCTTTCAATTAACGAAGAGGACTCTTTAGCTAAAACTGAACTTATCATATATCCTAACCCTGCAACAGATCGGATTTATATAAATTCTTTATATTATTTAATTGAAAATAATATTAAAGTATATAATAATTTAGGACAATTAGTGATTGATGGTAGTATTGATGATGATAACATCTCGATTGAAAGGTTAAAAAAAGGCTTCTATTTTATTATAATAGATAACAGTTCACATAAATTTATTAAAAAATAATATTTTACCACTACTAACACCTACTCCACTACAATCTTCTGAATGCCCGTTTTTCCAGCTGAAGTAATCTTAATAAAATAGACTCCTTTTACTAATTCTAAATCAAAATGGGTTGTTTCTTGTTCTTTTTTGGAAACCAAAAGTCGTGCATCAGTTGAAAATATTTCTACGGTAAACAGACCTTCAATACCTAAAATGTTGATGTTCTTTTGGGTCGGATTGGGATAAACCTTAAAATCTAACCTATTAACCTCATTAAGTCCTAATGGCTGGCTCCAAATTTCTCCTACTTGATTTCCCCAAATATATTCCACCAAATCAGGATAATCTATAAACGGGTTCCTATTAAACTGCCAGGTGTAGACCACATTATTACGATTCATTTCAAAATCATCTGGTGGATCATTTCTGTGCCATTCTAACAAAATCGCTAAATCACCTAATTGCCCTTCAATATCAGGAAAGCCATTTACAATTTCTAAACCATTATAACGTATTTCTAGAAATAACACACTTCGTGCTACATCACCTTTAAAACTTCCTAGATTGCCATCAGGACCAACATACTCACCATAATGATCATTACCTCTCGCGCTATTTTCTGAACCATCAGCTGCTCGTAAAGCATGTGCATCCGAATGTCCATGACGTAAAGAATCGGCATTGGTGGTCCAAAAGGAGTTTACACCATCTGCAAAATCATCTGCTTCAATGCTATAATAACCGGCAAGAGATCTTGGAAATGTATGTTCTCTATTCCATTTCCCTTCACTGCTTGATGATGTTTGGAAATCGAGCTTTGCTCTGCCTTCTTCGGTATAAACCAACCAAACTTCATTACTATTTGCTGGGTTTTGATCAGCTTCTTTTAGAATAGTAGTGATATCTGCATAAGTTTGTGCTCGAACCAATGCCGGATTGGCAATAATATCTTGCATAGCTTGTCGTAAAGCAACATCAGCCAATCCATCTAAACTTATATAATATCCATCAGGTTGCGTACTTGCCACCACACCAAAAGTAGGGTTGGTAGGAATTCCCCAATCGGCAACTACAAAATCATTATCTACTATACGAATGTCAATATTGTTATTGAGAATCAGGTAATCGTCTGATAAATCGGCTAAGTCAACAATCAAAACCTCATCACCTTCATCATCAGTATCGTCTACTAAAGTAATGGTAGTGCTAACCATGTTTTGCCCAACGGGAATTACAGGTGAAACATTTCCTGTAAAATCAGATTCATTAAATGTACCGTTATTTAAAGTATAATTTAAGGTTAATTCTTCGGTTACATTCTGCTCCGTTGTAAATAGGATGTCAAAAGAATCACCTTCATTATATTGTTCTTGTGCAATGGACATGCTCACTCCGTTTAGCTCGACACCTGAACCGTCGTTTAATTGTCGTGGAGTTGGTGTTGTCACTGTATAGGTTAGACCATCATTATTTAATTGGATGGAATTAGTATTGTTTGTAGCTCCTTCACTTATTTGAATTGTCTCGCCCAATAAAGCCATTAAAGCAGTAGCATCAGAATCATTTGTATCGTACATTAAAGCATCTATTAAATTGGTTTGTGTTGCTAAAGTACCATCAGGAAAATCATAAAAACTCCCTTGATATACACAAACAGCATCTGCCCCATTTTGAATAACACTTGTGGATATTAACAACTGTGGAACGGGTGAAACATCGATGCTTCCAATTAACAATAAACCATTGATATCCGTTGAATAACCATCTAAATCAATTGCTAAATAGCTTTTGTTTACTGTACTAGAAGAAGGATTACCATTAAACAATACTACTACATAACCATCTAAAGCAAAATTGGGAGTGTCTGATTTTAATTCAATAAATTCTTGTGTATCTGTGCTTGGTGTATCACAGTCTAATTCGTTAATTACAATTTGAGCTGTAAGAAATGGACTTACAAAAAAGAGTAAAGCTAGTAGGAAATTGTACTTCATTGGTCTATTTATTATTTATAAAATTTAATTTTTAAGCATAAAAAAGCCGAAGATCTCTCTTTGGCTTTTTCATATTAATTTTGTTTTATTCAAGGATTCACTTGGAGTGAAGCCCTAATTTCTATTCTATTACTAAAATATACTTTAAGACATCTCTGTAAAGTACTTAAAGAACAGTGGTATAGTCTCAATTCCTTTTAGGTAATTGAATATACCAAAATGTTCGTTTGGTGAATGAATAGCATCGCTATCGAGACCAAATCCCATTAAAATAGTTTTACTTTTTAACTCTTGTTCAAACAAGGCTACAATCGGAATACTTCCACCACTACGTTGCGGAATAGCTTGCACACCAAAAGTTTCAGTATAAGCTTTATTTGCGGCACGATAACCAATATTATCAATTGGTGTAACATAAGCTTCGCCACCATGATGTGGTGTTACTTTAACACTAACCGATTTGGGAGCAATGTTTTCAAAATGTTTGGTAAACAAAGTGGTGATTTCATCTGAAGTTTGATTCGGAACCAAACGCATAGATATTTTTGCATAGGCTTTTGAAGGAATCACTGTTTTGGCTCCTTCTTCAATATAGCCACCCCAAATTCCGTTTACATCTAAAGTGGGTCTTATAGAAGCACGTTCTAATGTTGAATAGCCTTCTTCGCCATATACATCACCTAAATCAATAGATTTTTTATAGGCATCTAAACTAAATGGTGCTTTTGCCATTTCTTTACGTTCTTCGTCAGATGCTTCTAAAACTTTATCATAAAAGCTAGGAATCGTGATATGATTGTTTTCATCATGAAGTGCTGCTAACATTTTTGCTAAAATATTAATAGGATTGGCTACTGCTCCACCATATAATCCGGAATGTAAATCACGATTTGGTCCCGTAACTTCTACTTCTACATAACTCAAACCTCTTAAACCTGTAGTTATAGATGGTTGTGTATTGCTGATCATTCCTGTATCCGATATAAGAATTACATCATTCGTTAGTTTTTCTTGATTACGTCTTACGAACCAATCTAAACTTGATGAGCCTACTTCTTCTTCACCTTCAATCATAAATTTGACATTACAAGGTAACTGATCTTGGGTTGTCATATATTCTAAGGCTTTTACATGCATATAAAATTGCCCTTTATCATCACAAGAACCTCTTGCAAAAATAGCACCTTCTGGGTGAATTTCTGTTTTCTTAATAACAGGCTCAAATGCTGGAGAATCCCATAATTCAACTGGATCAGCTGGTTGCACGTCATAATGTCCATAAACCAAAACAGTTGGTAAACTGGCATCAATTATTTTTTCACCATACACAATTGGATTTCCTGGAGTTTCGCAAATTTCTACTTTGTCACAACCGGCATCTTCCAATGATTTTTTAACTGCATCTGCTGTTTTTAGCATATCTGGTTTATGCGCGGCATCAGCACTTACTGATGGTATTTTTAGAAGCTCAATAAGTTCGTCAATAAAACGATCTTTATTTTGGGAAATGTAATTTTTTATATCCGTCATGGTGTTTGATTTATTATGAGTCGTAAAGATAAAATATATTTATGGTTTAGAATGATTTTTTAAAATCAGGATAAATAATTAAAAATGAGTTGTTTCTTGTACTTTTTTAGGAGCTAATAACAATTTGTCTAGTCAGCAATTGTATTATAGTAATGTAGACTTAGTTTTTCACCATCAAAAATGGCATAAGAATTATAATTAATCCAATCGCCTGTATTGATAAATCTCGAATTTGTTGCAATATCTATTTCCATAGGTAAATGTCTATGTCCGAATACGAAAAAATCATATTTTTCTTTTTGATATGCTGCTTTACAGTAAATAATAAGATCCTCTTTATCTTCTCCTAAAAAGTGAAGGTCTTCTTCTCCAGAAATATACCTATTTTTTAAGGAAAGGTATTGCGCTAAACGTACTCCTAAATCGGGGTGAAACCATCTATAAAGCCATTTTGAAAAAGAGTTTTTAAAGACTCTTTTCATAAATTTATATGATTTGTCACCAGGTCCTAAACCATCTCCATGACCAATTAGAAAACTTTTATTATTGAAATTAAAAACCTTTGGATAATGATAAACAAGAATACCCAATTCCGTTTCAAAATAGTCATGCATCCATAAATCATGGTTTCCAACAAAAAAATGGATTTTAATACCACTATCTTTTAGTTCTGCTAGTTTACCCAAAACCCTAATAAAACCCTTAGGTACAACTGTTTTATACTCAAACCAAAAATCAAATAAATCTCCTAATAAAAAGAGTTCGGTGGCATCTTTTTTAATTTCATCTAACCATTGTACAAAAACAACTTCACGTTCCTTACTTTTCACAGTATTAGGAGCACCAAAGTGTTGGTCAGATGCAAAGTATATTTTAATTGCTTTAGTCATTTGTTACAAAAATACTGTTTTTTACCCGTTGTGCATTTAGATAATGCTAACTTTTAAATTATTAATATTTCTATCA
>JAOZLL010000022.1:24709-30133 GCA_029934835.1 Flavobacteriaceae bacterium | reverse complement strand
GGACCCTCTGATTAACAGTCAGATGCTCTAACCAACTGAGCTAAGGAGGAATGTTCCGTTTTTTTGGACTGCAAATATAGTTGTTTTTCTTTTTCTAGCAAGTTTTTTGAATATATTTTTAGTTGGAAATAAGATTTTCTTTTCTTTTCTAAAAAAGCGTCTAAAAAACTATCTTTGTAGCTTGTGTTAATAAAATATTTACAATATGCATATTCATAGTATCGACAAGACCAATTCTGTATTAAACACTTTTATTTCAGAATTAAGAGATCAACATATTCAAAAAGATTCTTTGCGTTTTCGTCGGAATATTGAGCGAATAGGAGAAGTGCTGTCCTATGAAATGAGTAAGGTTTTACCATATACAAGCAAAACAGTAACCACTCCGTTGGGAACTAAAATCATGCAACTTATTAATGATGATTTGGTGCTTTGTTCCATATTAAGAGCTGGTTTGCCACTTCACCAGGGAATTTTAAATTATTTTGATAAGGCAGAAAATGCATTTATTTCTGCTTATAGAAAAATTCTACCAGATGGTAATTTTGATATAAGAGTTGAATATTTTGCTTCTCCATCTTTACAAAATAAAACATTAATCTTGGCAGATCCAATGTTGGCTACTGGTCAGTCATTAGTAAGTACCTATCAAGCTTTATTATCACACGGAATACCAAAAGAACTACACCTATTTGTTGTTATTGGCTCAACAGATGGAATTGCACATATAGAAAAATACTTACCTAAAGATACCCATTTATGGATTGCAACAATTGATGATACACTAAACGATCATGGCTATATTATTCCAGGGTTGGGAGATGCCGGAGATTTAGCTTTTGGTGATAAATTGTAGTAGTTTTTAGAGTAATGGTAGTATAAAAGTTAGTAGTATGATACTATATAATAACATTTCTTTAACCCAGTATTTTTGAGTTTGATTTAGTAAATTTCCAATTAATATGGCTGTTGGTAAAAACAGGAATTGAATACTTTCTGTAAAATTCATAGTATTAATTGAAAAAAGAATAATTCCAATAAATAAATGGTTTAAAACTAAATTTAAATTATTTTTCCCCTCATTATCTAAAGTATGACGATTAGATATATTCTTAAAAATAGCACTGATAAGCAATATGATTACAACCAAACCAGAAAAATAATACGTAAATTGATTTGTAAAATCAGCAAAATCATAATAAATATTTATTTCTACAAGCGTCTTAAAACTAGCATAATCATCATTGATAAAGAAATACGTAAAAGTTACTAGAATTGGAGTAATAAATCCAATAATAGGAAGCAATAGATCTTTATTTATTACACGTATATAGATAAAATAACTAATATAAATCAGTAGTAAATATAGTGCGCTGATTGGGTATAACAAAAAAGCTATTCCAATATAAAACCCACTATCAAATAGTTTCAAGAGTAATACTTTTTTAGTTCTAATGCTATACATACGACGAGATGCAAGTAGTACAAACAAATGGCCAAGACTTATTCTTGATAAATTTAGAGCCGAGGGGAATAAGCCAAAAAGTAACACAATAATAAAAATAGCATAATAATTTGCAGGAGTAAGGTGGTTTTTCTCAATGATAAAATCTCCTATAAAGATTAAACTACCAAAAAACACAAAACTAACCAGTATTTGCAGAATATAAATAAAATTTATTTCTCCTGAAAATTCGTAAAATGAATAGAAAATAATATAAATTAGCAACAAGATTAATAGGCTCAAAAAACTTATTGGTTCTGATTTTTGAAAAAATCTTGCTAACATTAGTTGTTTTATTATATTTGCAAAGTAAACAATACAAAGTTATGTTAGCAAACAATATTTGGAAATTAACAGGAGAACTAATTGAAAAAACTTTTGGAATCTTTGAGAAATTAAGATTAGATGCAGATTCTTGGTGGGGTTCAAACATTATTAGTTGGATTTTTATTGGAATTTTTTTTATAGCTCTTTTTTATTGGATGGGTCAAATGTTTGGCTTTAGAAAAAACGGTAAAGAAGACGTAGCCTAGTCAATAGTTGTGGGTAGTAAAAATAAACTTAAACGCTTTCGTGAGAACGAAAAATTTCATAATGTCATTCAACCAACCCGTCAAGAAGTCTTTGATGGATTTTCACTAAAAGGCAAATGGCATACTTTTTTTAATAATAATAATCCTATTATTCTAGAATTAGGCTGTGGAAAAGGGGAATATACCTTAGCTTTAGCACAAAGAAACCCAAACATCAATTATATTGGAGTAGATATTAAAGGTGCTCGGTTTTGGCTTGGAGCTAAAATAGCAACAGAAAATAAGATCACTAATGTTGCCTTTCTTCGTACACAAATTGAGTTAATAGATTTGTGTTTTTCTTCTGATGAAGTAAGTGAAATTTGGATTACTTTTCCTGATCCACAAATAAAATATAAACGCACCAAGCATAGAATGACTAATCCTGAGTTTTTTAAGAAATACCAAAATATCTTAGTAAAAAATGGGCTAATGCATCTTAAAACAGATAGTGAATTTATGCATGGCTATACGCTAGGTTTACTACGAGGCTTAGGGCATAACATTGTCTATGCAAACCATGATGTTTATAAAAATGAGGGAGCACCAGCAATTGTTACTGAAGTTCAAACTTTTTATGAAAAGATGTTCTTAGAAGAAAAGAAACCCATCACGTATATACAATTTCAATTTTTTGACGAAAATTAAATGTCAACTAAACCTAATTTTTTTGAACGAGCACAAGCGGTAGCACGTAAAATACCTTATGGTTGCGTGACGAGTTATGGAGCAATCGCACGTTATTTAGGTGCGTCAAAATCAGCACGAACAGTAGGTTGGGCAATGAATGCTTCACATTTAGATGATTCAATACCAGCACATAGAGTAGTAAATTCTAAAGGGATTTTAACGGGGAAACATCATTTTGATGGAACTAACTTAATGCAACAATTATTAGAAAGTGAAGGAGTTCGTATTGAGAATTATCAAATAATCAGCTTTCAAGAAATATTTTGGGATCCTAGTCTAGAATTAAAAAATTACTCATTAAAAACTCAACAAAATAAATAATCAATATCAATTCTACATTCTGAATTTAATATTGCTCTTTTTTATTAGGAAAATCACTACTTTTTACATCTGAAATATATTGCTGAAATGCACCAGTCATTTCATCATATAAATCTAAATAGCGACGTAAAAATCTAGGATTAAATTCATAGGTCATTCCCAACATATCATGTGTAACTAATACTTGTCCATCAACACCACCACCAGCTCCAATTCCAATTACTGGGATAGATAAATCAGCGGCAACTTCTGCTGCTAATTTTGCAGGAACTTTTTCTAAAACTAAAGCAAAACAACCTAATTCTTCAAGTAGTTTAGCATCTTCTTTTAGTTTTTCAGCTTCAGCTTCTTCTTTTGCCCTTACCGTATATGTACCAAATTTATAAATAGATTGTGGCGTTAATCCTAAGTGAGCCATAACAGGAATACCAGCCGTTAAAATACGAGAAACAGAATCTTTTATTTCGCTACCACCTTCTAGTTTTACCGCATGACCTCCTGATTCTTTCATGATACGAATAGCAGCTTTTAAAGCTCCTTTTGAGTTGCCTTGGTAAGATCCAAAAGGTAAATCAACCACAATTAAAGCACGATTAATTGCTCTAACAACTGAACTTGCGTGGTATATCATTTGATCTAAAGTAATAGGTAAAGTTGTTTCATGACCTGCCATTACGTTTGAGGCAGAATCACCAACTAAAATTATATCGATACCCGAACTATCTACAATCTTAGCCATGGTATAATCATAAGCGGTTAGCATGGCAATTTTTTCACCATTAGCTTTCATTTCAATTAATGACTTTACGGTGACTCTTTTATATTCCTTAGTTGCTGCAGACATGGTTTGTCAATTTAGTCTGTAAAAGTACATTTTTTACTTCAATCGTTATCCAAAGCAGTTATAAATCTAAAATTAACGTACTTTTATCCCTATGATTGTACGATTTAGATTTTTTCATAGTAAGTATGCTGCCATGACTATTTGGCCTTTTATTTTTGTAAAAGATAAACTTTATAAGCTTGATGAAATACTTATAAATCATGAAAAGATTCATCTACGCCAACAAATTGAATTATTATGGATACTTTTCTTTGTTTGGTATAGCCTCGAATTTTTAATAAAATTAGTTGTACATAAAAACTGGGATAAGGCTTATAGAGCAATTAGTTTTGAAAGAGAAGCTTATCAAAATGAATTAGATTTTGATTATTTAAAACATAGAAGAATTTGGTCTTTTTGGAAATATCTATAATATCAACCATAAATTATCTAATTTCTATCCCCTTTTCAGGTGTTTTTTAACAGCCTTAACCCCCATAAAATCAATATTTTTCCTATTTTTGATGTCTAAATATTTCAAGTCGCTTTATGATTACCTATATCAAAGGGAAACTTATTGAAAAAAACCCCACTTATACCGTTATTGAAAGTGGTGGTGTAGGTTATTTTATTCATATATCATTGCAGACGTATTCGCAAATACCTGATGAAGAATTGCTAAAGCTATTCACACACTATCAGGTTCGTGAAGATGCCCATTCGCTATATGGTTTTTATACCCAAACAGAACGAGAAGTATTTAGATTACTTATCTCCGTGTCAGGTGTTGGCGCTAGTACAGCTCGTGTTATGTTATCATCAATGACGCCGCAAGAAATTCAACAGGGTATTGCATCTGATAATGTAACTTTATTGCAATCAATAAAAGGGATAGGTGCCAAAACAGCTCAACGTATTATTATAGATTTACGCGATAAAATCTTAAAAACATTCGATATGGAGGCTATTTCAACTAGCCCAAACAATACTACTAGAGATGAAGCGTTATCTGCTTTAGACGTTTTAGGATTTTCACGAAAACAAACCGAACGAGTAGTTGATATGGTTTTACGTGATGATGCCAGTTTAAATGTTGAAAACCTAATCAAACAAGCTCTAAAAAAATTATAAATTCTTTTGAAAAAGTTTACGCAACATATCAGTTTTACTTTAGTCTTATTTTTAATAGGGGTAAGTATAAGAGCTCAAACTCCTCAAGATACTATTGCAATAGATAGTACTGCAACACTTCCTTATGATTTTAACACAAACCAAAGCGGAAGTCTGTATTTATCTGATTTTGAAAATTATAATGTCATTTATGACACTACGCAAGATCGTTATCTAGTGGTTACTACTATCGGTGATTATGAGATTTCATATCCTATTGTGATGACCTCAAAAGAGTACAGAAATTACCGACTCAAAAAAGATATGCACGATTATTACAAAGGTAAAATTAGTGCAATGAGTGGTAAGAAAAAAAATTCTGCTGACGAACAAAAAGATTTATT
>JAOZLL010000022.1:0-24609 GCA_029934835.1 Flavobacteriaceae bacterium | reverse complement strand
TTAGTGCAATGAGTGGTAAGAAAAAAAATTCTGCTGACGAACAAAAAGATTTATTGCCTAAATATTATATCAATTCAAATTTCTTTGAAACCATTTTTGGTAGTAATGAGATTGAAGTTAATATGCAAGGAAATATTGAAATAAAAATGGGATTTTTACATCAACAAGTGGACAATCCTCAATTAAATGAAACAAATAGAAAAAGCACTATTTTTGATTTTGATCAGAATATCGGAGCCAGTATCATGGCAAAAGTGGGAAAACGTTTGCGAATATCAGCTAATTATGACACACAATCTACTTTTGATTTTCAAAATTTAGTGAAATTGGAATTTGACCCTGCAATTGATTATGATGATGATGGAATCCTTCGTAAAATTGAAGTTGGTAATGTCAGTATGCCTATTCGGAATTCATTGATAACAGGTGCCCAAAATTTATTTGGACTCAAAACAGAATTACAATTTGGAAAAACAACGATTACGGCTACCTATGCAAAACAACAATCTCAAACCAAAAGTGTAAGAGCAGAAGGCGGAGCAATAATTGAGGAGTTTGAAATGAGAGCTTCTGATTATGATCCCAACCGTCACTTCTTTTTAGCACATTATTTTAGAGAAAGTTTTAATGATGCCTTGTTAAATTATCCTTTGGTTAATTCACCAGTTCAAATTACAAATATTGAATTATGGATTACTAATACCAATCGAACAACAGAAAATGTTCGGAGTATTGTTGCCTTAGCCGATTTAGGGGAAACAGTAAGTACAAATATTGGTAATATTAATATCAATGAAACAGCTGAAGCATTACCTAGTGGTATTCCAGATAATACATTTAATGATATTGATGAAGTATTAGTGGCTGGTGGCGAGATTCGCGGTATTTCAACAGTGGCAAATGCACTTTTAGGTATTGCACCTGCTCCAAATACAATGTCGCAAGGAAGTGATTACTCGGTGATTCAAAATGCAAGACGTTTAGTAGAAGGTATTGATTTTGAAATTGATAGACAATTAGGATACATTTCCTTAAACAGACGTTTAGCTGATAGTGATGTGTTAGCAGTAGCTTTTGATTATACCATAAATGGAAGTGATACAGTATACAAAGTAGGAGAGCTTTCTAGTGATGGAATAATTGCTCCTGATAACCTAGTTGTAAAATTACTACGAAGTGAATTAGTCATTACAGATATACCACTTTGGGATTTAATGATGAAAAATATTTATAACCTACAAGCTTACCAACTAAACGAGCAAGGTTTTAGATTTGAATTATTATATACAAATGATGCAACAGGAGTTCCATTAAATACACTTCAAACTGCACAAACTTCGGGAGTATCTACACAAACCTTATTAAACCTATTTTATATTGATAGATTAGACCAAAATGATATTTCAATTCCCGATGGAGATGGTTATTTTGATTTTGTAGAAGGAATCACCATCAAAGCCAATAAAGGCTATATGATGTTTCCAAAAGAAAAACCTTTTGGTTCTTATATTGAAGATGTTTTAACAGATCCTGATGATGATAGTTTTGTGTTTAATGAATTGTATGAATATACCCAAACAGAAGTAAAAAATAATTACCAACAAAAAGATAAATACCAAATAAGAGGTTACTTTAAAACTGATTCTGCTCAAGGTATTGCCTTAGGAGCTTTTAATGTACCACAAGGATCTGTTCATGTGACCAGTGGTGGACGAGAGTTAGTAGAAGGAGTAGATTATGTAGTTGATTATCAAATAGGTAGGGTTAAAATTATCAATCCATCAATTGAAGCTTCCAATGCGCCTATTCAAGTATCTGTAGAACAAAACGCCATTTTTAGTCAACAACGTCGTAGTTTTTTTGGGATAGATGTAGAACATAAATTTTCTGATAATTTAGTAGTAGGAGCTTCCTACTTAAATCTTAGAGAACAGCCTTTTACTAATAAAGTGCTTTTTGGACAAGAACCAATCCAAAATTCCGTTTTTGGATTGAATACAAGTTATAATACGGAAGTACCTACTTTTACAAAATGGGTAAATAAATTACCTTTTACTGAATCAGATATGGCTTCTAATTTTTCTATTCGTGGAGATGTCGCCTACTTGTTACCAGGAACACCTAAGAGTATTGAGATCAATGGTGAAGCAGCTTCTTATATCGATGATTTTGAAGGTTCTCAGATTCCTTTAGATATCCGTTCACAACGCTTGTGGTTTTTGGCGAGTACACCTGAACAACAACCCGATTTTGATTTGGGTAATAATGCTCCAGGTAATCCACTAGACTATGGTAAACAACGAGCACGTTTAGCTTGGTATAATATTGATAATGATTTACATGGTGGTTCTCAACAACCTGATAATATTGATAATGATGAAATTTCTAGAGCAGAAGTTCGTCGAGTCACCAATAGCGAATTGTTTCCGAATGATGAGTTAGATTTAACAGAATCTACCATATTAAGAACGCTAGATTTAGCTTTTTATCCAAACGAAAGAGGTGCTTATAATTATGATGCAGATCTAGCACATCTTAATTCGGATGGAACATTTAATAATCCTGAAGATCGTTGGGGTGGAATTACACGTCCGTTAACGGTTACTGATTTTGAAAACTCAAATATTGAATATATCCAATTTTGGATGATGGATCCTTTCTTAGACTATTCCATTACTAACGAAGAAGGTTTACCAACAGGAGTTGATCCATTTAATCCAGCCAACCAAGTTGGAGAACTCTATTTTAACTTAGGTAATATTTCTGAAGATGTTTTAAAGGATGGTCATAAGATGTATGAAAATGGTTTACCAGAAAACGGATTAGTTGATAATACAGCATCAACACCTTGGGGTAAAGTGCCTACAAATCAATCTTTACTTTATGCTTTTGATGATAGTGATGATCACCGTTTAGTACAAGATATTGGGTTAGATGGGATGACTGATGCACAAGAATTTGCTTTTGATTTTAATGGAGAAAGTGTTTTTGACAATGTCCAGGCATATATTAATGCCTTGCCAGCAGGAGCACAGGCACAAGCAACAGCCGATCCCGCATCAGACAATTTCCAATTCTATAAAGGAGGCGAATTGGACAATCAAAATGCTAGTATTTTAACCCGTTATAAAAATTACAACCGTACTCAAGGGAACTCACCAACGGCAAACATGTCACCAGAGTCGTATCCTACAGCGGCAACACAGTATCCTGATACAGAAGATATCAATAAAGACCAAACCATGAGTACTGTGGAAGGTTATTATCAATATAAAATAGACATTAACCCAACCGCATTGGCAATTGACACAAATCCCTATATTGTTGATGTAGTAACGCAAGATAGCCCTATTGTTTTACCAAATGGGCAATCCATTAGCCCTAAGTGGTATCAATTTAGAATACCAATATCGAGCGGTACAGCAATTGGAGGTATCAATGGTTTTCATTCCATCCGCTTTATGCGAATGTTTATGACCAAGTTTAAAATGCCAGTAGTCTTACGTTTTGCTAAAATGGAGATGGTACGTGGAGAATGGAGACGCTATAAATACACTTTAGATGATGGTACTGAAACACTATTTGATCCAGATAATTTTGACTCAGGTGTTGTAAATGTCCAAGAAAACGAAGGTAGAGAGCCAATTCATTATGTATTACCTCCAGGTATTGAAAGAGAGCGTTTGCAAGGAACTACAACAGTACAATTACAAAACGAACAATCCCTATCCTTAAAAATAAGAGAGTTACAAACAGACGAAGGAAGAAGTCTTTATAAAAATGTACGTTTTGATATGCGTATGTTTAAACGCTTACAACTCTTTATTCATGCTGAAAATAAAGATAATAATATTGAAGATAATGAACTGGTAGCCATAATTCGTATTGGTAGCGATTTAAGTGATAACTACTATCAAATAGAAAAACCATTAAAAATATCAGAACATGGTCAAAATGCAGCACTAGAGGTTTGGCCTGAAGAAAATGAGCTAAATGTAGATTTAGATGTGCTAAAAAAATTAAAACTAGAGCGTTATGCAGCAACAGACGATTTAGGGAATGCTTATCCTGTTAACGAATTATATCCAGCTGTTGGATTAAGTGAGCCTGTTGAATACCGCTTACGAGTAAAAGGACATCCTAACTTAGGAAATATTAAAACTATCATGTTAGGGGTGAAAAACAAATCGGGAGAACCAATGACGTCAGAAATCTGGTTTAATGAAATGCGTGTATCCGAATTTGATAATGAAGGTGGTTGGGCAGCAGTGGTAAGTGCTGATGCTAACTTTGCCGATTTATTAGATGTAGCCGTTACAGGTAGAATGTCTACAAAAGGCTACGGTAATGTAGATCAATCGGTTAACGAACGTAGCCAAGAGGATGTGAAACAATATGAAATGGTATCAAACCTAAATGCAGGTAATTTATTACCTAAAAATTGGGGCTTGCAATTACCTTTAAACTTTAGTATTGGCGAAGAGGTTAAAGACCCAAAATACGATGCACAATACCAAGATATTCTTTTAACAGATACTAATGATGATAATAGTCCTAATCGTAATGATGCACGAGACTATACTAAAAGAACAAGTGTTAGTTTAATTAATTTTAAAAAGAACCGCAATCCTGAATCAACTAAGAAACAACGCTTTTATGATGTTGAGAATTTAGCATTTTCGTATGCCTATAATGAAGTGTTACACCGCGATTATAATGTCAAAAAATTCTTAGATCAAAATGTAAGAGCATCAGTTGGCTATACCTATAGTTTTAAACCATTTGAGATTAACCCGTTTAAGAAATCTAAATCTTTAAAGAGTAAATATTTTAAAATTATCAAAGATTTTAATCTAAATTTATTGCCTTCAGATGTTTCAGTTAATTCAAATGTGATGAGGAGTTATAACGAACAACTATCACGTTCTCTAATTGAAGGTTTACCAGAATTACCAACCTTAAAACAACGTAACTTCTTGTTTGATTGGGATTATAGTTTAGGTTATAAGCCAACAAAATCAATACGATTGAGTTTTAGAGCACTTAATAATCATGTGTATGATGATTATACCAATGCAGATGATATTGCGCTCTATCAAAGCTTTTTTGATCCAGGACGACCAACACATTACCATCAAACTTTAGAAGGCTCCTATCAAATACCCATAGATAAAATACCACTATTTTCTTTTATTAAATCAAATTATTCTTACACTGCCAATTTTGATTGGCAAGGTTCATCACAATCTTACGTCGATCAATATGATAAAACAATTGAAGAACTGACAGGTAATGTTGTTCAAAATGCCAACACACACAATCTTTCTGTAGATTTAAATATGAAAAAATTCTACAAAGAAATTGGAATGACTAAATTGTTGCGAACAAAATCACAAAGAAATCGTGCTAAAAGAGCTCGTGAGAAGGCAAAAAAACAAAAGGAAAAGAACAAAAAAGAAGGAAAGAAAAGTACAGTAGCACGAGCAAAATCGAAAAATGTAAAAGTCAAAAAAGCCAATACTACAGGTCAAAAAGTATTTAGAGGTTTTTATGATTTGGTGACAGCCGTTAAAACAATAAAAATTAGTTATGCAGAGAATAACGGAACGTATTTGCCAGGCTATACACCTCAAATAGGATTGCTAGGTCGCGATAATTATTCAGGTAGTTTAGCTCCTACATTTGGGTTTGTTTTTGGTAGTCAGGTTGATATGCGTAATCATGCATTAGAAAATGGTTGGCTGTTAACGCGTAATATTAATGATCCACTTGATTTGGATGATGATGAACAACCTTATTATAATAAAATATATGCTCGTACTCATTTTGAGAAATTAGACCTTACCGCTAAAGTCACTCCATTTAAGAATTTTGATATTAGTATTCAAGCAAATAAAATTTATACACGAAATATCTCACAACAAATGGATGTTGTAACTGATGATATTAATACAACACCCTATTTTGCCTCTGCTATCACATCAGAAGCAGGTAATTTTAGTATGAGTTTCTTTATGTTAGGAACTGCATTTGACAACGATGATATACTCTTTCAACAATTTAAAGAAAATAGAGAAATTATATCACAACGATTATATAATCAATCAGGTTTTGCTGCTTTAGGAGAACCTAATAACTATGGAATTACAAGTCAGGAAGTTGTTTTACCTGCATTTATTGCAGCATATTCAGGGCAGTCAGTTAGCAAGGTAAACTTAAATCCGTTTCGTGATATTCCATTACCAAACTGGAGTATTAAATATCGTGGGTTGATGAAACTAAAATGGTTTAAAAAGAATTTTAGTAGTTTTTCTATTTCACATGCCTATCGTTCTTCTTATTCCATCGTTAATTTTAGCAATAATTTACAGTATGAAGAAGCTTCTAACGGTGTTCCTCTTTTAGATCTTTCCAATAATTATTTTAATAAAAGACTATTTACCAACATTGGATTAATAGAAGAATTTTCGCCATTGGTTAAAGTCGAAGTGAAACTTAAAAGTTCTTTATCATTATCAGGAAGAATTAATCGTGATAGAATGATGACATTAAATATGAATAATAACACCATGACACAAGATAATGGAACAGAGTATGTCGTAGGACTAGGTTATCGCATCAAAGACGTACCATTTACCATACGTTTACAAGGGAAGAAACAGAAATTTAAAGGAGATGTTAATTTAAAATTGGATGTATCTTTGCGAGATAATAAAATGATGGTACGCTATTTTGGAGAAGATATTGACCTTGAAAATGATCAAGTCACAGGAGGTCAAAACTTATTTAGCTTACGTTTCATTGCAGATTATTCATTGACTAAAAATTTACAAGCCGGTTTGTATTATATACAAGATGCCTCTAAATATGCCATTTCAACTACTTATCCTCGAAAATCAATAAGTTCAGGAATTAGTTTTAAGTATAATTTAGGTAATTAATAATAAAAAGAACAATCAATAACCATAATAAATCATAAAATAAAAGAACCTTAAAATGAATATACCAGATAATTTAAAGTACACACAAGACCATGAATGGGTTTTAGTAGATGGGGATACAGCAACAATTGGTGTGACTGATTTCGCACAATCAGAGTTAGGAGATATCGTTTATGTAGATGTTGATACGCTAGATGAAACTCTTGAAAAAGAGGAAGTTTTTGGAAGTATTGAAGCGGTGAAAACAGTATCCGATTTGTTAATACCAATTGCAGGTGAAGTTATAGAATTTAATGAAGGATTAGAAGATGCTCCAGAAAATATCAATTCAGATCCTTATGGAGATGGTTGGATTGTAAAAATTAAAATTTCAGATTCAAAAGAATTAGACAGTTTATTAGATGCTAAAGCATATCAAAAATTGGTGGAAGGATAATGCCCTTATTGTTGCCATAGGAATTAGCCTTAGCATTATTGCTTTAAGCTTGATTAGTACAAATGTTATTCCATCAACCAGTATAAAGGTATCAGATAAATTTCTGCATGCTTTTGCATATTTTATTTTGATATGGAGTTGGATGGTGGTTTTTAGAGAAAAGAATACTCTCAAACGAAAGCTAATTCTTATCATAACCTTAACAGTTTTTGGTATCATTCTTGAAATTTTACAAGGGCAGATGGGAGCCCAAAGAACTCCTGATTGGAAAGATGTTTTAGCAAATATGCTAGGCTTAGGCTTAGGAATGATAACATTCAAATACTTATTAGGAGCTTTTTTAAAGCAATAAATAATACATAAAACGTCTTTTCTAGCAATTAATTTGGAAATCAATTATTAAAATTCATAAATTAGCACGCAATTAATTTAAATCATTTATAATGAAAAATAAAAAAAGCGCAAAGTCAAACCTAGAAAACTTTAGTAAATTATTTATGTTACTAGGCTTGGTACTGTCTTTATTGGTTACCTATATCGCTATAGAACACAGAACCATGGAATCGGCTGATGATAATGTAATGGCGTATACAAACAACATGCAAGATGATGATGATGATATACCTGAAACAGAACAAGAACTTGAAGAAATAAAACCTGAGGAACAAAAAGTTGCACCACCACCAGTTTTAGAAGAAATTGAAGTGGTAGAAGATGACGAAGAAATTGAAGAAACTGTAATTGAATCTACTGAGTCAAGTGAAGAAGAGGAAGTTATAATTGAGGATATTGAAGAAGTGGAGATCGTTGAGGAAGTTATAGAAGATGTACCTTTTTCAATTATTGAAGACGTACCCGTTTATCCAGGTTGTAAAGGCAATAAGACACAACTTAAAAAGTGTTTGTCTGAAAAAGTACAAAAATTAGTAGCTAAAAAGTTTAATGTAGATTTAGCTCAAGATCTTGGATTATCACCTGGTAAAAAAAGAATTTTTGTAATGTTTAAAATTGACAAGAATGGAAACATTACTAACGTTCAAGCAAGAGCTCCACACAAACGTTTAGAAGCTGAAGCTAAGCGAGTTGTTGGATTAATTCCTAAAATGAAACCCGGAAGACAACGTGGTCGTCCAGTAGGTGTAAAATACAGTTTACCCATTACTTTTATCGTTCAAGAATAAAAAAATCACTTATAATTTATAAACCGCATTGATGTTAAAGTCAATGCGGTTTTTTGGTTTGGTACATTTATTGTGTTTAGCAAAAACAGTAACAATTGTTAGTTGTAAAACCATAAATCGTAATGGCCGTTGCGATATATTATTCATTTAATAATTTTTAAACCAATTTATTATGAAAAACACAAAACACAAAAAGCACTCAAAACCTGAGTTTACTAAAGATGATGTCACTAGAAAGTCATCTATTATCTTTACACAACTTGGACTAGTATTCGCCCTTTTACTTACCTATTTGGCAATTGAATCAAAGACTTTGGTGTCTAATGAAATAGTTGATGCATTTCCGACTTATCCTTTTAGTTTCGAAGAAGAACCTATTCCCGATACTACACCTGAAAAACCAAAGGAAGAACCGAAAGTTAAAGTAGAACCAGAACCAATATTTGAAAACCCTAAGATAATTGACAACGATTCAAAAATTATTGAAACAGTTATTGATGGTAGCTTATTAGATCCAGAGAAAGCAGTAATAATAAGTATTGATAGTATACCAGAGATATATATCCCAGAAAAAGATGTTGAGGATTTCTTCGATGTTCAAGATGCTCCAATTTTTCCAGGATGTTCAGGAACAAAACAAGAAATGAAAAAATGTTTTTCAAACAGTGTAAAAAAACTGGTCACCAAAAAATTCAATGGAGATCTAGCTCAAGAATTGGGGCTATCCTCAGGAAAAAAGCGAATTGCAGTACAATTTACGGTGAATAAAAATGGAAGTATATCAGATATACTAGTCAGAGCTCCTCACAAACGATTGGAAAAAGAAGCGAGAAGAGTAGTAAACTTATTACCTGAAATGACACCAGGAAAACAACGCGGTAGAGCAGTCGGAGTAAAATTTACTTTACCTATTACATTTATGGTTGAATAAGTAATTATTAAACTAAAAACAGCCCAGAATCAGAGATTCAGGGCTGTTTATTATAAATTTATTGAGATTTATTAACCCGATGGATATTAACTGAAATTATTATTTCTATAATTAATTCTGAGTGAACGTCTTACGTCTTTTGTCTTTTCGTCTCATTAACGTCTAGTTAATAGTATATGATTTATACCGTCATAATCTCTTTTTCTTTGATAGCATAATGCTCATCTATCACTTTAGTAAATTTATCAATTTGTTCTTGAATATCAATTTCTACATTTTTTTCTAAATCCTCAGAAATATCTATTTTTTTTAATTCGTGAAGTGCATCTTTACGGTCATTTCGTAAACTAACTTTTGCATTTTCAGCTTCCGATTTAGCTAGTTTAGCTAAATCCTTTCTGCGTTCTTCGGTAAGAATAGGAACATTTATAATAACACTTTCACCATTATTTGTTGGATTAAAACCTAAATCAGCATTTCTAATAGCGGTTTCAATTTCGTTTATAAGTGATTTTTCCCAAGGTTGAATTGTAATAGTATGTGCATCTAAAGTACCCACATTAGCCACTTGACTTAGTGGAGTTTGCGAACCGTAATAATCTACAGTAACAACACTTAACATTGCAGGGTTTGCCTTACCTGCACGGATACTTCTAAACTCATGTTCTAAATGTGTTATAGAATTATCCATATTTTCGGATAGTGAATCTAGTATAAATTGAATTTCTTCGTTCATTGAATATATTTTTAAAAGTATGATTACTTCAAAATTACAAATACTATTCCAAATTTACAAGAACTCTTTTGTGTCATTTAGAATAACTTTAGTGAAAAAACCTAATTCTCGACCAAAGTACCTATTTTTTCACCAGATACTAACTTTATTAGATTACCAGGTGTATTCATATCAAATACAATGATAGGCAGTTTGTTATCTTCACTTAAGGCAAATGCAGTTAAATCCATAATTTTTAAACCTTTACTCATGGCTTCTTTATAAGTAATTCGGTCATATTTTACAGCTGTTTTATCTTTTTCAGGATCAGCTGTATAGATACCATCAACCCGTGTTCCTTTAAGAATAACATCTGCGTTAATTTCTGCAGCACGTAAAACGGCAGCAGTGTCTGTGGTAAAAAACGGATTTCCAGTTCCTCCACTAAATATTACAACACGTCCTTTTTCCAAATGACGAACGGCTTTCCGTTTAATATAAGGTTCTGCTACCTGTTCCATTTTAATCGCTGTTTGTAAACGGGTATCAATTCCTTCACTCTCGATCGCACTTTGCAGCGCCAAACCGTTAATAACAGTAGCCAACATGCCCATATAATCTCCTTGCACACGATCAATGCCATTACTTGCACCAGCAACACCTCTAAAAATGTTGCCGCCACCGATAACAATAGCGATCTCTATCCCTTTGTCAACTGCAGCTTTTATTTCTTTGGCATATTCTTTTATTCTAACCGGATCTATTCCGTGTGAGCGATTACCCATTAGGGCTTCACCACTTAATTTTAGTAAAATTCGTTTAAATTGCATTTTGGTATCAGATTTTAGCAAAATTACCAAAAAAACACTACAAATTCAGATTAACTTTTCCAAAATAACCCAAACTGTAATCTGAATTTGTAAATTTGTCGACTTATAACAAAAAGATACGTCATAAGACCTTTGCGTCTCTGCGACTTAGCGGTAAAAAATTAAACAATGAAGTACCATTTCAACGATATAGAAGCCAAATGGCAAAAGTATTGGGCATCCAACCAAACTTTTAAAGCTGATAATCATTCTGATAAACCCAAGTTTTATGTATTAGATATGTTTCCTTATCCATCAGGTGCTGGTTTACATGTTGGGCATCCGTTAGGCTATATTGCTTCAGATATTTATGCACGCTATAAACGTCATAAAGGTTTTAATGTATTGCACCCTATGGGATATGATTCTTTCGGTTTGCCTGCAGAACAATATGCCATTCAAACGGGGCAACATCCTGCAAAAACAACTGAAGCAAATATAAAGACCTATCGCCGTCAAATGGATCAAATCGGTTTTTCGTTTGATTGGAGCCGTGAAGTACGTACATCAAACCCAGATTATTATAAACATACGCAATGGATATTTACCCAATTATTTGAATCCTATTATGATAAGGTTGACGATAAAGCTCAAGATATAGCTGATTTGGTGAAAATATTCAAAAGTAAGGGAAATAAAGAGGTCAACGCTGTTTGTGATGAAGAAACACCTTTATTTAATGCTGAACAATGGGATGCATTTTCAATAAAAGAACAACAAGAGATCTTACTTAATTATCGCCTTACCTTTTTATCGGATACGGAAGTAAATTGGTGTCCTGTATTGGGAACTGTTTTGGCAAATGATGAAATTGTCAACGGAGTTTCTGAGCGTGGTGGACATCCTGTGGTACGAAAAAAGATGAAACAGTGGTCTATGCGAATTACGGCTTATGCCCAACGTTTGTTAGATGGCTTAAATACAATAGATTGGCCGCAACCATTAAAAGATTCACAAACCAATTGGATAGGACGATCAGATGGAGCGATGGTTTCATTTGAAGTTAAAAGTGAAAAGTTAAAAGCTAAAAGTGTGATTGATGTTTTCACAACAAGACCCGATACTATTTTTGGGGTTTCATTTATGACTTTAGCACCAGAGCATGAGTTGGTGGAAAAAATAACTACAGATGAATATAAAAATGCAGTAGAAAAATATGTACAAGCAACAGCCAAACGTAGCGAACGTGATCGTATGGCAGATGTTAAAACCATAAGTGGGCAATTTACCGGAGCTTATGCTGAGCATCCTTTTACAAAAGAACAAATTCCAATTTGGATTGGTGATTATGTATTAGCAAGTTATGGAACTGGTGCCGTAATGGCAGTTCCTTGTGGAGATCAACGTGATTATGATTTTGCTACACATTTTAATATTCCTATTCCTAATATTTTTAAGGATATTGATATTTCAGAACAAGCTTGTGAAGATAAGTCAGCCGTGATGGCAAATTCAGAGTTTTTAGACGGTTTACCTGCTAAGAAAGCCATTAAACGTATGATATACGAAATGGAAAAACTGAATATTGGCACAGGAAAAATAAATTACCGATTACGTGATGCTGTTTTTAGTCGTCAACGCTATTGGGGAGAACCTTTTCCAGTTTATTATAAAGATGGGATGCCACAAATGATTGACGCAAAACATTTACCAATTTTATTACCAGAGATCGAAAAATACTTACCAACGGAAGATGGAAAACCACCATTAGGAAATGCAAAAACTTGGTATTGGGATGAAAAAAATAACCGAGTTGTAAGTCCTCCATCGGGAGATTTAGGGGATATTTATCCACTAGAACTCAACACCATGCCAGGTTGGGCTGGTAGTTCATGGTATTTTAACCGCTATATGGATTCTAGTAATTCTAATGAATTTGCTTCAAAGGAATCTTTAGAGTATTGGGAATCAGTTGATTTATATATTGGAGGTAGCGAACACGCTACAGGTCATTTATTATATTCTCGTTTTTGGCAAAAATTCTTATTTGATAAAGGATTAGTTCCAGTTGACGAATATGCCAAAAAACTGATAAATCAAGGAATGATTTTAGGGACAAGTGCCTTTGTTTATCGTTGGGATTTTGAAAGTGAAGATCCTCAAAAATCAAAGAAAACAATCTTTGTAAGTAAAACAAAGATGGAGAAAATTATTGAGGAACGAAAAACAATAGAAAATTCAAAAAAAGGAATCTCAAAGAATAAGATTAGCTCATCAGGTACGATAGAAATACCACAACCTACTACTAATAATAATTGGTCGCATTTTACACCAATTCATGCTGATGTTAGTTTTGTAAATGCCTCTAACGAATTAGATGTCGAAGCTTTTAAAAATTGGAGAGAAGAGTATAAAGAGGCTGAATTTGTGACAGAACCTGATGGTACATTTATAGTTGGTCGTGAAGTAGAAAAGATGTCAAAATCAAAATACAACGTCGTCAATCCTGATGATATTTGCCATGATTATGGAGCAGATACTTTGCGTATGTATGAAATGTTTTTAGGCCCATTAGAACAAGCAAAACCATGGAACACCGCTGGTATTACTGGTGTGCACGGATTTCTTAAGAAAATGTGGCGTTTGTTTTTCATAGACGAAGGTTTAGAAAAAGATCCTGACTATTATAAAGTTGACATTAATGATGAAAAAGGTTATAAATGGTTTGCTAGTGTGAAAGAAAGATTTGAAGTTTCTGATAATGAACCGACTAAAGAAAATTTCAAAATCTTACACAAAACCATCAAAAAAGTAGAAGAAGATATTGCCAATTTCTCTTTTAATACTTCAGTTTCTACTTTTATGATTGCAGTAAATGAATTAACCAAACAAAAATGTAATAATAGAGCAATATTAGAACCTTTGTTGATTTTAATCTCGTCTTATGCGCCACACATTGCGGAAGAGTTGTGGGAGAAATTAGGACATAACACTTCTATATCTACAGCAAAATTTCCTGTTTTTGAGGAAAAATATTTAGTAGAAAGCACAAAGGTTTATCCGATATCCTTTAATGGAAAAATGCGTTTTACTATGGAGCTATCTTTAGATTTAAGCAAAGAACAAATTGAAAAAGATGTACTAGCACACGAAAAAACACAAGCTCAATTAGCAGGGCGCACACCTAAAAAAGTGATTGTAGTTCCTGGTAAAATTGTAAACATTGTTGGTTAATTTTCTGTCATTCTGAGTGAAACGAAGAATCTATCCAATTAATTGGATAAACTCTCTGTGAGTCTCTGTGCTTTCTCTGTGAATCTCTGTGCAATAGCTATTTAAACATGAAGTTTCTAAACATCAACTATCTTAAAACAGGGTCTAAAAGGCAGCAACAAGCCCATAAAGAACTGATAGATTTAGAAATAATGGAAAAGCTAGCAATCTATAAACCATTGCTTGCGGGTACTATTCCTATTGGTATTGATATACCAACTTCTGATTTAGATATCATTTGCACCTGTAAAAATCATTTTAAATTTTCAACAGAACTTATTCAATTGTTTGGGAATCAAAAGAATTTCATGATTGAAACAAAATTAGTTAGAGAAATTCAGACTACAATCACTACTTTTGATGGAGCATTTTATCCAATAGAAATATTTGGACAACATATAGCTTCTACTAAACAGAATGCCTTTCTGCATATGTTGGTTGAGGATCAAATTTTAACCCATAAAGGAAAAGATTTTAAAGAAAAAATAATTGCTTTAAAAAAAGAAGGAACCAAAACAGAACCTGCTTTTGCTCAATTATTAGGTTTAAAAGGAGATCCATATATAGAATTATTAGAATATAATTTATAATGATATATCTTATAACCTGAGTTCGACTTAAGGTTTATATTCAGCTCAAGTTTATAATTTCATTTTTAAAATTACGGCATCGTTAATTACAAATGGTGTTGGTATCATTGTCTTGCTACGTTGTTTTACTTGAAACAACGGATTATCTAACAGGTCAAAAGAAATATCATAGAGTTCAAGGTTTGGTTTTTGATGTTTTGGGACCTCCATTCTAACATTCAAACTATCCACTCCGTCGGCTAGATAATAAGATATTATTTTTTGGTTATCTTTTGTTGTTGTATAAACAAATTCACTGTTTGTATCTTTTTTATCAAAGCCTTCACCATTAAAGCGAATATCATAAAAAGCAATACTATCTTTAGCAATTATATAAATTACATTACTGTCTCTTTGAGGTTTTATTATATATTCATATACATTACGATTGGTAAATAAAGTATCATTAAATTGCCTTTTTATAATTGGTGCTGGAATAGCTTTAACTGCTGTTTTTTTATAAAAATTAAACTTTGCTTTGAATTTATTTGAAAAGAAAAGTGATAAATCTCCTTTTTGTGGATTTGCTCCGAGAAACTGTTTGGTAAACGAATCATTTTCTCTGTTATAACTTGCCCAAAAAGCTTCTTGTGTATCAATATCTTGTAAATAAACAATACTATTGGGCATTTTCTGTTTTGTGGAATATTCTGATTTAAAATAAGCTGCTATAAAAGCAATCAAAGCAATCCCAAAGAATAGTTTTGCTAAACGTTTTGAGTTGGAGTAAAACCCAAATACAGCCAATAAACTTCCAAATAATAAAACAACTAGTACTAAACTAACACCAATTGTTATTAATCCTAATCCTACAGGGAACATTTTTACCAATGGGCTGAATATTAGTAATGTTGGAATAGCTAATAAGGTAAAAATCCATATACGTGTTCTAGGTGAATCATTTGTAAAGAGTAATATTCCCCAACTAATTAATAAACCTAATAATGGAAAAATGAAAAATCCTCCTCCTTGAAGTTTTATGGCAATTAAAAAATTAATACTAATCCAAATAACAATAGGAGCAATTAATAAATCAGGAATCGCTCCTTTCTTGAAATAAGGTTTGTATATCCAAAATAGTAAACCTAAAATAAGACTTACAAAAGTGATGATATATAAATCTCCATTATAAGGGAATCCTTGTAGAATATCGGTATAATGTGGAAATAAAAGTAGTATAAGTTTCCATCCTAAAAATCCGATAAGGGCTGATGCTATCAACAAGAAAACAAAAGGAATAAAACTTTTTAGACTTCCTTTTATAGTTAGTTTTTGTTTTCGAACCCCATGCACAAATAAAAACACAAATAATACACTTACTAGTATTATCATTGATAATACAGAAGTGAAAGGATAATATACCATTCCAAAACCAGGAAAATTAAAAAACACATCATCTGGTTGACTTTTAAGCTGTGTTAAATCTGTATCTGAAAAATAATTTAGTAAGGATATTACATAACTTCCCTGATGAGCTAATGTGTTGCGATCTAAACGCTCTGCAGTATCTTGCGCTGTATGGTAATCATAAAAATCATCTATAAAAGCAAAATTAAAACCATCAATATCTCCATCTTCCCTAAAAATGGTTAAATCAGTATCATTAGGTAACATTTTGTAGATGCTATACATTAATGAGTTACCGACAGGATGTGAGGTTCTTGCCTTATTAAATTCTTTAATAAAATTATGATTTCCACCATTAGTTTCTAATAGCATATAACTCGGTCCTCCACTACCTCTTGCTTCAAAATTAATCACCAAACCTACATCATTAGCCCAAGGATGGTGTTTTACAAAAGCTTTTGCTCCTAATAATCCTAACTCTTCTGCATCAGTAATCAGGATAATTATATCATTTTTTGGTTTTTTACCCGATTCTATAAATGCTCTAACGCCTTCTAAAATACTAACAACACCACTACCAGCATCACTGCCACCGTAAGATGAATGTGGTGAGGAATCATAGTGTGTGAGTAATAGTAAGGCTTTATTTGAATCTAGACCTTTAATACGTGTTAAAATATTATAGGTTTTTGTTCCAGCTTGCCATTTTGAATTAACCGCTTCTTGTTCTTGAATGCTAACTTCTAAACCTAATTTATTAAGTTCTTGAATAATATATTTCCTAACTTCGGTATGTTCTTGTGTGCCAACATAATGTGGCTTATTGGCAATAACGGCTAAATAATCTAATGCTCTTTCTGTTGAAAATTCAGTTAACGGAGCATTAAAATCCTTTTTAAAATGAGGTGTTTGACTGTAAAATGAATAAAAAACAGTTGCTATTATCAATAAGAAGGAAACAGGTCTTGAGTAATTTTTTTTTGCCATAATCAAGGAATTAAAGGTTAATGACTAAACTCTATATTTTATATAAGCATCTTCTCAAAGTGTACCACAACTTGGAAGTATTAAAATCTCTAATCTAAATTCTTTTTTATCAAAAGATAGTAATCATTTTCTAATTCTAAATAGCCTTGATCATAGACATAATAATAAATCTTTCCTGCTTTAGTGATATAAGTAGAGGTAAAAAAATTAAAATCAAAGTTACGATCATAAAGTCGTAATCGAGTTACTTTAGTTTTACCACTTTTATTTAAGGAAGTGAGTACTTTATAGTTCTTACGTAATCTATTGTTTGTGTTTCTAATTAAATTCTTAGTGTCAACATCCAATCTATTATTATAGGTATTTCTACAATAGTCACTACAGTACTTTTGGTCACTTCGACCTCTTAATGGTTCACCACATTCTAAACATTTTCTTTCTAACATAAATTTCACTAAAGCTAATTACACAAATATAGGGAATAAATGGATAGAATCAAATTAGTAAAAATTAAATTCTCAAAGTTGTAAAAAAGATTAAGTAGAAATGAGGTTATAAATCCAATTTTAATTGTTCAGGTAATAATTTAAAACTCTTTCGGTGATGTACACAACTTCCAAATTCACGAATTCCATTTCTGTGTTCTTTGGTTGGGTAGCCTTTATTTTTTCGCCAATTATAATATGGAAAGCCTAAATGAATTTTCTCCATATAAGCATCACGATAAGTCTTTGCTAAAACAGAAGCCGCTGCAATATTCATATACTTGCCATCACCTTTTACTACAGTTTTATGTGGGATGTTTTTATAAGGGGTAAACTTATTCCCATCAACACTAATAAATTCTGGAGTAATTTCCATCTTTTCTATAGCACGATGCATGGCAACAATTGAGGAACGTAAAATGTTAAGCTGATCAATTTCCTCTTGATAAACAAAGGCAACTCCGTAACTTAAGGCTTCTTTTTCTATGATTGGTTTTAATAAGTCTCGCTGTTTTTCTGTCAACTTTTTTGAGTCGTTTAAAAGCTTATTTTTAAAGTTTTTTGGCAAAATAACTGCGGCTGCTACAACAGGTCCAGCCAAACAACCACGCCCTGCTTCATCTGTTCCTGCTTCTATTTTGTTTAGATGTACTTGTAGTGGTAACATTGCTATTGTATGGTTTAAGTTTAATTTTTTTTACTGCCTATTGCCTAGTTATAAACTTTAACATGAATTTTTAGTTATATTACAGCAAAATAAAGATTTTTTATGCAATTTTGAACACTTAATTAATGAAAGGCATCAAATAATGCAACGATACAGTATTTTTTTTCTAATTCTTTTATTCAATCTGGTTTCTTTTGCACAGGTTAGAGGTGATTTAGATAAAAGAAAAGCATTAATGAAAGCAGAAGGATTGACGATGAATGGTCGCCAACTAAACGATTCTATTGGAGGAAATATGTTTGATGAGGAGATTGAGGTGGAACTCTCTGCAAAAACCCATTATACTGATTATAAAATCATATCCCATTTAAAGGATACGATAGTTATTGATACAACACTATCACTTAAAAAAGATCATAAGTTTAATTATATTCGGAAAAATAATTTCGAATTACTACAACTACACAATTTAGGACAAACCTTTACTACTTTAGGGTATGATTTTAGTGATGAAAGCATTTTTCCAAAGACAGGTATGCGAGCAAAATATTTTAATTTTTATGATGTTGAAGACATAAAATATTACCACGTTCCAACTCCTTCATCAGAACTTTTTTATAAAACAGGAATTCAACAAGGACATGTATTAAATTCATTACTTACCTTGAACCTCACACCACAACTCAATATTTCTATTGCCTATAAAGGATTACGTTCTTTGGGTGATTATCGTAACGCCTTAGCGAGTCATCAAAACTTAAGAACAACGACAAGTTTTGAAACAAAAAACAAACGTTATCAAGCAAGAGTGCATTTTGTAGCTCATAATTTAATGAATCAAGAAAATGGTGGTCTAACTGATGATTCGCTGTTTTTATTTGAATCAGATGACAAAGATTCACAAGACCGAGAGCGGTTGGAAGTAAACTTACCTGATGCTGAAAGTGTATTAAAAACAAAGCGCTATTATCTAGAACATAGTTTTAATTTATGGCAGAAAATAGACACAGCTACCCAAAAGGAATCTCATTTACAAATAGGGCATGAGTTTACCCATTCAAGAAAGCATTATTTATTTAATCAAGATAAATCAAATAACTATTTTGGAACGACATATCAAAATGTAATTTCAGATAGTACGTATCACAGAACTACTGATAATACATTGTTTGCAGACTTAAAATCAAAGTATATATTAGGAGCTTTACGGTTTATGGCAACCTATTCTAATTTTAATTATGGCTATAACAATATTTTATATCTCAACAACCAAACAATACCCGAAAAATTAAAAGGAAATATAGTTTATGCAGCTGCAAGTTGGGATGCTAGTCTTAAATCAATTGCCTTAAAAACAGCAGCAGGAGCAATTATTCAAGGCGATTTAAAAGGAAATTACCTCAAAGGAATTGCTAGTTTTACCAAAGACAGTCTTTTTACAGCAAAAGCTACATTGATGGTAAAATCACAAGCACCAAATTTTAATTTCTTATTGTACCAAAGTGATTATATTGATTATAATTGGCGCTCTAATTTTGAGAATGAAAACACTCGTTATCTTGCTTTTAACTTTGAGTCTGATAAATGGGTAGATGTCGAAACGAGTATTACACAAAAAGACTTTTACACTTATTTTGATGAATTTTCAAAACCACAACAGTATAATGATATCTTGAGTTATTTAAAAGTAAAAGCGCACAAGGCAATTACCTATAAAAAAATAACCCTAGATAATACTTTTCTATATCAAAAGGTAGCAACTGGAAATGAGGTGTTTAAAGTACCCGAATTTGTAACCGAAAACACACTTTATTTTACAGATTATGTGTTCAAGGGTGATCCACTTTTTTTGCAAATAGGAATAACCTTTAAATATTTTACAAAATATCAAGCAAACGAATTTAATCCTTTGTTAAATGAGTTTGTACTTCAAAACACATCTGAAATTGGTGGTTATCCCATGTTTGATGTTTTTGTTAACGGACAAATACGCCGAACACGCTTATTTTTTAAATTAGAAAACGCATCCTCACTTTGGACAGGCAGAACCTATTTTGCAACACCTACACAACCTTATAGAGATATGACGTTTCGGTTTGGTTTAGTTTGGAATTTCTTTATATAAGCCTAATTTTAGTTATATTTGATGTGGCTAAAAGATGATTAAATGGCAGTTACACCTTCAAAAATGATTGCTTTAGGAAGCAAAGCATCACAATTCACACTATTAAATGTAATAAGTGAAAAGAATTTCATTTTTGATGAATCAAAAAAAGAAAAGGGAACATTAATTATGTTTATCTGTAATCACTGCCCTTTTGTGATTCATGTTAATAATGGGTTAGTCAAATTGGCAAATGATTATCAACCCAAAGGAGTAAATTTCATTGCAATCAACTCTAATGATGTAGCCAATTATCCACAAGATAACCCTGAATTAATGAAGCAAGTTGCTATAAATTTAAAATATCCTTTTCCCTATTTGTATGATGAAACTCAAGAAGTAGCTAAAGTCTATCATGCAGAATGTACACCCGATTTTTTCTTATTTGATGCGGAAAACAAATTAGTATATCGAGGTCAGTTAGATGACAGTAGACCTAACAATGGAAAATCTGTTACTGGAAAAGACATAAGAATTGCTTTAAATTTATTACTAGAAAGGAAAAGTATACCCAAAGAAAATCAACTCCCAAGTATTGGCTGTAATATTAAATGGAAAAAATAGGCTATGTTAGAATATAAAATATATGTTGGTGGTGAATTTATCAAAACCAAAATACAATTAGAAGTCCTAAGCCCTTTCAATAATCAAATAGTTGCCACTACTTATTTAGCAGGAAAATATGAGTTAGAAATAGCAATTAATAAAGGAAAAGCAACCGAACTGGCAATGAAAAAAATGCCAATCTACCAACGCTATGACATATTAATGCAAATATCAAGTGAACTACAAAATGACAAACAACGATTAGCATTATTATTAGCCAAAGAATCAGGAAAACCTCTACGATATGCTTTAGGAGAAATTGACCGTGCAGCTCAAACTTTTTTAGTAGCCGCAGAAGAATCAAAAAGAATACCCAACGAGTATATATCAATTGATTGGACACCAGCAGGCAAAGGAAAAGAAGGAGTAATTAAGTATTTCCCCATCGGATTAATTGCTGGTATTGCACCGTTTAATTTTCCTTTGAACCTTGCCGTACACAAAATTGCACCAGCTATCGCAACAGGAAACCCGATTATTTTAAAACCATCTCGATCTACACCTTTGTCAGTTTTAGAATTAGCTAAAATTATTGACAAAACAAGTTTACCTAAAGGAGCAGTTTCTATTTTTCCAATGGATAGAATTGCTGGAAATCAGTTAGTAACAGACACCCGATTTAAAAAATTGAGTTTTACGGGTTCACCACAAGTTGGATGGCAAATGAAACAAGAAGCAGGTCGTAAAAAAATCACTTTAGAATTAGGTGGAAATGCCGGTGTTATTGTTTCGAATAATGCCGATATTGATTTAGCAGTCAAAAAATGTTTAGTTGGTAGTTTTGCTTATTCAGGTCAGGTTTGTATTCATGTACAACGTATTTATGTTCAAAGTCAAGTGTTTGATACTTTTATAGCTAAAATGATTGAAGGTACAAGCTCGCTTAAAAAAGGAGCACCAGATGATATTGCTACTGAAATTTCGGTAATGATTGATGAAAATAATGCCAAACGTGTAGAATCATGGGTAAACGATGCGATTTTAGATGGAGCAAAAGTTTTGCACGGCGGAAAACGCCAAGGAACTTATTTTGAACCAACCATTATTACCAATACAAAACCCGAAATGAATGTATGCCGTTTAGAAATTTTTGGTCCAGTAGTGACCATTGAAAAATTCGATAATTTCGAAGAAGGAGTTGCAGCGATTAATGATTCAGACTATGGTTTGCAAGCTGGAGTTTTTACAGATAATATCCATGAATTAAACTACGCATTCAACAACCTTGAAGTTGGAGGTGTAATAAACAATGATGTACCTACTTTTAGAGTGGATCACATGCCTTATGGCGGCGTTAAAAACTCAGGTTTCGGTCGTGAAGGTGTAAAATATGCCATGCGTGATATGTTGGAACCTAAGTTATTGGTTAAGGAGATCTAAACTTCCGATTATGAAAAATATACTATTATTGATTAGTCTATTTCTTGTGGTTTATTCCTGCAGAATTCAGGAAGGAATGACTCAAGATTTAGATTACAAAACCCAAGTAAATCAACTCATAAACCAATGGCACAAAGATGTAGCCCAATTTGATTACGAAGCCTATTTCAATAAAATGACAAATGAAGCCGTTTTTGTAGGAACCGATGCTTCAGAAGTATGGAGTAAACAAGAATTTCAAGAATTCAGTAAGCTCTTTTTCGATAAAAGGCAAACATGGGATTTTAAACCAATATCACGAAATGTATATTTTAATAAGTCAAACCAAACAGCATGGTTCGACGAAATCTTAGATACTTGGATGGGAGTTTGTCGGGGTTCAGGAGTGGTAGTTTTTGATGGAACTCATTGGAAAATTCAACATTATGTATTATCCGTAGCTGTTCCCAATGAAAACATGAATGAAGTAGTTGCTATAAAAAATGAGAGAGATAGCCTGTATTTAAAAGGTATAATAGAGTAGTTATCCCTATTTATTCCCTGCAACAATAATGACAAATTCTCCTTTTGGATTTTTATCTGTAAAATGTTGAACAAGGTCAGCTAATGTTCCTCGAATTGTTTCTTCATATAATTTAGTAAGCTCTCTAGAAACACTCACTTTTCTATCCCCACCAAAGTATTCAGAAAACTGACTTAATGTTTTTATTAATTTATGAGGTGATTCATAAAAGATCATGGTTCGTGTTTCATTTGCTAAAAATTCCAAACGAGTTTGTCGTCCTTTTTTTACAGGCAAAAAACCTTCAAAAATAAATTTGTCATTTGGTAAGCCACTATTCACCAATGCTGGGACAAAAGCTGTAGCGCCAGGTAAAGTTTCTACAACAATATCATTTTCTAAACAGGCTCTAACTAATAAAAACCCGGGATCAGAAATGGCTGGCATCCCTGCATCAGATATTAACGCCATGTTTTCACCACCTTTAAGTCGTTGAATGATCCGATCTAACATTTTATGCTCGTTATGCATGTGATAAGACTGCATTTGAGTTTTTATATCAAAGTGTTTTAATAACTTACCTGAAGTACGTGTATCTTCAGCTAAAATTAAATCTACTTGTTGTAAAATTTCGACAGCTCTAAAAGTCATATCTTTTAGATTGCCGATTGGTGTGGGAACGATGTATAATTGTGTATTCAAATGTGCTTTATAAGAAAAATAATGGTTGCAAAGTTAAAAGATTTAAATTCATCAGTTAAAGACAACAAGATAACAAGCATTTTTTATATGAACTTGTTTTGAATTGACATTGAACTTTAAACTTTAAACTGTTTCAACTTCCCATGAATTGCTTAAGTTTGCAACTTAAATCTATTTAGAAATGTACAGAACAAATACTAATGGCGCATTGCGTATTACAGATGTAAATAAAGAAGTAACCTTATCAGGATGGGTACAAAAAATCCGTGATAAAGGTTTTATGATATGGATTGATTTACGTGATCGTTATGGTATCACACAATTGGTATTAGATGAAGAGCGTACTGATAAAGCTTTGTTAGAAAAAGCGAAGAGTTTGGGGCGTGAATTTGTGATACAAGCTACAGGAACTGTCATAGAGCGTGTTGCTAAAAATCCAAAATTACCAACAGGTGATATTGAATTATTAGTTACTGATTTACAGATTCTAAATAAATCAAAAACACCTCCTTTTACGATTGAGGATAATACGGATGGTGGTGACGAATTACGTATGCAATATCGTTATTTAGATATTCGTCGTATTCCAGTTCGGGAGAATTTGATTTTCCGTCATAAAGTGTCTATGGAGGTTCGTAAATACTTATCAGATAAAGGTTTTATTGATGTGGAAACGCCTTATTTGATAAAATCTACGCCAGAAGGAGCACGTGATTTTGTTGTTCCTTCTCGTATGAATGAAGGACAGTTTTATGCTTTACCACAATCTCCACAAACCTTTAAACAATTACTTATGATCGGTGGAATGGATAAATATTTTCAATTAGTAAAATGTTTCCGTGATGAGGATTTAC
>JAOZLL010000150.1 GCA_029934835.1 Flavobacteriaceae bacterium | reverse complement strand
TTTTTTTACTTTTATTTTTATAATAGAAGTTGGAACGCTATATAAGTTTGTTAAGCAATAACAATATAAACTAAAGTAGAGTTCCGATGAAAATCGGAACTTTTTTTTTGATAACAAATGTCATTCTGAACAGCGTGAATAATCTAATTACTTATAAGAAAAGATTCTTCACTCCGTTCAGAATAACAGATAACAAAAACCAATGAAAATAGCCATTCAAGGAATAAAAGGATCCTACCATCATGAAGTAGCAGGCAATATATTTGGCGATAATATTGAGTTATTAGAATGTGATAATTTCTCCGAAATCCCACCTTTATTAGTCAATAAGAAAGCTGATAAAGCAGTTATGGCAATCGAAAATACCATTGCTGGAGCTATTTTACCCAATTATGCCTTGATAGACGAATATAAACTTCAAATCTGTGGTGAATACTATTTACCCATTCATCATCAATTATTAGCTTTAAAAGGGCAAAGTCTTGATGATATAAAAGAGATTCGTTCACATCCAATGGCATTAGAACAATGTCGCAAGTTTTTTAGAGACTATCCGCAGATCAAATTAATTGAGGAAAAAGACACCGCTAAAGTTGCCAAAGAAATTCAAGAAAAACAACAATTTGGAATAGCAGCGATTGCTTCAAAAATAGCGACTAAAATATATGATTTAGAAATTATTGCCGATGAAATTCAAACGAACAAAGCAAACTATACTCGTTTTGTAATCATTGCAGTGAAAAATGGAAATACTCCAGAAAATTACAACAAAGCCTCCATCAAATTCAGATTGAATCACGAAACCGGAAGCCTCTTAGAAATACTTCAAATATTTAAAGATAATGATTTAAATATGAGTAAAATACAATCGCTACCCATTGTGGAAAAACCATGGGAATATGCGTTCTTTGTAGATGTTATTTTTGATAGTCCTAAGCAATTTGAAAATACCATTGAAAAAGTACGGAATCATGTAAACGAATTGAAAATATTAGGAAAATATAGGAGTAATAAATTAATTTAGAATAAAGAATAATGGCTATTGCACAGAGTTGCACAGAGAAAAGCACTGAGCGACACAGAGATAAATACCCAACTCTTTGTATCTCTGTGAAACCTCTGAGGAACTCTGTGAAATAGCAAAAAATATTATAATGCAAGCAGCAAATAGACTAAATAACATTCAAGAATACTATTTTTCTCATAAAATGAGAGAAATTCAATCAATGATTGATGATGGAAAAACAGTGATTAACTTAGGTATTGGAAATCCTGATTTAGCTCCGCCAGCATCTGTAATTCGTGCATTGAACGAAGGTGCAAATGACCAATCAAAACATGGCTACCAACCTTACAAAGGATTACCTGAATTCCGACAAGCCATTGCAAATTTTTATACTAAACAGTATAAAGTTGATTTAAATCCAAATGATGAAATTTTACCACTAGCTGGCGCCAAAGAAGGAATTATGCATATTTCTATGGCATTTTTAAATACTGGTGATGCCGTTCTCATACCAAATCCAGGGTATGCATCTTATGCAACGGTGACTAAAATGCTAGGCGCTAAACCTCTTTTTTATGATTTAGAATCCGAAAATAATTGGGACCCCAATTTTGAGCAATTAGAACAACAAGATTTATCTAAGGTAAAAATCATGTGGGTTAACTATCCCAATATGCCAACAGGTTCACGTGGTTCTATTCAATTATTTAAAAGACTAATTGCCTTTGCTAAAAAGCATAATATTCTTTTAATTAATGACAATCCTTATAGTTTTATATTGAATGATAATCCGATAAGTATTTTGGCTATTGATGGAGCAAAAGAAGTTGCTTTAGAGCTCAATTCTTTAAGCAAAACATTTAATATGGCAGGATGGCGAATTGGCATGTTGTCAGGAGCTAAAGAACATATTGACAATGTCTTAAAAGTAAAAAGCAATATGGATAGTGGTATGTTTTACGGCTTACAACAAGGAGCTATTACTGCTTTACAAATTGGTAACGAATGGTTTTCAAATCTTAACAATACCTACACAAAAAGACGAGAATTGGTATGGAAAATTGCTGATAAGCTCGATTTAACTTATGAAACCGATGTCAGTGGATTTTTTGTTTGGGCAAAATTACCAAAAGGTGAAAATTCAATGGAAATCAGTGATGAAATACTCCAAAAACATCATATTTTTATTACTCCTGGAAGTATTTTCGGAACGAATGGAGAAGGGTATTTACGCTTTTCTTTATGTGTAAATGAGGATAAATTAAATGAAATATTAAGTAAACTATAACGTACCATGCAAAAAGTCAATAACATAACAATCATTGGTTTAGGACTACTTGGTGGATCGATGGGTTTAGCCTTAAAAAAGAAAACTAAGGCTAAAATTTGGGGTATTGATGCAGACAAAGAGCATCTACAAAAAGCACAAGAACTACAAATTATTGATGCAGCCACAACTTTAAACAATCTACATAAATCTGATGTGGTGATTATTGCTGTTCCTGTAAATAAAATTCCAGAAGTTGCTAAGGAAGTATTGAATCAGGTACAGGAAAATACATTAGTTTTTGATGTAGGCTCTACCAAACATAGTATTTGTGAAGCGGTAAAAGATCATCCTCAAAGAGAAAACTATGTTGCCGCACATCCTATTGCTGGAACAGAATTTTCTGGACCAAATGCTGCTTTTGACAGCTTATTTGAAAACAAAAAGAATATTATTTGTGATGCCCGATTAACCAATCCTAAAATTCTAAAAAAGGCAGTAGAACTCTTTAAGGTATTAGGTATGCAAACTGATTTTATGGAAAGTGAATCACATGATAAACATATTGCTTACGTATCGCATCTATCACATATAAGTTCATTTATGTTGGGTAAAACAGTCATGGAAATTGAAAAAGACGAAATAAACATATTCAATATGGCTGGTAGTGGATTTGAATCGACCGTACGTTTGGCAAAGAGCTCTGCTCCTACCTGGACTCCAATTTTTATTGAAAATAAAGAGAATATCATACGTTCATTAGACGAATATATTAGAAATTTACAAGAATTTAAAGAGCATATTGCAAATGACAATGAAAAAGCCGTTTTTAGAATCATGGAAGAAACCAATTATATTAAAGAGATATTAGATTAATAAAGTGTTGATTTGTTAATGAGTTTATTTGTTTAAACTTATTCAATAAACATCTATACAAATAAACGTATAAACAGTTTTTAAAATGGAAAACAACAAACAATTAGGGCAATGGCTCACCGATATGAACTTAGGATATCCTTTAACTATTGGTGGTCCATGTAGTGCTGAAACCAAAGAACAAGTTTTAGAAATTGCACATCAATTAAAAGATTCAAAAGTAACTGTTTTTAGAGCTGGTGTTTGGAAACCACG
>JAOZLL010000066.1:8042-11001 GCA_029934835.1 Flavobacteriaceae bacterium | reverse complement strand
CATTTTGTGTAATTCAAAAAATAATTATAGGTTTACAGGCTTTTAGAATTAATAACAAATTATGAGAAAAACAGCAATTTTAGTTTTGCTTATTTCGTTAGCATATAGCTGCGGATCTAATGACAAAGGTGACTTGGTAGGTGTAAGAACCAGTAGCAAATGGCATGCAGAAACGCCAACAGGAATGGTGTTTGTACCCGGAGGCACTTTTACTATGGGTAAACAAGATGAGGATGATATTGGAGCTTTAAATACTCCAGCTCGTACTGCGACTGTTCGTCCTTTTTATATGGATGAAACAGAAATTACTAATAGTGAGTATAAAGAATATGTATTTTGGGTACGTGATTCTATTGTTAGAACTAAACTAGCTATCTTGGCTGATGAATTGTCTGATGATGCAGAATCAGGGCCACTACCTGAGTATCGTTTTAAAGATACTACAGATAATGGTAGTATCTATATTAGATATATGATGGAAAACTACGGTAGTTTAGGAGATATGAATTCGCCTACTCAAGGACGTTTTTTAAATTGGGAAGAAGATTTAATCTGGAATACATCCGATTTTCCAAGTATGGAATATGCTGAAGTGATGGATACAATGTTTATACCACTTGATGAAAGTTTTGATGGTAGAAGAATGTTAGATGTAACAAAATTAAAGTACAAGTTCTCATGGTTGGATCGCGAAGCTGCTGCACGTAGAGGAACATCTCGTAAAGAACAAATCATTCATGAAGTTGTTTCCGTTTATCCTGATACAACTGTATGGGTAAAAGATTTTAGTTATTCTTATAATGACCCGATGCACCAAGATTACTTTTGGCATCAAGCCTATGGAGATTATCCTGTAGTAGGAATAACATGGAATCAAGCCAGAGCTTTTTCAAGCTGGAGAACTAAGAAGAAAAATGACTTTTTACGTTCAAGAAAGAATTCAAGTCGAGTTCCACATTTTCGTTTACCATCCGAAGCAGAATGGGAATATGCAGCACGTGGAGGTCTAGAATATGCAAAATATCCTTGGGGAACGCCTTATACAACTAGTGATAGAGGTTGTTTCTTAGCAAATTTTAAACCAGCACGTGGAGATTATGCTGTTGATGGAGCTTTATATACCATGGAAGGGAAATCCTATAAAAGAAATGGATATGGTCTATTTAACATGGCAGGTAATGTATCTGAATGGACTGGCACGGCCTATAATGAAGCATCCTATTATTTAGGATCAACTATGAATCCAAATGTTGAAGATAGAAACAACCATAGAAAAGTAATACGTGGTGGTTCTTGGAAAGACATGGCTTATTTCTTAGAAGTAAGTTCAAGAGATTATGAATATGCTGATACAGCACGAAGCTATATTGGATTCAGAACAGTACAAGACTATCTCGGAACAAGTTTAACGGGAGAATAAAATTTAACCAATTAATAAACAACCCAATTTTTAAACCAAAATAATTTAATTATGGCACAATCAAAAGCAAGTAAGAAATTTTTTCACATGTCCTATAGTATAGGTGCATCAATTGTAATTTTAGGAGCATTATTTAAAATTTTACACATGAGTGTGGGTCCATTGACAGGAGACATGTTATTAATGATAGGGTTATTTACTGAAGCCGGTATTTTCTTTATTTCAGCATTTGAACATATTGAAGATGATTTAGACTGGTCTAAAGTTTATCCAGAATTAGCAGGTGGTAAAAGCGAAGCTAAGAGAAAAGACAAACTTGAAGCACAACAAGCACAAAGTATGTTATCTCAAAAATTAGATTCTATGCTTAAAGAGGCAAAATTAGATGCAGGTCTAATGACAAGCCTAGGTGAAAGTATCCAAAACTTTAAAGGTGCTGCAGATCAAATTAAACCGGCAGTAGATTCTATTTCGGCTACTAATAAATATAGTGAACAACTTGCAATGGCTGCTTCTCAAATGGAGTCTCTTAATAGTTTATACAAAGTTCAATTAGATAGTGCAAGTCGTCAAGCTCAAATAAATGAAGAAGTAGCAAATAATGCAGGTGCTTTGAAAGAACAAATGGAATCTATGGCATCTAACCTTCAAAACCTTAATGGAGTTTATGGAGGAATGTTAACTGCAATGAATAGAAAATAATTTTCCAAACCCAATTATTAACCTTAAAAAGTAACTAACATGGCAGGAGGAAATTTATCCGCAAGGCAGAAGATGATTAACTTGATGTATCTAATATTTATTGCGATGCTCGCAATGAACATGAGTAAAAAAGTATTATCATCCTTTGGTTTTATGAAAGACAAATTAGCAGCTTCTAATGTAAAAGTAGCCAATGCTAATAATACTGTGCTAACTAATTTAGCAACTAAAGCAGTAGAACAGCCCGATAAATACAAAGAGAAAAATGCAAAAGCACAAAGTTTGAGTAGTGCTTCTAATGAATTCTTTCAATATTTAGATGGCGTTAAAGAAATATTACTAGAAAAAGTAGAAGATCGTTCAGATTATGAAACAATGGACGGTTCAGGAGCTGGAGATGCTTTTTTCTTTCTTAAAGGTAAACATACACCTGAAGGAGCAGAATATGTAGATCATATCAATGCCTACCGTGAAAAAGTGCTTACACTTGTAGGAGATAACGAAGATATTAATGAACAAGTTGTAAAACGCTTCTCAACAGAAGATCCAATAGTTGATGGAAGTAAAAAAAGAACACAAGATTGGTTAGATAGCCGATATGAAGGTTTTCCATTAATTACTACCTTAACCAACATAGAGCAAATTCAAGCAGATATTCGTACAACAGAAACAGATATTTATAATTCTATATTAGGTGGACAATTGGAAAGTGATGTTTCTATGACTAATTATGATGCAATGGTTGTCTTTGAAAAAAGTGCCTATTATTCTAACGAACGATTGAAAGCTAAAATTGTTTTAGGTAAAAATGATCCTTCTCTTAAAGCAAGTGAAGTT
>JAOZLL010000066.1:0-7942 GCA_029934835.1 Flavobacteriaceae bacterium | reverse complement strand
TTAGTTGGAGCAGGAGCTGGTTATAGAGTTAAACCCGCTTCACCAGTATTGATAGAGATAAAATAAATTTTTTATAGATGAATCAAAGTAAATTTTTCATACTAAGTATCGTATTATTTGTAAGTGCCACAATTAGTGCACAAACCAATTTGTTGAATGCTAAAACGCCTCAACAAATAGGGCTTAAATCTGCAGAACAAATAGCAGCTGATAATGATAAACCTTTAGAATATGGTTATTTAGATGACCGTGATTTATATTGGTCAAAGATTGTTTGGGAATATGTAGATTTAAACGAGCGTTTAAATTTACCCTATTATTATCCAATAGATACCATGCGTATTTCTAATGATCGTCGTTCGTTATATGATACATTATTAAGAGGTATTAATCAAGGTAATATTACTGAGATTTATGATGATTCCTATTTTACGGCAAAGTTAACTGTTCAAGAGATTCAAGATAAATTATATAGAAAAGATACGTTACCTGAAGCAATTGATATCCTAAATTCAGATCCAAATGCAGATATTTCAGAGTATATTGATACTTATAATATTGATTCAGAGCATATAGAAGGTTATAAAATTAAAGGAGTATGGTATATTGACAAACGTCAAGGTGAAATGAAATACCGCCTTTTAGGTATAGCACCTATTGCACAAGATGTACAAACTATTGGTCGTGATGATATAGGAGATATTGATGAAAAATTACCAATTTTTTGGGTTTTTTATCCAGATGCCCGTTTAGTGATGCATGAGATGAAAGTATTTAATCCTAAAAACGCCGCTTTTCCAATATCATTTGATCACTTGTTAAATGCACATCGTTTTAGCTCATTGATATACAAAGAAGAGAATATTCATGGTGATAGAGAGGTCAGTAGTTATGTAAAAGGGAACTCTTTATTTCAAGTTTTAGAGTCTGAAAAATTAAAAGACGATATTCGTAATAAGGAATTAGATCTATGGAATTACTAGTTCATAAATAAATTATAAAAAAGGCATTCATTTGAGTGCCTTTTTTTATTTTAGTATTTTTATAACTAGTTTAAGATCACTATACATTTTTTCTTTGTGTCTTAGCGGTGAAAATTATACATAATGAAAGAGATTTATTAGTATTTTTCTTTGTGTCTTAGTGTCTTAGCGGTGAAATTTTAAACATAATGAAAGTAGATTACATAATTGTAGGATTTGGTTTAGCAGGAATGGCTTTTGTTGCTGAATTAGAAAAAGCAGGTAAATCATTTATCGTTTTTGATAACAATGAAAATGCACCAAGTCGAATTGTTGGAGGAATGTATAATCCAATTATCCTTAAACGTTTTACTCCAGCCTGGATGTCACATGAAATGTGGCAATACTCTTTGCCCTTTTATCAAGAATTAGAAAAAAAATTCAAGAAATTATATATTACTCCAATTGAAATCAAAAGAATTTTACATTCAATAGAAGAACAAAACAACTGGATTGTTGCATCTGATAAAGCAGTAATGTCTGAGTATATGCAACCCGAAATATCTAATAAACAGGTAACAGGAATACTTAGTCCATATGGTTTTGGAAAACTTAAAAATGTAGGTAGAGTTGAAGGAGAGGAATTATTAAATGATTATAAAAAGTACTTAGTTGCAAAAAAACAGTTTTTAGAGAAATCTTTTGAATACGAACATTTAATCGTAAGAGATGATAAAGTTCAATACCTAAATATTGATGCAGATCAAATTGTTTTTAGTGAAGGTACTTATTTACATCAAAATCCCTTTTTTAATTATCTACCTATGCGTGAAGCAAAAGGAGAGATGTTAGTTATTGAAATTCCTGATTTAGATATTGATTTTACAATAAAGTCAGGTGTATTTATGGTTCCTTTTGGGAATAATAAATATGTAGTGGGCGCTACTTATAATTGGGAAGATAAAACTTTCAACTCAACAAAAGAGGCTAGAGAAGAATTAGAACGAAAATTAAACAGTTTTTTAAAACTTCCCTATAAGATTATTGATTATAAAGTAGGCTTAAGACCTACAATAAAAGATAGAAGGCCTTTAATAGGAAGACATCCAAAATATCCTAATTTAGCCGTTTTAAACGGATTAGGAACGCGAGGTGTAATCATTGCACCCTACCTTGCGAAAAGCTTGTTTAATCACTTAGAAAAACAGGAGAGTATACTAAAAGAAATGGACATAAAACGTTATGAAATAACTTTGTAAATGATAATAAAGAATAGTATTTTTCCTTTAAACCTTAAACCCAACAATGATAGACGTAAATAACTTATCCGTTTCTTTTGCAGGAACACCCATATTTTCTAATGTAAGTTTTAAACTTACTCCAGGAAATCGAGTAGGATTAATCGGTAAAAATGGAGCTGGTAAATCAACCTTATTACGTGTTATAGCTGGAGAACAAGAATATGATGGTATACTGGCAAATGATAAGAATTCTAAAATAGGTTTTTTAAAGCAGGATATTGATTTCAATAAAGGTAAAACAATATTAGAGGAAACCTATTTAGCTTTTACTGAAATAAAAAAAATTGAAGCATTGTTAGAAAGTATTCATGAAGACTTAGAAACTAAAACAGATTATGAAAGTGAGATCTATCAAGATTTATTACATCAATTAGATGATTTAACACATCGTTATGAATTAATAGGAGGCTATAATTATAAAGGAGATACTGAACGAATTTTACAAGGCCTAGGTTTTAAAAGAGCTGATTTTGATAAACTAACCGATACATTTTCAGGAGGTTGGCGTATGCGAATTGAACTAGCCAAATTACTCCTTCAAAAAAATGATATTTTATTATTAGATGAGCCAACCAATCATTTAGATATAGAATCAATTATTTGGTTTGAAATTTTTTTAAAATCATATCAAGGCATTGTCTTAGTAGTTTCTCATGATAGAATGTTTTTAGATGCAATAACAAATCGTACTATTGAGATTTCTTTAGGAGGTATTTATGACTTTAAAAAATCTTATTCAGAATATTTATTGATTCGTCAAGAATTAATAGAAAAACAGTTGCAGGCACAAAAAAATCAGGATAAACAAATTAAACAAACCGAACAACTAATTGAAAAATTTCGTTATAAGGCAAGTAAAGCAGCTTTTGCACAGTCACTGATTAAAAAATTAGATAAAGTAGAAAGAATAGAGGTTGATAATTCGGAAAACTCCGTAATGAATGTACGTTTTCCAGTAGCAGATCAACCAGGAAAAGTCATTTTTACTTTAGAGAATGTAACTAAGTATTATGGAGATAATAAAGTAATAGAGGATATTAATCTCTTATTAGAAAGAGGTTGTAAAATTGCTTTTGTAGGACAAAATGGAATGGGTAAAACTACTTTGGCAAAAATTTTAGTTAACGAAATTCTGTATGATGGCTCTGTTGAGGCAGGACACAATGTTAAAATTGGTTATTTTGCGCAAAATCAATCTGATTATTTAACGGCAGAAAACACCTTGGTTCAAGAGATGGAAACTGTGGCAACCGATGTAAATAGAATTAATATTAGAAACATGCTCGGGAGTTTTTTGTTTGGAGGTGATGCTGTCGAAAAGAAAGTAAAAGTACTCTCAGGTGGAGAGCGTAATCGTCTTGCTTTATGTAAAATGTTGTTAACACCATTTAATGTATTAATAATGGATGAGCCGACCAATCATCTAGATATGGCATCTAAAATGGTATTAAAAAATGCATTAAAATCATTTGAAGGAAGTTTGATTGTTGTTTCACATGATAGAGATTTCTTACAAGGATTGGTCGAAAAAGTCTATGAATTTAGAGATCATAAAATAAATGAATATTTAGGTGATATAGATTATTATTTAGAACAACGAAAATTTGAAAATTTTAGAGAAGTTGAAAAAGTTGATACTACATCAGATGTAAAAAATACCGTAAAGAAAAATACAAGGGAAGAGGAAAAAGCTATTAAACGCATTAAAAATAAGATTAGTAAACTAGAAATTTCAATAGCCGATTTAGAAAAAGAAATAATCAATCTAGATGCTGCTATTTTTGAAAATGATGAAACAATTATAGGAAAATCTGATTTTTTTGAGATGTATCAAGCTAAAAAAGATACTTTAGATGTTTTAATGGAATCTTGGTCTGACCTACAAGAACAATTGACATGACATATAAAAAACTTATTGCTTTGAACATTAGTCTACATCCTTTTTCCTATTTTAGCAAGCTACAATGACAAACCTCGAACATATAGGAGCTTACGTACTAATGCTTTTTCAAGTATTTAGAAAACCACAGAAATGGGATGTTTTTTGGACTTCTTTATTTAAAGAATTAGATGATTTAGGTCTGAAATCTTTAGGAATTACAGCATTCATTGCCTTTTTTGTTGGTGGTGTTGTAGCCATTCAAACTGCCTTAAATGTTGATAGTCCATTTATACCCAAATACTTAATTGGTTTTGCCACTAAACGTTCTATGATTTTAGAGTTTGCTCCTACATTTGTTTCAGTAATTTTGGCTGGTAAAGTGGGTTCTTATATAACTTCAAGTATTGGCACTATGCGAGTTACAGAGCAAATTGATGCACTAGAAATTATGGGTATTAATTCGCTTAACTATTTAGTTTTACCTAAAGTAATAGCTGTGTTGTTGTTCTATCCAATTTTAGTGATATTGGCTATGTTTTTAGGGATTCTTGGAGGATGGGTTGCTGGTATATTAACTGATTTGTTTTTTACTGAAGATTATATTATGGGAATTCAATTAGAGTTTAATCCCTATTTTATTCAATATGCCATAATAAAAACAGTGGTGTTTGCTTTTGTAATTGTCACGGTTTCTGCCTATCATGGGCATAAAGTAAGTGGTGGCGCGTTAGAAGTAGGAAGAGCGAGTACCAAAGCAGTTGTTTGGACAAGCGTAGTAATTATTTTGCTAAACTATTTTTTAACTCAAATGTTATTAGGATAAATGTTAGAAGTAATAAACATACATAAATCATTTGGAGATGCACATATCTTAAAAGGTGTTTCAGCAACTTTTGAGAAGGGAAAAACAAGTTTGGTTATTGGACAAAGTGGATCAGGAAAAACAGTTTTTATAAAATGTATGGTAGGATTACTCGATCCTGAAGAAGGTGAAATTTCTTTTGATAGCCGTATTTTTAACGGATTAAAAGAAAAGGAGAAAAGACAAATACGTAAAGAAATAGGGATGGTATTTCAAGGTAGCGCTTTGTATGATTCCATGACTGTGGAAGAAAATGTTATGTTTCCTCTAAAAATGTTTACTAGCTTATCTAAAACTGAAATGCTTGAACGTGTCAGTTTTGTTTTGAATAGAGTTCATTTACCCGATGCCAATAACAAATATCCATCAGAATTATCTGGTGGAATGAAAAAAAGAGTAGCTATTGCTCGCGCCATAGTTATGAGACCTAAATATTTGTTTTGTGATGAACCAAACTCTGGATTAGACCCACAAACTGCTATTGTAATTGACAATCTGATTAGAGAAATAACACAAGAATATGATATTATTACGGTTATAAATTCACATGATATGAATTCTGTGATGGAAATTGGTGATAAAATTATTTTTTTAAAGGATGGAGAAAAGGCATGGGAAGGAACAAAAGAGGATATATTTAGAACTGATAATGAGGCTGTTGTCAACTTTGTTTATTCATCAAACTTGTACAAAAAAGTAAGAGAAGCTTATCGTAAAGATATGTAGTGAAAAATATTTCATTCTTTGTTTGATTTTACTAAATATACTTCTATATTTGCACCCGCTTAAATGCGAGACCTGGTAGCTCAGTTGGTAGAGCACCTCCCTTTTAAGGAGGTGGTCCTGGGTTCGAGCCCCAGCCAGGTCACTAGTTTTAAAACAGCGTTCAATTTTTGAACGCTGTTTTTTGTTTTTAGTTAATAAGGTTTAAATTTGTAATATGTTATTACCACTTAAAAAAAGTATCTTACAGAAAGTAACCTATACTCCTAAAGATTCTAAACCAATTACACTTTGGATAAAAAGAGATGATTTACTACATCCACATATTTCTGGAAACAAGTATAGAAAATTAAAGTATAATCTAGAGGCAGCCAAAGAGCAAAATCATAATACCATATTGACTTTTGGAGGAGCTTTTTCCAATCATATAGCGGCATCGGCTGCAGCTGGTAAAGAATTAGGTTTTAGAACTATTGGAATAATTCGTGGAAATGAATTAGGAGGCGATATCGAAAAGACACTTAAAAAAAATCCTACATTAAATTTTGCAAATAAACAAGGTATGCAGTTTAAGTTTATTGACAGATCATCCTATCGTTTAAAGCATACACAAAAATTTATTGAGGCACTAAAAAATGAGTTTGGGAGTTTTTATCTTGTTCCAGAAGGCGGGACAAATGATTTAGCGGTAAAAGGATGTGAAGAAATATTGGGAGATAATGAATCAAATTTTGATTATATTTGTTCAGCAATTGGAACTGGTGGTACAATTTCTGGAATAATAAATTCATTAAAGCTACATCAAAAGGTACTGGGTTTTCCAGCATTAAAAGGTGATTTTTTATCTGATGAGATCAAAAAATATGTTCATTCAACAGATAATTGGCAACTTCTAAACGATTATCATTTTGGTGGATTTGCAAAGATTAATCCTGAGCTTGTTCATTTTATCAATGATTTTAGTTTACAAACAGGCATTCAATTAGATCCTATTTATACAGGAAAGATGTTGTTTGGCATTATTGATTTAGCAAAAAAAGGTTATTTTGAAGATAAAGTAAAGATTTTAGCAATCCATACAGGAGGATTACAAGGGATTTCTGGAATGAATCAACGATTAAAAAATAAAAATTTACCCTTTATTATTACAAATCATGATTAAAATAAAAATTATTATTGGATTAATTGTAAGTATCATTTTTACTAGTTGTGGTGCTAAAAAAAACACTAAGAGCAATAAAACTACTTCTCATCCTAAAGAGACACAAACTAAAGCAGAAAAGAATGTCATTAAAACTGACACAAAGGAAGTTGTTATAGTTTCTACATCAAAAATGAGTTTATCAACCATTGAATATATTGATTTGTATTCAAATATTGCTGTTGCACAAATGATAAAATATAATATTCCAGCAAGTATTACTCTAGCACAAGGTATTTTAGAATCTAATAGTGGGAATAGTGATTTGACAAAAAAATCAAATAATCATTTTGGAATCAAATGTCATAAAAATTGGAATGGGGGAAGAACATACTATGATGATGATAAAAAAGGAGAATGTTTTAGAGTATATGATAATCCTATTTATTCCTTTAATGATCATTCTCATTTTTTAACGCAAAGAACGCGTTACAACGCTTTATTTGAATTAGATAAAGGCGATTATAAAGCTTGGGCTGAAGGGCTCAAAAAAGCGGGTTATGCTACGGACAATAAGTACCCTCAGAAATTAATCAACATTATAAAAAAGTATAAATTATATAAGTATGATGAAATGATCTTGGGCGAGGATTATATGAATACTTCAACAAAAGCAAATTTTTATATTGTACAAAAAGGTGATGGATTATATGGAATCTCTAAAAAATTTAATATAAGTGTTAACGATTTAAAAAAAATTAATCAATTAAAAACAAATGATATTTTTGTAGGGCAGAAACTATTAACAAAACATGTTGATGTAGTAGTGGTAGATTCTGTGGATAGTATCGTCAACCATAATAATCAAGACAATAAAAGAAGTGATAAAGAGGAAGTTGTTGTTAAAGATACAATTCCTCCAAGTAAATCAATTGAGCTCCCGAAAACTATCAAAAAGGATACTTTAAAAGTAGATATAAATAGTTATCATATCGTGCAACAAGGAGAAACCTTGTATCAAATTGCTTATAAATATGAATTAGAAATACCAAAGCTTCGTAAATGGAATAA